>NZ_POHV01000005.1:0-193668 GCF_002884345.1 Pseudomonas sp. GW456-12-10-14-LB2
TGGTTCAGGTCGATGTAACGCGCAAGACACCTCGGTCGGCTCCCTCTCCCTCCGGGCGGTCCGACGTTTCGGGAGGGTTGGGGTGAGGGCCGGCTTTAGAACCACGCATCCTGCATTACCAGACACGTATCATCCCGCGCCTCCAGCAACGCCAGCTCATGCTGGCACCCCGGCACTTCCCACGTCAGAAAATAACGCGCCGCCTGCAACTTGCCCTTATAGAAGTCGGCATCCGCCACATTCCCCTTGGCCAACCCTTCCTCGGCCCGAATCGCCTGCTCCAGCCAGCGCCAGCCTATCACTGCATGCCCGAATACCTTCAGGTACAGCGCCGAATTCGCCAGACTGCTGTTGACCTTGCCCTGAGCCAGGTCGGTCAGCAGACCGATGGTCACCGTCTGCAGGCGCGCGACCAGTTTCTCCAACGGCTCACGCAGTGCGGTCAACGATTCGTACGCGACTGCGCGCTCGGCGGTGTTGGCGATCAGGCGAATCAGTTGCTTGAGCCCGGCACCACCGTTCTGCGCCAGTTTGCGTCCCAGCAAGTCCAGCGACTGAATGCCGTGAGTGCCTTCGTGGATCGGGTTCAGGCGATTGTCGCGGTAGTACTGCTCCACCGGGTATTCGCGGGTGTAACCGTGGCCGCCGAGAATCTGGATCGCCAGTTCGTTGGCCTTCAGGCAGAACTCGGACGGCCAGGATTTGACGATCGGCGTCAGCAAATCCAGCAGTTCATGCGCCTGTTTGCGCTCGGCTTCGGTCTCCAGCGTGGTGGTGTCATCGAACAGGCGCGCCGCATACAGACCGAGATCGAACGCCCCTTCAACGTAGGATTTCTGTGTCAGCAGCATGCGTCTGACGTCCGCGTGCTGAATGATCGCCACCGGCGCCGTCGTCGGGTCCTTGCTGTCCGGCACCCGACCCTGCGGCCGTTCGCGGGCGTATTCCAGCGAGTACAGGTAACCGGCGTAACCGAGCATCACCGCGCCCATGCCGACACCGATCCGCGCCTCGTTCATCATCTGGAACATGTAGCTCAAGCCGTGATGCGGCTTGCTTACCAGATAGCCGACGCACTCGCCGTTATCGCCGAAGTTCAGCGCGGTGGACGTCGTGCCGCGCCAGCCCATCTTGTGGAACAGCCCGGCCAGCAACACGTCGTTGCGTTTGCCGAGACTGCCGTCATCGTTGACCAGGAATTTGGGCACGATAAACAGCGAAATACCCTTCACCCCGGCCGGCGCGTCCGGCAGTTTGGCCAGCACCATGTGCACGATGTTTTCCGAGAGTGGGTGATCGCCGCCGGAAATGAAGATCTTGTTGCCCTTGAGGCGATAGGTGCCGTCGGACGCAGGCTCTGCACGTGTACGAATATCCGACAGCGACGACCCGGCATGGGGTTCGGTCAGGGCCATGGTGCCGAAGAAGCGGCCGTCGATCATCGGTTGCAGGAAACGTTGCTTCTGCTCTTCGGTGCCGAAACTTTCGATCAGGTTGGCCGCGCCCATGGTCAGGAACGGATAGGAAGTAGAAGCCGCGTTCGCTGACTGAAAGTGAGCGAAGCAGGCCTGGGACAGCAGTGTAGGAAGTTGCATGCCGCCAGCGTCGAAACTGCGCGCCGCGTTGAGGAATCCAGCCTCGAGGAAGGCATCCACCGCCGGTTTCACCTCGGGAATCAGAATCGCCTGACCGTTCTCGTAGCGCGGCTCGTTTTCGTCGCCCTTGCGGTTGTGCGGTGCGAAGTACTTCTCGGCAATGTTGCGTGCCGTGCCGATGGCGGCGTCGAAGGTTTCGCGGTTGTGCTCGGCAAATCGCTCGCGCCGGGTCAGGCCCTCGGCATCGAGGACTTCGTACAGCTCGAAAGCCAGATTGCGGGAACTGAGCAGCGTCTCGGACATGGCGGCCTACCTTAAATAAAGTATGCCGCAGTCTAGGGAGGCTTATAAAAAGGGGAAAGGAAGATAGATAAGGGTGATGGGGCGGCACAAGTTACAAGCTTCAAGCCGCAAGTAAGAGCAGTTTGCTTTTACTTGCAGCTTGTCGCTCGAAGCTTGCAGCTGCTTTTATCCGATGGTCATCAGGCTGGCGTTACCGCCCGCTGCCGCAGTGTTGACGCTCAACGCGCGCTCGATCACCAGACGCTCCAGCGCAATGTTGGTCTCGCCCTGGGACAGACCCTGGACTCCAACAATGGCGCCAGCACGTTTGGCGATCTGCTGGCAGACCGCACGCAACTGGTCGGAGTGGCCGTGATGCAGAACCGCATCGAACACCACGTCGTCCTTGTTCCAGTCGGAAACCAGTTTGATCCGCGCCTGAATCTCCTTCGGCAGGCGTGCGAACAATGCCTTGCTGGTGTCGGATTCCGGCCAGACCGCCGAACCGCCCACCGCCAGTACCGCCGCGAGTTGGGTCAGCAGATCACCTTCGATGTCAGCCAGGCACAGCACGTGCTCGCGCGGCAGGATCGCGTAGCTGTTCTTCTCGCCGGTCGGGCCGGCCAGTACGCGGGTGATACCGCTTTGCGACTGCGCCGCGTACTGCACGCACAGGGTGCTCAGGTCGGCGAACTTATTGCTGTCGGCCCAGGCTTTCAGGGCGGTCAGCGGTTTGCTCATGGCGTCGCGCAGACGAACGTCCGGTGCCACGGCAGCATCACCGCGAGCGAAGGATTGTTCGATGGCATCGGTAGGACGCGTCGACAGCAGACGGTACAGGTACAGCGGGCCACCGGCTTTCGGGCCAGTACCCGACAGGCCTTCACCACCGAACGGCTGGACGCCGACCACGGCACCGACGATGTTGCGGTTGACGTAGACGTTGCCGGCGTTGACGTTGTCGATCACCTTGGCGATGGTCTCGTCGATGCGGGTGTGCACGCCGAGGGTCAGGCCGTAACCGGAGGCGTTGATCTGGGCGATCAACTGGTCGATCTCTTTACGCTTGTAGCGCACCACGTGCAGCACCGGGCCGAAGATCTCGCGTTGCAGCTCGTCGAAGCTTTCCAGCTCGATCAGGGTCGGCATCACGAAGGTGCCACGTTTCACTTCTTCGGTATCGGCGATGGCCACCTGGTACACGTTGCGACCTTTGTCGCGCATGCCCTGGATGTGCTTCTCGATACCAGCCTTGGCTTCGGCGTCGATCACCGGGCCGATGTCCACGGACAGGCGCTCCGGGTTGCCGAGACGGCTTTCAGCCATCGCGCCTTTGAGCATTTCGATGACGCGATCAGCGGAATCTTCCTGCAAGCACAGAACACGCAGGGCCGAGCAACGCTGACCGGCGCTGTCGAAGGCCGACGACACCACGTCGATCACCACCTGTTCGGTCAGTGCCGAAGAGTCGACGATCATCGCGTTCTGGCCGCCAGTTTCGGCGATCAGCGGAATTGGACGGCCTTGGTTGTCGAGGCGGCCGGCGATGTTGCGTTGCAGCAGGCGGGCGACTTCGGTGGAGCCGGTGAACATCACGCCTTTGACGCGCTCATCGCCCACCAGACCGGCGCCGACGGTTTCACCGCGACCCGGCAGCAGTTGCAGCACGCCTTCCGGAATCCCGGCTTCGAGCATCAGACGCACGGCTTGTGCGGCGACCAGCGGAGTCTGTTCGGCCGGTTTGGCCAGCACCGGGTTACCGGCGGCCAGTGCGGCGGCGACCTGACCGCTGAAGATCGCCAGCGGGAAGTTCCACGGGCTGATGCAGACCACCGGGCCCAGTGGGCGGTGGGCGTCGTTGCTGAAGTCGTTGCGTGCCTGCACCGCGTAGTAACGCAGGAAGTCGACGGCTTCGCGGACTTCGGCGATGGCGTTGGCGAAGGTCTTGCCGGCTTCGCGGGCCAGCAGGCCCATCAGCGGCTGGATCTCGCCTTCCATCAAATCAGCGGCACGTTCCAGAATCGCGGCACGTTCGGCCGGCGGGGTGGCCTGCCAGATCGGTGCGGCGTTCAGGGCGCATTGGATTGCGTTGTCGACGTCTTCGACCGTGGCTTCCTGCACATGGCCGACCACGTCACGCAGATCGGACGGGTTCAGCACCGGTGCCGGCGCTTCGTTGCTGGAGGCGCAACCGAGCATCGGCGCAGCTTTCCAGTTGTTGTGCGCGGTCGCCAGCAGGGCACAGGACAGCGAAGCCAGACGATGTTCGTTGGCCATGTCGATGCCGGCAGAGTTGGCACGCTCGGAACCGTACAGGTCACGCGGCAGCGGAATGCGCGGGTGCGGCAGGCCGAAACCACCTTCCACGGTCGCCATCTGCTCGATCTGTGCAACCGGATCGGCGACCAGTTCCTGAATCGAAATCGACTGGTCGGCGATGCGGTTGACGAACGAGGTGTTGGCGCCGTTTTCCAGCAGACGACGTACGAGGTACGCCAGCAGGGTTTCGTGGGTGCCGACCGGAGCGTACACACGGCATGGACGGTTCAGCTTGCCTTCGGAGACTTTGCCTACAACCTGCTCGTACAACGGTTCGCCCATGCCGTGCAGGCACTGGAACTCGTACTGGCCCGGATAATAGTTCTGACCGGCAATGTGATAAATCGCCGACAGGGTGTGGGCGTTGTGCGTGGCGAATTGCGGGTAGATGACTTCCGGCACCGACAGCAGTTTGCGGGCGCAGGCGATGTAGGAAACGTCGGTGTACACCTTGCGGGTGTAGACCGGATAGCCTTCCAGGCCTTCGACCTGAGCGCGCTTGATTTCGCTGTCCCAGTACGCGCCTTTCACCAGACGGATCATCAGGCGATGACGGCTGCGGCGAGCCAGGTCGATCACATAGTCGATCACGTACGGGCAACGCTTCTGGTAGGCCTGGATCACGAAACCGATGCCGTTCCAGCCGGTCAGTTGCGGCTCGAAGCACAGGCGCTCGAGCAGATCCAGCGACAGCTCCAGGCGGTCGGCTTCTTCGGCGTCGATGTTCAGGCCGATGTCGTATTGCTTGGCCAGCAGGGTCAGCGACAGCAGGCGCGGGTACAGCTCGTCCATTACGCGCTCGTACTGGGCGCGGCTGTAACGCGGGTGCAGGGCCGACAGCTTGATCGAGATGCCCGGGCCTTCATAAATCCCGCGGCCGTGGGACGCTTTGCCGATCGAGTGAATGGCTTGTTCGTACGAGGCCAGGTACTTCTGGGCGTCGTGTTCGGTCAGCGCCGCTTCACCGAGCATGTCGTAGGAATAGCGGAAGCCTTTGGCTTCGAACTTGCTCGCATTGGCCAGGGCTTCGGCGATGGTTTCGCCGGTCACGAACTGCTCGCCCATCAGGCGCATGGCCATGTCGACGCCCTTGCGGATCATCGGCTCGCCGCTCTTGCCGATGATGCGGCTCAGGGACGAAGTCAGGCCGGCTTCGTTGTGAGTGGAAACCAGTTTGCCGGTCAGCAGCAGGCCCCAGGTCGCCGCGTTGACGAACAGCGACGGGCTGTTGCCCAGGTGCGGCTGCCAGTTGCCGGTGCTGATCTTGTCGCGGATCAGCGCATCGCGAGTCCCCTTGTCCGGGATACGCAGCAGCGCTTCGGCCAGGCACATCAGCGCCACGCCTTCCTGGGACGACAGGGAGAATTCCTGCAGCAGGCCCTGAACAATGCCTGCACGACCGCCGGCACTCTTCTGGTTACGCAGTTTTTCCGCGATGGTTGCGGCGAGTTTGTTGGTGGCTTCGGCCATCGGCGCCGGCAGGCGAGCCTGCTCGATCAGCATCGGTACCACTTCCGGTTCAGGGCGACGGTAAGCGGCGGTGATCGAGGCGCGCAGCACCGACTGCGGCAGGATGCTTTCGGCGAATTCGAGGAAGCATTGGTGAGCGTGATCGGTGTGGACTTCGCCCGCGTCGTCGGCGTCCTTGGCGGTCAAACCGTTCAGCTCGGTCAGGGTTGCACCACCCTCGAGTTTTTCCAGGTAATTGAAAATTGCCTGCTTGATCAGCCAGTGCGGTGTGCGATCAATCGAGGTTGCGGCGGCCTTCAGGCGTTCGCGGGTCGGGTCGTCAAGTTTGACCCCAAGGGTGGTGGTAGCCATATTTTTATCCTCATAGGTGCCGCAGTTGCGCGACAACAGCTGGCGGCAAGATTAGCCGCGAGCCGAAACAGGTGCAACCGGGTGCAACCCTTTTTTGTCGGAATATTCTGCAGCTCGTCAGGAAATAATTTCTGGTACGAAAGTGCTGCTCTTGCTTGGTGCTTTTGCTTCTAGAAAAGCTCTGCGACTGCGTTAAAAAGGAGCAAAAAGCCACTTCCGTAAGATAAATCCGACTGGGTGCAACTAATTCCCAAGAAACTGGTTGCACCTGTTTTGCTTTGTTGCATAGGATTCGCGCCCAAGGTGCAACCGGGGAAACCCGGTGCACCGGCCAATGGCTTTCCTGGGGAAACATTGGTCATAAATGCGCGGCCGTGCGATTCGTCTGTCAGGCGTCAGTCTGCAAACGGTGCAACCGCCGCCGCTACATAAAAACAAAGCCAGGGCACGTACGTAATGAGCGCAAGCAATCCAACCCTGATCACGTTCGTGATCTACATCGCAGCAATGGTGCTGATCGGCTTCATGGCCTATCGCTCCACCAATAACCTTTCTGACTATATTCTGGGCGGCCGCAGCCTGGGCAGCGTGGTGACGGCATTGTCCGCCGGCGCTTCCGACATGAGCGGCTGGTTGCTGATGGGCCTGCCGGGCGCCATCTACATGTCTGGCCTGTCCGAAAGCTGGATCGCCATCGGCCTGATCGTCGGTGCCTACCTGAACTGGCTGTTCGTCGCCGGTCGTCTGCGTGTTCAGACCGAGCACAACGGCGATGCACTGACTCTGCCGGACTACTTCTCCAGCCGTTTCGAAGACAAGAGCGGTCTGCTGCGCATCATTTCGGCGGTAGTGATTCTGGTGTTCTTCACCATCTACTGCGCATCCGGCATCGTGGCCGGTGCCCGTCTGTTCGAAAGCACTTTCGGCATGTCCTACGAGACCGCGCTGTGGGCCGGTGCTGCGGCGACGATCGCCTACACCTTCGTCGGCGGTTTCCTCGCAGTCAGCTGGACCGATACCGTACAGGCAACCCTGATGATCTTCGCCCTGCTGCTGACGCCGATCATCGTGCTGCTGGCCACCGGCGGCGTCGACACCACGTTCCTGGCGATCGAAGCGCAGGACCCGAGCAACTTCGACATGCTCAAGGGCACCACTTTCATCGGCATCATCTCGCTGATGGGTTGGGGTCTGGGCTACTTCGGTCAGCCGCACATCCTGGCGCGTTTCATGGCCGCTGATTCGGTGAAATCCATCGCCAACGCCCGTCGCATCTCCATGACCTGGATGATCCTGTGCCTGGGCGGCACCGTGGCGGTGGGCTTCTTCGGTATCGCTTACTTCTCGGCGCACCCGGAAGTGGCCGGTCCAGTGACCGAAAACCACGAGCGCGTGTTCATTGAACTGGCGAAAATCCTCTTTAACCCGTGGATTGCAGGCGTGCTGTTGTCGGCGATTCTCGCGGCAGTAATGAGCACCCTGAGCTGTCAGTTGCTGGTGTGCTCGAGCGCCCTGACCGAAGACTTCTACAAGGCTTTCCTGCGTAAATCCGCTTCGCAAGTGGAGCTGGTATGGGTTGGTCGCGCCATGGTGCTGCTGGTTGCGCTGGTTGCTATCGCCCTGGCTGCCAACCCGGAAAACCGCGTGCTGGGTCTGGTGTCCTACGCCTGGGCTGGTTTCGGTGCGGCCTTCGGTCCTGTGGTGCTGATCTCGGTGATCTGGAAAAAGATGACCCGTGACGGCGCACTGGCGGGCATCCTGGTCGGCGCGATCACCGTGATCGTGTGGAAGCATTTCGAACTGCTGGGTCTGTACGAAATCATCCCTGGCTTCATCTTCGCCAGCCTGGCGATCTACTTCGTCAGCCTGATGGGCCAGCCGAGCGCCGGCATGGTTCAGCGCTTTGAAGCGGCCGAGAAGGATTTCCATCTGAACAAGTGATGGAAATGAGCTGAGGCTCACCAGAAAGCGGCCCGTTTCCTACCAGGAAGCGGGCCGTTTTTTTTGCCTGCGATTTTTCTGAAGGCAAAGTCTGTAGTCGAATGCGCCAATTCTTGAAGGGGAGATCGAAGTTTCAAGTAGGGGAAATCTGATTTTTCAGTCACCCAACCTGCACCCCTTGCCCCTCATGCAGAATCGCCCGCCCTCAATCTGCAGAGAGACATCGGATGTTCGCGCCTGCCAATCAACCGCGTTTCACGTTGACCGTCGAAGGCGCCCTGTTTGACCTCAAAGTCCTTGAGTTCACGGGCAAGGAAGCCATCAGCCAACCCTTTCGCTTTGACCTGGAGCTGGTCAGTGAACGGCCGGATCTGGATCTGGAAAGCCTGCTGCACTGTCAGGCGTTTCTGAGTTTTGATGAAGACGGTTCCGGTATCCACGGTCAGATCTATCGGGTCGGGCAGGGGGATTCCGGCAAGCGTCTGACCCGCTATCACGTCAGCCTCGTTCCGCGTCTGGCCTATCTGGGTCATCGGATCAATCAGCGGATCTTCCAGCATCAAAGCGTGCCGCAGATTGTGACGCAGATCCTCAAGGATCACGCGATCCTGCGCGACGCCTTCGAATTTCGCCTCGGCAGCGATTACCCGCCGCGTGAGTATTGCGTGCAGTACGCCGAGAGCGATCTGGCGTTCATCCAGCGCCTGTGTGCCGAAGTCGGCATTCACTTCCACTTTCAGCACAGCCCGGACGGGCATCTGTTGGTGTTCGGTGACGATCAAACGGTGTTCCCACGTCTGGCCGAGCCGACGCTGTACCTGCCGGGCAGCGGCATGGCTGCATCGGCACCGGCAATCAAGCGCTTCACCGTTCGAGTGGAAACCCGCACCAGCGTGGTCACCCGGCGTGATTACGACTTCACCAAACCGCGGCTGGCGCTGCAGAGCTGGGTGGAAAGCGACCAGCGCCCGGTGCTGGAGGATTACCACTTTCCCGGCCAGTTCACCGATCGCGCCACTGGCAAGCAACTGGCCCAGCGCACGCTTGAGCGGCATGTCGCCGATTACCGTCAGGCCGAGGGGCGCAGCGATCAATCTGCCTTGGTCAGCGGACATTTCCTGCAACTGGCCGAGCATCCGCGCCAGGATCTGAATGACCTCTGGCTGCTGACCGCAATCGAGCACCATGGCCGACAGCCGCAAGTGCTGGAGGAATCGGTGACCAGCGAGGGTGACGAATTCCAGGGTTACCGTAATACCTTTCTCGCCACACCGTGGGACGTGTTCTTCCGCCCGCCGATGGGCCCGGAAAAACCTCGGATGCTCGGTTATCAGCCAGCCGTGGTCACTGGTCCGCAAGACAGTGAAATCCATTGCGACGAGTACGGTCGGGTCAAGGTGCAACTGGCCTGGGATCGCGACGGCGAACTCAACGAGCATTCCAGTTGCTGGCTGCGGGTCGCCAGCGGCTGGGCTCATGACCGTTATGGCAGCGTGCTGATTCCGCGGGTCGGCATGGAAGTGCTGGTGGGGTTCATCGATTCCGATGCCGACAAACCGCTGGTCATGGCTTGCCTGCCGAACGCCGCGACGCCAGTGCCGCTGGACCTGCCGGCCGACAAGACCCGCAGTATTTTCCGCAGCCAGAGCAGTCCCGGCGGTGGGGGCTACAACGAACTGCGCATCGAGGATCGCAAAGGCGCCGAGGAAATCTACCTGCGGGCCCAGCGAAACTGGACGCAGCATGTGCTGAACGATCAGCAGGTGCAGGTCGATAACCAGCGCAGCGTCGTTGTGACCGGTCTCGCCAAGCATGAACTGAAAGCCGATGAGCAGCGCATCACCCACGGCCAGCGCCAGACCGAAGTGAAGCAGGACGACCACCTCACGGTGACCGGCGACCGGCACATCCGCGTAAGCAATCAGGCGATCAACGCCAGTGCTCAATTCCACGTCAGCGCAGGCCAGCAAGTGGTGATCGACGGCGGGGCGAGCGCGACGATTCAGGCGGGCGGGCAGTGGATCAACATCGGCCCCGGCGGGATCTTCAGCAGCGTGCCGATTGTGGTGGGTGGCGCGCCAATGGCGGCGATGAGCGCGGCGCCGACAGTGCCGGGGTTGCCGGAAAAACTGGTGGCGGCACCGGCTGTGATTCTGACTGCGGCGCAAATCATGAGCCTTAAAGGTGATGCGCCGTTCTGCGAAGAATGCGAGCGCTGCAAGGGTGGTGTCTGTGCAGCCTGAACAATGGTTGAAGGATGTGCCGCTGAAGCCGTCGGAGCAGTTGTTCGCGATTTTCAGTAGCGCCAGTGCGGCAGAGCCACTGAAGGCCTGGCCGCTGAAAGCGCAGATGCCGAAACCGGTCTGGGTGGAAACAATTTATGCCGAGTGGGATGCGGTGATGCCCTACGTGGGAATCGTCGACGCGGGCAGTGAGTTTCTGGATTGGGTGGCGACCACGGAGTCTCGCGACTGGGGCTGGCTGGCGGTTTCTTCAGCAGGGCTTGAGGCGGTGGTCGAGCACTTTCGCAGTTTGACCCAGGTGCTGATGCCGGACGGGAAAGTGGTGTTCTTCCGGTTTTGGGATGGGCGGTATTTGTTGCCGATCCTTGAGTCGTCCGAGGTGGATGCCGGGCAACTACTACCGGTCCTCACGCGAGGATTGATCAACGGTCAGGCCGTCGAGATAGGGGGTAGAGCGCAGGTCTCCGGTCGAGAGTTTCCTTGGTGGTCGGTGCCGGAAAAACTGCTGGCGCAATTCGGCGAAGATGCCCGGATCAACAACGCCTTGCAGTGGTTGAGCGAGGAGCAACCGGCGTTGTTCGAAGCGTTCCCCGCCGATGTCTTGCGCTGCAAGGTTGTCAGGTTTTTTGCGGTTTCAGCGTCGGACGAATCGTCGGCTTCGGCACTGCTGGACTACTTGCGGGACGAATCAGAGTGAAATTTCCGGGCAAAGGCTTCGGACGTTTCCTGCGAGTTGCGGCGGTTTGCGTGAACTGGTGGGCGCGGTGGTGCGGGGATAGTCTTTGGCTGTCACCGCAAATTCGGTGACAGGGCGTGGAAGCCCTTTTATCGTTAGGCGCGTCAAGCTGCACCAGTCAGGCGTTTTTGTCGTTTGAGTTTTTGGTGGCTGTGCGCGGGGCGCTTTCGAGTGCGCCGGGTGCCTAACGTCCCGGTCTTCCACACCTGCGTACAGCCGCCACCTAATGCGTGGAAGTGAGAGTTGGCGGCTCCACCCAATACGTTAGGAGTGATTCCAGTGCCAACATTGAAACCCGATCCACCCTACGAGCCCTTCATCCCCCACCCCGACAACCGCCTCATGGCGCTGACCAGTAACTGCAACGACATGCCCACGCTGTTCATCGACACCCACGCCCCGCTCGACATCCTGATGGACGCCGCCAACTACCGAATCCGCGCGGTAATCCAGGTCCTGGAAAACATGTGCATGCGCGGCTCGGTCGAGTGCGACTCGGTCATCCTCAGCGACTTCGCCCAGCTCTGCGTGATTCCGTTGCGTGACGGCTGTGATGTCTTGGATGTGATTGGCCGCAGGTTGCGTGACCGGCCTTAGATCCCCAACCCCTCACCCTAGCCCTCTCCCAAGGGTAGAGGGGACCGACCGAGTTGTTTGGGTCATGTACGCCGACCTGCGACTTCGGTGGTGAACTTCGCTTGGCCAAGCTGAGGTCGCGGTGATTTTTCAGGTCGATGCAAACCGAAAGATCACCTCGGTCAGTCCCCTCTCCCTCCGGGAGAGGGCTAGGGTGAGGGAGCTCTCACGGATGTACCCGACAGCTAGACTGCCCACTCACCCCTTTCCAACATCCGTTTTGGAAAGATCATTTAGTCAGGCGAGAAGATTTCAGTTTTGCAGATACTGATCCTGCGACTTGATGAAAGCGTCAAATTCCGGCGAGTTATAAATTTCCAGACAAGAATAGAACACTATGTTTTTACTAGTCTGTTTGCTGGTTGAGGATGTTTTGAGGTAGGCGCCAGCCATGTATTTCTCAGTCTCAGCATACGGATCATGCGTGACCTCCAGCGTGTCCTCATTCTGAACAATGGTGTGCAGGCCTTTGCCCATGAACGAGTAGGCTCCGGCGGACAGTCCGATGTCTTTTTCCAGTGCAGATTGTTCTTTGAATGGCGCCAGGATGCAGTAGCTCAAACCGTAGTTCTTCAGATTCTGGCGTGCCTGTTCGGTGTGTTCTTCGCCAGCGAAGGCGTGTAATGAGCCCGGCAGGCAAAGGAGGGCAATGATCCGGCAATACATGATTTTCAGACTTCCTGTCAGGTGGTTGCGGCCAGTGTAGCGCCGGGAACGCCCACTCAGCCCCCAACCCCTGACTTGCCGCCCGGTAAAAGGTAAACTTCACGGCCCTCGCAGGAGCAGCCATGAATTATCGTCACGCCTTCCATGCCGGCAATCACGCCGATGTGTTCAAACACCTGACCTTGACCCGCCTCATCGCCCTGATGTCGCGCAAGGAGCAGCCGTTTGCCTATCTCGACAGCCACGCCGGCATCGGTCTGTATGACCTGCAGGGTGATCAGGCCAACCGTACCGGCGAGTACCTGGAAGGCATCGCGCGGTTGTGGGATCAGCCGGATCTGCCGGCGCTGACCGCCGACTATATGAAGGTGCTGCACGAGATGAACCCGGACGGCCAGCTGCGCTATTACCCGGGCTCGCCGGAGCTGGCGCGGCGTCTGACCCGACCGCAGGACCGGGTGATGCTCAACGAGAAGCACCCTGAAGACGGCGTGCAGCTCAAGGAGAACATGGCCGGCGATCGTCGGGTGAAAGTGCATCTGGGCGAGGGCTGGCATGTGGCCCGAGCGATGTTGCCGGTGCAGGAGAAACGCGCGGTGATGCTGATTGATCCGCCGTTCGAACAGCTCGATGAAATGCAGCGTTGTGCGGCGTCGATGAAAGAGGCCATTGGCCGGATGCGCCAGACCGTGGCTGCGATCTGGTATCCGGTGAAGGATCAGCGCGCATTGCGTCGTTTCTATCAGGATCTGGCCGGCACCGGTGCGCCGAAACTGCTGCGTGTGGAGCTGCTGGTGCATCCGCTGGACACGCCGAACAGCCTGAACGGTTCCGGCTTGGCGATTGCCAATCCGCCGTGGGGGCTGGAGGAAGAATTGCGTGAGCTGCTGCCGTGGCTGTCCAAAAAGCTTGGGCAAACCCAGGGTGGGTGGCAGATGGATTGGTTGATCGCCGAGAGCTGATCGCTGACCGATCGTTCCCACGCGGAGCGTGGGAACGATCAGTGGTCGCGGTCAGTTACCCGCCAGACTCGGCGGCATGCAAACGCCCGTGCCGCCAATCCCGCAGTAGCCTTCCGGATTTTTCGCCAGATACTGCTGGTGATAGGTCTCGGCGAAGTAAACGGTCGGCGCCTGTTCGATCTCGGTGCTGATTTCACCCAGACCCGCCTTCGACAGCTCAGCCTGATAAACAGCTTTGCTCTTCAGCGCCGCATCCAGTTGTTCCGGATGGGTCGCGTAGATCACCGAGCGGTACTGAGTGCCGATGTCATTGCCCTGGCGCATGCCCTGCGTCGGGTTGTGCAATTCCCAGAACATCGCCAGCAGCTCTTCGTAGCTGACCTTGGCCTTGTCGAACACCACCAGCACCACTTCAGCGTGGCCGGTCAGGCCCGAGCAGACTTCTTCGTAGGTCGGGTTCGGCGTGTAACCGCCGGCGTAACCGACCACGGTGCTGACCACGCCTTCACGCTGCCAGAAGCGGCGCTCGGCACCCCAGAAGCAGCCCAGGCCGAAAATCGCGAAGTCGACGTCCTGAAAGAACGGGCCCAGCAACGGCGTTTCGGTGAAAACAAAGTGTTTTTCAGGCAGGGCCATCGGGGTTTCGCGGCCAGGCAGAGCTTGTTCTTTAGTCGGTAGCACGTTTTTGTTCACCAGAATTTCCGAGCGCAGAACCATGATCGTTCCTCTCAGTCAGGATGGGATGTAAAAAGTCTGACCGCCAGTGTGCCCAATGATGCCCCGTTAATCACTAGGCAAAATGTGCGGGTACTGTCTTGGGATTTACAGGCAGAGCGGGCCGCGCGGATAGCGCTTGAGCGCCTGGATCAGCTCGGCGCCCGGAATCGGCCGGTCGAACAGGTAGCCCTGGCCGACGTCGCAGCGGTGGCGACGCAGGAACGCCAGTTGCTCGGCAGTCTCGATGCCTTCGGCGACGACCTTGAGTTTCAGGTTGTGGGCCATGGCGATCACGGCGGAGGTGATTTCCATATCGTCCTGGTTGTCCGGGATTTCATGGATGAAGCTGCGATCGATCTTGATGATGTCGATCGGGAATTTTTTCAGGTAGCTGAGCGACGAGTAACCGGTGCCGAAGTCGTCCATCGCCAAGGTCAGGCCCAGGCGCTTGAGCTGGTCGAGCTGCAAGTGGGTGTCTTCGGTCGCTTCCAGCAGCAGGCCTTCGGTCAGTTCCAGTTCCAGCAGATTGGCCGGCAGCGCTTCCTCCTTGAGGATGTTGGCGATCGAGGCCACCAGGTCCGGGTCGGAGAACTGCTTGGGCGACAGGTTGATCGCCACCTGCAGATTGCCCATGCCGGCGGCGGTCAGCGCCTTGCTCATGCGGCAGGCCTGGCGGGCGATCCATTTGCCGATCGGAATGATCAGACCGGTTTCCTCGGCGACGCTGATGAACTGGTCCGGGCGGATCATGCCGCGTTCCGGGTGGTTCCAGCGCAGCAGCGCTTCCATGCCCAGCAGACGACCGCTGCGCAGGCACAGCTTCGGCTGATAGAACACGTCCAGCTCGTTCTGGGTCAGGGCCCGGCGCAGGTTGTTCTCGACGAACAGTTTGTAGCTGGCCTCGGCGTTCAGTGCTTCAGTGAACACCTGAACCTGATGTTTGCCGTTGGCCTTGGCCTTGTGCAGAGCGAGGCCGGCGTTGCGCATCAGGGTCTGCGGGTCGCGACCGTGCAGCGGCGCGCAGGCCAGGCCCACGGAGCCGGTGACGCTGATCAACTGGTTGTCGACGAACATCGGTTTATCCAGAGTCGCCAGCAATTGGTTGGCGATCTGCTGCCCGGTGGCAAGGTCTGTGTCGTCGAGCAACACTGCGAACTCGTTACTGGCGAACCGCGCCAGACTGCCGCTCGGGCTCAGGCTGTTACGCAGGCGCCGGGCCAGGCTGATCAACAGTTTGTCGCCGGTCTGGTGGCCGAGGCTGTCGTTGATCCGCTTGAAGTTGTCGATGTCCACCAGCAGCAGGCTGATCGGGGTATCGCTATCCCGGGCGAAGCGTTCATCCAGATTGCGGATAAATGCAGGCCGGTTGCCGAGGTTGGTCAGGTTGTCGGTGTAGGCCAGGCGCTCGATGCGCTGCTGCGCCAGTTTGGTCTGGGTGATGTCTTCGTAGATGCCGATGTAGTGCGTCAGCTCACGGTTGTCGCCGTAGACCTTGGAGATCGACAACTGGCCCCAGTAGGGTTCGAGGTTCTTGCGGCGGCTCTTGAATTCGCCCTGCCAACTGTTGCTCTTGGCCAGCGCCGACGGCGCGTCGAACAGCAGCTCGCTTAAGTTTTCCAGGGCTGGCAATTCCGAGAGGCGCTGGCCGTGGACTTCCTCGGTGGTGTACTGGGTGATCGCGGTGAAGCTCGGGTTGACGTACTCGACCACGCCGTCGCAGTTGACCAGCAAAAAGGCGTTGGCGCTTTGCTCGACCGCACGCTGGAACAGGTGCAGCGCGCTGGTGGCGGTGCGGCGGTTGTGATTGTTGATGACCTGGGCGAACTGGTCGGCCAGTTCACCGGCAAAAGCGATTTCGTCGGACTGCCAGGCGCGGGTGACGCCGGTCTGCTCCAGGCACAGCACGCCGACCACTTGGCCGTCGACGCGGATGCTGGCGTCGAGCATGGCGTTGACGTCACGCGGGCGCAGGGCTTCGGCCATTTCCCGGGTACGCGGGTCGCGCATCGCGTTGTGCGCGTCGATGGCGCGGCTGCCGTGCAACGCGTCCATGTAATCGGGGAAGCCGCTGACGTCGATGACCTCCGGCAGGATGTATTCCTGGGTGGCGCGGTGGTACGCCGAGATCGGCACCAGCTTCTGGCCTTCAAGGTTCCACAGACTGGCGCAGTCGATTTCGTAGATATCGCAGGCGCAGCGGGTAATCAGTTCGGCGGCTTCTTGCAGGGAGTTCTGGCTGCTGTAACGCTGGCGGGCCAGCAGCAGGATCAGGTCCTGCTGGGCGCGCACCCGCTCCAGATGTTGCAGCTGTTCCTGCTGGGCACGCTGGTTGAGTTCAAGGGCGATTTGCAGGCGTGAATTCTGGGTTTCCAGATCGACGGAGGGCAACGTCGGCGCTTCGTCGAATACATCGTCGACCGCCAGCAGGTAACCGCGCAGCAAGTGGCGGTTGTGCTGTTTGTAGGCTTCACCGAGTTCAAGAATGCTCAACGCGCCGGCGGCGGTGTGCAGGGTATAGCGCACCAGGTAATGCGGGCTTTGGCCGAGTTGTTGCTGGATCGCATCATGCAGTTGATAGCGCGCTTCGGGCTCCATCAGGCTGGCGTAGGGCGAGCCGACCAGGGCGCAGAGCTCGACGGCGGGCTGGCCGAACTGGCGTTCACAGTTGGGATCGAGAAACAGCATCGCCCAGCTGGCTTCATTCAGGCGCTCGAAACGCAGCATGCCGAGCCGCGAGGGCACAGGCAACTGCGTCACTACCTCGGCCACCATACGGCTGGCGGCATCGGGTTGGCTCTTCATGAAGGGAACTCGCTTGGAAATTTGCTGAACGCGCCGGGCTCTCGCCCTCTTTACTGTTGCCTGCGGCAAGGTTGCATCATTGCGGCACCGACTGACAAGAGACATGAAGGCCAAGTGCTATAAGAATATGTCGGCTGCAGTGAACATTTCTCCAGCACTTGCCGGAAACTAATGCTATCAAGCGCGGAGATGGCCGTTCCAGAGCCTTCGGCCATCCGGAACGGTCGTGCCGCTGGATTTCATCGCAGCGGAATATCGATGGATTGCAGGTGCCTGCCATCCCGGTCGTGATAGTTGACCTGGATCCGTCCGGCCTCGACCACCATGTGCGCAAAGTTGTCCTGGCTGATGACTTGGCTGGTCAGTTCGTGCCGGTATTCGCCTGCCTCGGTCTGCGCCAGCGGCTGGTCGAGCATGAAGGTCGCGGCGGTGGCGTAGGGCAGCAATTTGCTGTTGCTCAGCGGCGAAGATACGACGGTGTGTACCTCGAAGTCCGGGTCTTCGCTGTGGCTCAGGCGACTGGTCAGCGAGCCATGCACATCGCCGGAAATGAACACGACGTTCCTGAGCCGATGCCAGCGGATGGTTTCCAGCAGGCGCAGGCGCTGTTCGGGGAAGCCTGCCCAGGCATCATCGCCGTTCATTTTGCGGTCGGGGTAGAACATGACACTGGTGACCACGAACTTGACCCTCGCCGGGCTCTTCACCAGCCAATTGCACAAGGCTTGTTCCTGTTCTTCATCGAGGATGCGGCGGTTCTCGGCCGACAAGTTGCGGCGAGTTCGACTGTCCGTTACAAACCATTCGATATCGCCGTCGCTGAATTGATACCAGTAGTGTTTCAGTGAAGTACGGTCGATTGTGCCGTTAGTTGTTGCGGAGTAAGCCGGGCTATGACTGACTTGATAGAGTTCGTAAGCCTTCATCGCATTGCTGAACAGTATTTCATCGGACTCGTTGGCGTTCATTGGCCAGTTATCTTCTATTTCATGATCATCTAGAATCATGTAAGTCGAAGTCTCCGACATCAGTCGTCGAATATTGGGCAGGGAAAACGCCGTACGATACTTTGCGATGAACTCTTCATAGTCGCGATCCGGTGCGAACAGGTTCAAATCATCAGCGTAGATTTGATCGCCACACATCATGATGGCGCTGATCGCCGGTTGTGCGCCTTCGATCAATTGACTGATCGACGCGAAAATCCGGTCGCCCAGATGCGGAAGAACCGGGATGCCGGCGGTCATGCGCAAGTAGCGGCAGGAACCGAGGATATAAGCGCGCGGCTGCAAGGGCTGATGGCTGCGGGTGCGCAGGCGATACGTTTCCCGTGGCCATTGCAGCGGTAACTCCGCCACGCTATCCACACTGTGGACGGGACTCATCGGGCTGAACCAGCCGGTCTGGTATTCGTAGTCGGTGTCGTCCTGCAAATGATCGAGCACCAGCACTTCAGTCATGTCGCGGGTTGAATCCAGTTTTACAAACTGGCCCGTCTGCCATTGTTTCGAATCCAATATCCGATAGCGAATGCCGGCAAATACGGCAGCGTTATGCTGCAGTCCGCCGCGAATAAAGATCCGCACCTGATTAGTTGTCGTGTAGCCAATGATCGGGCCGACAGTAGGTTTCAGCATGTTCGAGTCCATTCGAATAAGTGTTGGTGATTGATAAAGTTACCCGGCTGGTTGGTGCAACTTTGATGCGCCAAGGTTAGTTGCCTGTTGCTGAAAAATATCGACAGGAAGTGGACTCGAGTCGTGGCTTATATCAGCGCAAGTTGTGGGAAAAGTTCGGGCGACAGTTATTTCAGGCAAAAAAAAGCCCCGCCAAACTGACGGGGTTGAGGTACGAGCGTGTGGCGCTCGAAAACGTGGAACGCGGTCGGCCCTCCGTTGCCGGAGGGCCGAGCGCTTTACAGCAGGATGGTGCGGATGTCCGCCAGCAGGTCGCTCAGACGCTTGGTGAAGCGTGCAGCAGCGGCGCCGTTGATCACACGGTGATCGTAGGACAGCGACAGTGGCAGCATCAGTTTCGGCTGGAAGGCTTTGCCGTCCCAGACTGGCTGGATGGTTGCCTTGGAAACACCGAGGATCGCCACTTCCGGCGCGTTGACGATTGGCGTGAAGCCGGTGCCGCCAATGTGGCCGAGGCTGGAAATGGTGAAGCAGGCGCCTTGCATCTCGTCCGACGAGAGCTTCTTGGTCCGGGCTTTTTCAGCCAGGGAAGCGGCCTCGGCGGCCAGTTGCAGCAGGCTCTTCTGGTCGACGTTCTTGATGACCGGTACGAGCAGGCCATCCGGGGTGTCGACGGCGAAGCCGATGTTCACGTATTTCTTGCGGATGATCGCCTTGCCGCTTGGTGCCAGCGAGCTGTTGAAGTCCGGCAGTTCCTTGAGCAGGTGCGCGCAGGACTTGAGCAGCAGCGGCAGGATGGTCAGCTTGACGCCGGCCTTCTCTGCGACAGCTTTCTGTGCGGTGCGGAACGCTTCCAGCTCGGTGATATCCGCCGAGTCGAATTGCGTTACGTGCGGCACGTTCAGCCAGCTGCGGTGCAGGTTGGCAGCACCGACCTGCATCAGGCGGGTCATCGGCACTTCTTCGATTTCGCCGAAACGGCTGAAGTCGACGACCGGAATCGGCGGGATGCCCGCGCCACCGGTTGCGCCAGCGGCAGCGGCCGGTGCTTCCTTGGCCTTCTGCATCATGGCTTTGACGTAAACCTGCACGTCTTCTTTCAGGATGCGACCGTGCGGACCGCTGGCGCCGACAGCGCTCAGCTCGACGCCGAATTCGCGAGCCAGTTGACGCACGGCAGGGCCGGCGTGAACTTTGGCGCCTGGCTTGGCTGGCGCAGCAACCGGAGCGGCAGCAGCAGGTGCAGCGGCAGCCGGAGCAGCAGCAGCGGCCGGCGCCGGAGCGCTCGGAGCAGCAGCGGCAGCTGGAGCCGGGGCAGCAGCTGGAGCGGCACCTTTGACTTTCAGCTTGAGGATCAGGTCGCCGGTGCCGACTTCGTCGTCCAGCTTGATGGAAACGCTTTCCACCACGCCAGCGGCAGGCGACGGGATTTCCATGCTCGCCTTGTCGGATTCCAGGGTGATCAGCGACTGGTCGGCTTCAACGCTGTCGCCAGCCTTGACCAGCACTTCGATGATCTTGGCCTTGCCGGCCGAACCGATGTCCGGAACGTGGATGTCCTGAACGCTGTCGGCAACCGGTGCAGCTGGCGCGGCGGCCGGTGCTGGTGCCGCCGCAGCGGCCGGAGCAGCAGCCTGGGCCGGAGCGGCAGCAGCAGGGGCCGCAGCACCCGCCACTTCCAGATCCAGGATCAGGTCGCCGGTGCCGACTTCGTCGTTCAACTTGACGCTGATGGCCTTGACCACGCCAGCGGCAGGCGACGGGATTTCCATGCTCGCCTTGTCGGATTCCAGGGTGATCAGCGACTGATCAGCCTCGACGGTGTCGCCGACCTTGACCTGGATCTCGATGATCTGGGCCTTGCCCGAAGAACCGATGTCCGGCACGTGCACTTGCTGAACCGAAGCGGCAGCAGGGGCAGCAGCTGGAGCAGCCGGTGCAGGAGCGGCAGCCGGTGCAGCTTCAGCCTTGGCGGCAGGCGCAGCAGCCGGAGCAGGGGCCGCAGCTGCGGCACCCTCGACTTCCAGTTCCAGCAGTTCGTCGCCTTCTTTCAGGCGATCGCCCAGCTTCACTTTCAGGCTCTTGATGACGCCAGCCTTCGGGGCCGGCACTTCCATGCTGGCCTTGTCCGATTCCAGGGTCAGGATGCTCTGGTCGGCTTCGATACGGTCGCCGACCTTCACAAACAGTTCGATTACTTCACCTTCACCGCTGCCGATGTCAGGTACGCGAATGAGTTCGCTCACAGAGTTTCTCCTCAGCAGTCCAGTGGGTTGCGTTTTTCCGGGTCGATGCCGAACTTGGTGATGGCCTCGGCCACGACTTTAGGTTCGATATCACCACGGTCAGCCAGTGCTTCCAGGGCTGCCAACACCACGAAATGACGGTCGACTTCGAAGAAATGACGCAGTTTCTTGCGGCTGTCGCTGCGGCCGAAACCGTCGGTGCCCAGGACTTTGAATTCCTTGGACGGTACCCACTGACGGATCTGCTCGGCGAACAGTTTCATGTAGTCGGTAGACGCGATGACCGGACCCTTACGGCCGCTCAGGCATTCTTCGACGTAGCTGCGCTTAGGCTTCTGGCCAGGTTTCAGACGGTTGCTGCGCTCTACGGCCAGGCCGTCGCGACGCAGTTCGTTGAAGCTGGTGACGCTCCACACATCGGCGCCGATGTTGAACTCTTCACGCAGGATCTTCGCCGCTTCACGGACTTCACGCAGGATGGTGCCGGAGCCCATCAGCTGTACGTGGTGCGCCGCGTCGCGGGTGTCTTCTTCGAGCAGGTACATGCCTTTCTTGATGCCTTCTTCGGCACCGGCCGGCATGGCTGGCTGCTGGTAGGACTCGTTCATCACGGTGATGTAATAGAAGATGTCCTGTTGCTCTTCGGTCATCTTCTTCATGCCGTCCTGAATGATCACCGCCAGCTCGTAGCCGTAGGTCGGATCGTAGGTGCGGCAGTTCGGGATGGTGGCAGCCAGCAGGTGGCTGTGACCGTCTTCGTGCTGCAGGCCTTCACCGTTCAGGGTGGTACGGCCGGCGGTGCCGCCGATCAGGAAGCCACGGGTACGGCTGTCGCCAGCGGCCCATGCCAGATCGCCGATACGCTGGAAGCCGAACATCGAGTAGAAGATGTAGAACGGCAGCATTGGCTGGTTGTGGCTGGAGTACGAAGTACCGGCGGCGATGAAGGAGCTCATGGCGCCTGCTTCGTTGATGCCTTCTTCAAGGATCTGACCTTTCTGGTCTTCCTTGTAGAACATCACCTGGTCTTTATCGACTGGCTCGTAGAGCTGACCGACGGACGAGTAGATGCCCAGCTGACGGAACATGCCTTCCATACCGAAGGTACGGGCTTCGTCCGGGATGATCGGAACGATGCGCGGGCCGATTTCCTTGTCCTTGACCAGTTGCGCGAGGATCCGCACGAAGGCCATGGTGGTGGAAATTTCACGGTCGCCGGAACCGTCGAGGATCGCCTTGAGGGTGTCCAGGTCCGGGGTCGGTACGCTGAAGCTTTGTGCGCGACGCTGAGGAACGAAACCGCCCAGTGCGGCACGACGCTCGGCCAGGTAACGGGCTTCGGCGCTGTTTGGCTCCGGCTTGAAGAACGGCAGGTTTTCCAGCTCTTCGTCTTTCACCGGGATGTCGAAGCGGTCGCGGAACAGCTTCAGGCTGTCGACGTCGACTTTCTTGGTGTTGTGCGCGGTGTTCTTCGCTTCGCCCGCACCGGTACCGTAACCCTTGATGGTCTTGGCCAGGATGACGGTCGGTTGTTCTTTGTGGTTGACCGCTTCGTGGTACGCCGCGTAGACCTTGTACGGGTCGTGGCCGCCACGGTTGAGTTTCCAGATCTCGTCGTCGGACAGATCAGCAACCATCGCCTTGAGTTCTGGCGTGTTGAAGAAGTGTTCACGAACGAACGCGCCGTCTTTGGCTTTGTAGTTCTGGTACTCGCCGTCGATGACTTCGTCCATGCGACGTTGCAGGATGCCGTCGACGTCTTTTGCCAGCAGTGGATCCCAGAAACGGCCCCAGATAACTTTGGTCACGTTCCACTGAGCACCGCGGAACACGCCTTCGAGTTCCTGGATGATCTTGCCGTTGCCGCGAACCGGGCCGTCGAGGCGCTGCAGGTTGCAGTTGATGACGAAGATCAGGTTGTCCAGCTTCTCGCGGCCGGCCAGGGAAATGGCGCCCAGGGATTCCGGTTCGTCGCACTCGCCGTCGCCCAGGAAGCACCAGACTTTCTGTTTGCCCGGCTGGATGAAACCGCGGTGTTCCAGGTACTTCATGAAGCGAGCCTGGTAGATCGCCTGGATCGGGCCCAGGCCCATCGAAACGGTCGGGAACTGCCAGAAGTCAGGCATCAGCCAAGGGTGCGGGTAGGACGACAGGCCCTGACCGTCGACTTCCTGGCGGAAGTTGTTCATCTGGTCTTCGGTGATGCGGCCTTCCATGAATGCACGGGCGTAAACGCCTGGCGAGGTGTGGCCCTGGAAGTAGATCAGGTCGCCGCCGTGTTCGTCGGTCGGGGCCTGGAAGAAGTAGTTGAAGCCGATGTCGTACAGGGTCGCACTGGAAGCGAAGCTGGAGATGTGACCACCCAGGTCAGAATCTTTCAGGTTCGTACGCATTACCATGGCCATCGCGTTCCAGCGTACCAGCGAGCGAATGCGGCGTTCCATGAACAGGTCGCCAGGCATGCGTGCTTCGTGGGTAACGGGGATCGTGTTGCGGTAAGGCGTGGTGATGGCGTAAGGGAGCTGCGAACCGCTGCGGGTCGCCAGTTCACCCATACGGGTCATCAGATAGTGAGCACGGTCTTCGCCTTCTTTGTCGAGAACCGATTCCAGGGCGTCCAGCCATTCCTGGGTTTCGACGGGATCGAGGTCTTGCATGGCTTGCTCCAGGGCGGAAAGGCTTCCAGAATCGGTTGCCTGAGTTTGCGACTGGCCTTGTGGGCAGACGATTTAAAATTCTTGGATTGCCGACAGGTTGTTCCGGCGGCGTGTAGTTTTACTACAAATCATCCGGCATTTCAGCCTTTCGAATGTATAGACGAGTAGTAAAACTACAGATGAAAGGCTTGTGGCCTCCGACTGCGTTGTGAGAATAATCGTTAAGGTTGGTCTTTAGCCATCCGAAAAAGGTGAAAGTTTGATGCTGGCTGCCAAAGAAAAAGAAATTTCAGCTATTTCTCACTTTTGTTCGACAGTCCTTCGCGTAGCGGTTTTTCAATCATCACTACAAGCGGCCATTTACACGCCGATCAAGGATAGACCATGACCCTGCCCGCGCTTGCCGAACTGCCCGCCATTCTCCTGCCGTTGGTCAGCCGATCGGAGCAGTCGTTCCGTGCGGCCGTCGCCGGACTTGAAGATGATCTTGGCTTCTCCACCTGGACGCCGGAACGCTGGGCGCAGTTCGCCCGCGTCAGCGCCGCCAGCGATTTCGTCATTGAACAGAGCGTTCGTGACCCTTTGATGTTGTTGTCGCTGGTGCAGTCCGGCGAGCTGGACCGGCCGTATGCCAAAGGTGAGTTGTGCGCGCAGATCGCCGCCGCCGTCAGCCTCGCCCAGACCGAAGATGAACTGGGCCGAGCCCTGCGTCGCCAGCGCACCCGGCATCAGGTGCGGATCATCTGGCGCGACCTCAACCGCCAGGCCGATCTGGTGCAGACCTGCCGCGATCTCTCGGACATGGCCGACGCCAGCGTCGATCAGGCCTATCAATGGTTGTACCGCCGCCATTGCGACCAGTTCGGCACACCGACCGGCCGGCGCAGCGGCGAACCACAGCAGATGGTCATCCTTGGCATGGGCAAGCTCGGCGCGGTCGAGTTGAACCTGTCCTCGGACATCGACCTGATCTTCGCCTACCCGGAAGGCGGCGAAACCGTCGGCGTGAAACGCCCGCTGGATAACCAGGAATTCTTCATCCGCCTCGGCCAGCGCCTGATCAAGGCCCTCGACCCGATCACCGTCGACGGTTTCGTGTTCCGCGTCGACATGCGTCTGCGCCCGTACGGCTCGTCCGGCGCGCTGGTGCTGAGCTTCAATGCGCTGGAGCAGTATTACCAGGATCAGGGCCGCGACTGGGAACGCTACGCGATGATCAAGTCGCGGGTGGTGGCCGGCGATCAGGTGGCGGGCGAGCAGTTGCAGGAAATGCTGCGACCGTTCGTTTACCGGCGCTATCTGGACTTCTCGGCGATCGAAGCGCTGCGCACCATGAAGCAACTGATCCAGCAGGAAGTGCGGCGCAAGGGCATGGCCGACAACATCAAGCTGGGCTCCGGCGGTATCCGTGAAGTCGAGTTCATCGCCCAGGCCTTTCAACTGATTCACGGCGGTCGCGACCTGAGTCTGCAACAGCGCCCTCTATTAAAGGTGTTGAGCACGCTCGAAGGGCAAGGCTATCTGCCGCCAGCGGTGATCAGCGAGCTGCGCGAAGGTTACGAATTCCTGCGTTACACCGAACACGCGATCCAGGCGATTGCTGACCGTCAGACCCAGATGCTGCCGGACAGCGCTCAGGATCAGGCGCGAATCGCGTTCATGCTCGGTTTCGCCGACTGGGAAGCGTTCCACGAGAAGCTGATGTTCTGGCGCGGCCGGGTGGCTTGGCACTTTGCGCAAGTGATCGCCGATCCGGATGAGGACGAAGGCGTCGAGAGCGAAGTGGTGGTCGGCGGTGAATGGCTGCCGCTGTGGGAGGAGGCTCAAGACGAAGAAGCGGCCTGTCGCCAGCTGGAGGAGGGCGGTTTCGCCGACGCGACCAAGGCCCTGAAGGCACTGGCGAGCCTGCGCGCCAGTCCGCAGTTGCGGGCGATGCAGCGTCTGGGGCGCGAGCGTCTCGATGCCTTTATTCCGCGCCTGCTCGCCCAGGCGGTGGAGCATGAAAATCCCGATCTGGTGCTCGAGCGGGTGTTGCCGCTGGTCGAAGCGGTAGCCCGGCGCTCGGCTTATTTGGTGCTGCTGACGGAAAACCCCGGCGCGCTGCGGCGTTTGCTGACGCTGTGCGCCGCCAGTCCGTGGATCGCCGAGCAGATCACCCGCTTCCCGTTGCTGCTTGATGAATTGCTCAACGAAGGCCGGCTGTTCAAGCCGCCGCTGGCGCCGGAACTGGCCGCCGAGTTGCGCGAGCGCCTGACGCGGATCCCGGAAGACGACCTCGAACAACAGATGGAAGCGCTGCGCCATTTCAAACTGGCGCACCGCTTGCGTGTTGCCGCCTCGGAAATCGCCGGCAGCCTGCCGTTGATGAAAGTCAGCGATTACCTGACCTGGCTGGCCGAAGCGATTCTTGAGCAAGTGCTGGCCCTGGCCTGGCGCCAGACCGTGGCCAAGTACGGCACGCCGCTGCGCACCGATGGCACGCTGTGCGATCCCGGCTTCATCATTGTCGGTTACGGGAAAGTCGGGGGGATCGAGTTGGGGCATGGTTCGGATCTGGACTTGGTGTTCATCCACGATGGCGATCAGCAGGCCGAAACCGATGGCCCGAAACCCATCGATGGCACGCAGTTCTTCACCCGGCTCGGCCAGCGGATCATTCACTTGCTGACGGCACAGACCAACTCCGGTCAGCTGTACGAAGTGGACATGCGCCTGCGTCCTTCCGGAGCATCCGGGCTGCTGGTCAGTTCGCTCGGCGCGTTTGCGCGCTATCAGGAAAATGAAGCCTGGACCTGGGAACATCAGGCGCTGGTGCGGGCGCGGGTGCTGGTGGGCAGCAAGGATGTCGGCCAGGCGTTCGAGAACGTCCGGGCCCAAGTGCTGGGCAAAGTGCGGGATCTGGCGAAACTGCAACAGGAAGTGAGCGAGATGCGCGCCAAGATGCGCGACAACCTCGGCAGCAAGAGCACTGCCGCCGGTACCGGGGCGAATGCCTTCGAGGCCACGGCGCCGTTCGACCTCAAGCAGGACGCCGGAGGTATCGTCGATATTGAATTTATGGTGCAATACGCGGCTCTGGCGTGGTCGCAAACCCACCCGCCGTTGCTGCGCTGGACGGACAATATCCGCATTCTGGAAGAGCTGGAGCACGAAGGGCTGATGCCGGCCGAAGACGCCAGCCTGTTGCGCGAGGCCTACAAGGCCTATCGTTCCGCCGCCCACCGGCAGGCCTTGCAGAAGGACGCCGGGGTGATACCGGGCGATCAGTTCGCAGACGAACGGCGGCAGGTGATGCGGATCTGGCGTGAGCTGGGGCTAAGCTGATTCTCGAGCGGGGAGGCGTAAAGCCTCCCCGGTTCGTTTATGGAAACCACATGAATATTCTGATCGTTGGGCCCAGTTGGGTCGGTGACATGGTGATGGCGCAGACACTGTTTCAGTGTCTCAAGCAGCGCCACCCGCAGTGCGAAATCGACGTGCTGGCCCCCGAGTGGAGCCGGCCGATCCTCGAACGCATGCCCGAAGTGCGCAAGGCCTTGAGCTTCCCGCTCGGCCACGGCGCGCTGGAGCTGGCGACCCGTCGGCGGATCGGCAAATCCCTGGCCGGCCAGTACGACCAGGCGATCCTGCTGCCGAATTCGTTGAAGTCGGCGCTGGTGCCGTTCTTCGCCGGCATCCCGAAACGCACCGGCTGGCGCGGCGAATTCCGCTACGGCCTGCTCAATGACGTGCGCACGCTGGATAAAGAACGTTATCCGCTGATGATCGAGCGTTTCATGGCGCTGGCCTACGAGCCGAACGCCGAGCTGCCGAAACCTTATCCGCGCCCGAGCCTGCAGATCGATCCGGTGACCCGCGAGGCCGCATTGGCCAAGTTCGGTCTGACCCTCGATCGCCCGGTGCTGGTGCTGTGCCCCGGCGCCGAATTCGGTGAGGCCAAACGCTGGCCGTCGGAGCATTACGCCAAGGTTGCCGAGGCGCGGATTCGCGAAGGCTGGCAGGTCTGGCTGTTCGGTTCGAAGAACGATCACGCGGTGGGTGAAGACATTCGCGCGCGGCTGATTCCGGGCCTGCGTGAAGAGTCGGTGAACCTCAGCGGCGGCACCTCGCTGGCCGAGGCCATCGACCTGATGTCCTGCGCCGATTCGGTGGTCTCCAACGATTCCGGCCTGATGCACGTGGCCGCTGCATTGAATCGCCCGTTGGTTGCGGTCTACGGGTCGACCTCGCCGGGTTTCACCCCGCCGCTGGCCGAGCACGTGGAAATCGTCCGTCTGGGCCTCGATTGCAGCCCTTGTTTCGACCGCACCTGCCGTTTCGGCCATTACAACTGCCTGCGCCAGCTGATGCCGGACGCAGTCAACGATGCCTTGCAGCGTTTGCAGGGCTCTGTGGTCGAGGTTCATTAACTTGCGGGTATTGCTGATCAAGACTTCATCGCTGGGCGACGTGATTCACGCGTTGCCGGCGCTGACCGACGCCGCCCGGGCGATTCCCGGGATCAAGTTCGACTGGGTGGTGGAAGAAGGCTTCGCCGAGATTCCGACCTGGCACCCGGCCGTAGGCAAAGTGATTCCGGTGGCGATCCGCCGCTGGCGCAAGAACATCTGGAAAACCATCACCAGCGGCGAGTGGAAACGCTTCAAGCAATCCGTTCGGGCGAACAAATATGACCTGGTGATCGACGCTCAAGGCCTGCTGAAAAGCGCCTGGCTGACCCGCTACGTCAAAGCGCCGGTGGCCGGTCTTGACAAGGGCTCGGCCCGCGAGCCGATTGCCGCGCGCTTTTATGACCGCAAACTGGCGGTGGCCCGTGGGCAGCACGCCGTCGAGCGCGTGCGCCAGTTGTTCGCGATTGCTTTGGGCTATGACTTGCCCAAAGGCCTGGGCGATTACGGCCTCAATGTCGAGCGTCTGGTCGAACTGCCGCGCAAGAATGCCTACGTGGTGTTCCTCCACGGCACCACCTGGGACACCAAACACTGGCCGGAAGCCTACTGGCGCGAGCTGACCGAGCGGGTCGGCTACCTCGGCGTCGGGATCAAGCTGCCGTGGGGCAACCCGCTGGAGAAGGCCCGGGCCGAGCGCATCGCCGCCGGTTTCAAACACGCCGAAGTGCTGCCGAAGCTGAATCTGGCCGGGGTCGGCAAGGTGCTCGCCGGCGCCCAGGCCTGCGTCGCGGTGGACACCGGTCTCGGCCATCTGGCTGCGGCACTGGATGTGCCGACGATTTCCCTGTTCGGCCCGACCAATCCGGGCCTGACCGGCGCCTACGGCAAGCTGCAGATTCACCTCGGCAGCGATTTCCCTTGCGCGCCGTGCCTGCAAAAGAAATGTACCTATCAACCGACCGCGCAGGATGCCCGTCAGTTTGACCTGAAACGCGAGTGGCCCCTGTGCTTCACGCGTCTGAATCCCGAGCGTGTTGCCAGCCGACTGAGCACGTTGTTGATGGCTGAGGAGCTGCGCTGATGCAATTGGCTTTTGTCCTGTACAAATATTTTCCGTTCGGCGGTTTGCAGCGCGACTTCATGCGCATCGCCCTCGAATGCCAGAAGCGCGGGCACCAGATCCGCGTCTACACCCTGATCTGGGAAGGCGACGTGCCGCCCGGTTTCGAAGTGCTGGTGGCGCCGGTCAAGGCGTTCTTCAATCACCGGCGCAACGAAAAGCTCAGCGCGTGGATGGAAGCGGACCTGGCCAGGCGCCCGGTGGATCGCCTGATCGGCTTCAACAAGATGCCGGGGCTGGACGTCTACTACGCCGCCGACGGTTGCTTCGAAGACAAGGCGCAGAACCTGCGCCATTCGCTGTATCGCCGCTGGGGCCGCTACCGCCACTTCGCCGAATACGAGCGTGCGGTGTTCGCCAAAGACGCGAAGACCGAAGTGCTGATGATTTCCGAAGTGCAGCAGCCGCTGTTCATCAAGTATTACGACACACCACTTGAGCGCTTCCACCTGCTGCCGCCTGGCATCGCCCAGGATCGCCGCCGTCCTGCGGATGCCGACCAGATTCGCGCCGGTTTCCGCGCCGAATTCAACCTCAAGGACGACGAACTGCTGCTGGTGCAGATCGGTTCCGGGTTCAAGACCAAGGGTGTCGATCGCAGCCTGAAAGCGCTGGCCGCATTGCCTGCCGAGCTGAAGAAACGCACCCGGCTGTTTGTAATCGGCCAGGATGACCCCAAATTGTTCCAGATGCAGAGTGCGACGCTGGGCCTGGGCGACAACGTGACGTTCCTCAAGGGGCGCAGTGATATCCCGCGTTTCCTGCTCGGCGCCGATCTGCTGATCCACCCGGCGTATAACGAAAACACCGGTACGGTGCTGCTTGAGGCGCTGGTCGCCGGGTTGCCGGTGCTGGTCAGCGCGGTCTGCGGTTACGCCCATTACATCGCCGAGGCGGACGCCGGGCGAGTGCTGGACGAACCGTTCGATCAGGCGCAACTGGCGCAATACCTGACTGACATGTTGAACGACGACGCTGCACGGGCGGCCTGGAGCCGCAACGGTCTGGCCTTCGCCGAGACGGCCGACCTCTACAGCATGCCGCAGCACGCGGCCGATGTGATTCTGGCGGAGCACGCTTAAATGAAGTTGATGCTGGCTGAACCGTTCAAGAGCCTGTGGGCTGGCCGCGATGCGTTCGTGGAAGTCGAAGGCTTGCAGGGCGAGGTGTACCGCGAGCTGGAAGCCCGCCGGACGTTACGCACGGAAGTCGACGGCAATGGCTTTTTCGTCAAGATCCACCGGGGCGTCGGTTGGGGCGAGATCTTCAAGAACCTGCTGACCGCCAAGCTGCCGGTGCTCGGTGCGGGTCAGGAATGGAAGGCAATCCAGCGTCTGCAGGAAGTCGGCGTGCCGACCATGACCGCCGTCGCGTACGGCGAGAAGGGCAGCAACCCGGCGGATCAGCATTCGTTCATCGTCACCGAAGAGCTGGCGCCGACCATCAGTCTCGAAGACTTCAGCATCGACTGGGTCAAGCAACCGCCGCAGCCAAGACTCAAGCGGGCGCTGATCGCCGAGGTCGCGCGCATGACCGGCATGATGCACCGCGCCGGGGTCAATCACCGCGACTGCTACATCTGCCATTTCCTGCTGCACACCGACAAACCGGTCACTCCCGAAGATTTCAAACTTTCGGTGATCGACCTGCACCGTGCCCAGACCCGCCCGGCGATCACCCAGCGCTGGCGCAACAAGGATCTGGCGGCGCTGTACTTTTCCGCGCTGGATATCGGCCTGACCCGCCGCGACAAGCTGCGTTTCCTCAAAGGCTACTTCCAGCAACCGCTGCGCCAGATCCTGGCCGAAGAAGCGCCGTTGCTGAGCTGGCTTGAAGGCAAGGCCAACAAGCTCTACGCGCGCAAGCAGCGTTACGGGGATGCGCTCTGATGGCGGGTTGGAATCTGGAGCCTGAATACAGCGATCTTGCACAACACTTCGGTAGCCTAGAAGCGGTATTCGCCCTTCAGGGCGAGCGCCTGACCCGCGATCCTTTGTCCGAAGTCATTCGCGTGCAGCTCAATGGCGTCAATTATTACGTCAAGCGCTACGTCGGCGCCGGCAAAGGCTTGCGGCGTTATCTGGGCAAGCCCCGGGTGAAGATGGAATGGCAGAACCTCAAGCGCTTTGCCAAGTGGGGCATTCCCACCGCCGAAGTGGTGGCGTGGGGCCTGGAGCGCAACGGCATGGCCTACGATCGCGGGGCGATGATCACCCGTGAGCTGCCGCGCACCGAAGACCTGTCGGCACTGGCCGAACGCAACGATCCCAAGCTCAAGGATCGCGCCTGGGTCGACGGCGTCAGCCGGCAACTGGCTGGTTACACCCGGGTCATGCACGACCATCGCTTCACTCATAACGATCTGAAGTGGCGCAACCTGCTGATCGACGATCAGGCGCAGCTGTTTCTGATCGATTGCCCGAACGGAGATTTCTGGCGCGGCTTCTGGCTCAAGTACCGGATCACCAAGGATCTGGCCTGTCTCGACAAGGTGGCCAAGTATCACCTGTCGAACACCCAGCGCCTGCGCTTTTACCTGCAATATCGCCGACGTGAACGGCTCAATGCCGCCGACAAGCAACGGATTCGCCACGTGGTGAGATTTTTCGAGGGACGCGAATGACTGATTTTCTGGCCGCTGAAGATCGTGCGCTGCTGGAGCGCCACGGTCTCGGCACGTTCGATGCGCTGTGGTCCAAGCAACTCGACGCCGTGGATGAGCCCAACACCGATGGCGGCGGCTGGAGCAGCGTGTTTCGTCTGGAGCTGGAAGGGCATGGCTATTACCTCAAGCGCCAGTGCAATTACCTGACTCGCACCTTGCACGCGCCATTCGGCGAGCCGACCTTCGCCCGGGAATTTCGCAATATCAGTCGTTACAACAAGCTGGGCATTCCGGCGTTGCAGGCGGCGTTCTTCGGTGAGCGCAAGGTCAACGGTGAAGTCCGTGCGATCCTGCTGACCCGCGCGCTGGAGGGCTGGGACGATCTCGATTCGCTGTTGCAGCGCTGGTCGGATCTCGATGCCGCGCAGCAGTCGGCGATTCTCAAGGCTTGCGGCCTGTTGGCGCGTCATCTGCACGGTATGCGTCAGGTGCACGGCTGCTTTTATCCAAAACACATTTTCCTGCGCGCCGAGAGCGATGGCTATCAGGCGCAGTTGATCGACCTGGAAAAGACCCGCCCGTTGCTGTTCGGCATGCGTGACCGGGTCAAGGATCTGGAACCGCTGCTGCGCCGTGCGCCGGAGTGGAGCGAGGCGCAATTGCGTGAGCTGCTGGCGGCGTATCTCGATCAATCGACGGACAGTTCGCTGGTCGACAGCTGGATCACGCGGCTGACCGCGCGGCGCAGTCGCAAGGAGACCCGCTGATGCAGTTGTCCGACTTGAAAAATGCCGGGCGCACGCCGAGTCTGCCGTTGACGGTTTCGCTCGCGGATGCGGCGGGCGTTGCCGATTTGCAGTTGCTCAGTCTGCTGCGGGTGTTGCCGGGGCAGCGTTACGTTGGTGCCGGTGTGTGGCGCGGGCGTCCGGTGCTGGCCAAATTGCTGGTCGGCAACAAGGCAGCGCGGCATTTTCAGCGTGAACTGGAAGGTGTGAAACTGCTCGCCGCCCAGGGCATGACCACACCGTTGCTGCTGGCCGACGGCCTGAAGGACGGCGAGGGTGGCTGGCTGCTGTTTGAATTCCTCGAAGGCGCCGAAAGCCTCGGCGATGCCTGGAACAAAGTCGAATCCTTGCCGGTGCTGGCCGACGAACAATCGGCGGTGCTGGCCGAAGCGCTTGGCGCCATCGGTCAATTGCACGGCAAAGGCCTGTGGCAGGAAGACCTGCACCTGGACAACCTGCTGCGCCACGGCGGTCAGCTGTATCTGATCGATGGCGCAGGTATCTGTGCGGAAAACGCCGGCCAGCCGTTGTCCCGGCAGAAAGTGCTGGAAAACCTCGGAGTGTTCTTCGCCCAGTTGCCCAAGTCGCTCGAGCCGTTCACCGAAGAATTGTTGGTGTATTACCTGCTGAGCAACAGCGAACACGCGCTGCCGCTGGAAGCCTTGCAAAAGCAGATCGACAAGGTGCGCGCCTGGCGCTTGAAGGATTACCTGATCAAGGTCGGTCGTGAGTGCACGCTGTTCAGCGTCAAGCGCGGCGCGTTCGGTCTGCGCTCGATTCGTCGTGAGGAAGAGCCCGCGATGTTGCCGGTGCTGGAGCAGGCCGATGCCTTGCTCGATCAGGGCCATCTGTACAAGACCGGCGGCGCGGCCAGTGTCGGCAAGGTCGAGGTTGCCGGGCGTCCTCTGGTGATCAAGCGTTACAACATCAAGAATTTTGCCCATTGGCTCAAGCGCTTCTGGCGTCCAAGCCGCGCCTGGCATTCCTGGCGCGAAGGCAATCGTCTGGCCTTCCTCGGCATCGCCACGCCAAAACCGTTGGCGGTGCTGGAAACCCGTTTTCTCTGGCTGCGCAGCAAGGCCTATCTGATCACCGAACATCTGGCCGGGCCGGACATCATCGAGCGCTTTGCGCCGTACGTTGAAAGCGGTGCGGCGCCGGAAAGCGAGTTGCAGGCGCTGGATCAGCTGTTTGCGCGGTTGATCGCCGAGCGCATCAGCCATGGCGACTTCAAGGGGCATAACCTGTTCTGGCAGGAAGATCGCTGGGCGCTGATAGATCTGGATTCGATGTGTCAGCACGGCTCGTTGGGCAGCTTCGCTCCGGCCTATGCCCGGGATCGTGCGCGCTTCATGCGCAACTGGCCTGAGAGCAGCGCGCTGTATCAGGTGATTGATCAGCGGTTGCCCAAAGATGTAGCGGGCACCGCGTGATTGTTTTCGCCAGCGCGTAAGACATTTCTGCAGTTGGATCCGGGTGAGGCATGTGGCGACAAATCCTTGTGACTTGTCCTACGGCCTTCCCGGAACCCATGAACTGCCCCTCGCAAAACCCCGATGCTAGTTTGCCCCGACGTTCCCGGAGGGCAAATCTTGAGCATCAAAAACGCTATCACGATCGGCGCATTTTCCCTGGCACTGTCCGGCTGCGGCACCGCCGTTACGGTGCTGCAGGACGATGAAGACGCCACGCGCGGCCTGCGTAAACAGAAGACCTACTGTCAGTCGATTCCGCGTATCTACAGCGGACTCGCCCACGATTTCTGCCTGCTGCACGCGCCGCCCGATCCTACCGGCATTCTGGTGCCGGTTGTCCTGCTCGATCTGACCCTGTCCGGTGTGTTCGATACGGCTTTTCTGCCGTACACGATCTATCGCCAGACGGTGGACGGGAATATCAGTGTTTATTGGCGACCAGGCCGTGGATAGGCCGATGGACAAGGGTTCAGTAGGTTGAAAGACATGGGGCAATTCGCACAGGGTCATTCCCGCCACGTTTACGCTATAATCCCGCCCTTTAGCTGTCTCTCGCCCGGTGCGAGGGCACATCATTTTTCAAGGCGCATCGCGCCTGAATGCAGACTAAAGAGGCTAGACCCCTGTGGCATTGACGATTCTTGGCCTGTCCGGCGCCCTTAGCCATGATCCTTCCGCAGCCTTGTACATCGACGGCAAGCTGGTCGCGGCGGCTGAGGAAGAGCGCTTCGTACGCGATAAACATGCAAAGAACCGCATGCCCTACGAATCGGCGAAGTTCTGCCTGGAGCAGGCAGGCATCAAGCCTTCCGACGTTGACGTGGTCGCGATTCCGTTCGCCCCGATCAGCATTTTCGGCAAGGCTCGCTGGCAGTACGCCAAGCGTTACTGGTACGCCCCGGACCGCGCACTCGACGCTATCCTGATGGGCAACCGTCGCTACAAGCGCTATCGCAACAAGATCGTCTGGTGCCTGGAGCAACTGGGCTTCGATCCGAAGAAAATCAAGATCGAACCGGTTGAACACCACCTGGCCCACGCCTCCAGCGCCTACCACTGCTCGGGTTTCAAAGAGAAAACCGCGATCCTCGGCATCGACGGCAAGGGCGAGTACGCCACGACCTTCTTCGGTTATGGCGAAAACGGCAAGATCCACAAGATCAAGGAATTCTTCGATCCGGACTCCCTCGGCGGCCTGTACGGCGCGATCACCGAGTTCCTCGGTTTCGACATGCTCGACGGTGAGTTCAAGGTCATGGGCATGGCGCCGTACGGCGACGCCAGCAAATACGATTTCTCGCGCCTGGCTTCGTTCGAAAACGGCGAGCTGGTGATCAACACCGACTACGCCAACGTGATCGGCCTGCGTCGCTATAAAGAGAAGGGCAAGGGTTACTACTTCTCGCCGAAGCTGATCGAGTGGCTGGGTCCGAAGCGCGAAGGCGACATCGCCGACGAGCCGTACATCCACTACGCCGCCAGCATTCAGGCACTGTTCGAAAAAATCGCGTTGCAGATGATCGACTACTACCTGGGCGACGTGCTCAAGGAAACCGGCAAGCTGGCCTACGCCGGCGGCTGTGCGTTGAACGTCAAGCTCAACCAGAAAATCATCGCCCGCGACGACGTCAAGGAACTGTTCGTACAGCCTGCCTCCGGCGATGCCGGCACTGCAGTCGGCGCAGCGGCCTATGTGTCCAACGCCCGTGGCGTGCCGGTCGAGAAGATGGAACACGTCTACCTCGGCCCGTCGTACAGCAATGAAGACGTGATCGCCGCGTGCGCCCGTCACGAGAACAAGCCGACCTGGCGCAAGCTCGACAACATGCCGGAGCAGATCGCCAAAATCATGGTCGATGGCAACCCGGTGGCCTGGTTCCAGGGCCGCATGGAGTTCGGTCCGCGCGCACTGGGTGGTCGTTCGATCATCGGTTGCCCGAGCGTGGCTGGCGTGGCTGACCGCATCAACCACCAGATCAAGTTCCGCGAGCGCTGGAGGCCTTTCTGCCCGTCGATGCTCGACACCGTTGCGCCACAGATGATCAAGATCGATCACCCGGCGCCGTTCATGACCTTCACCTTCGAAGTGGCTGAAGAGTGGAAGACACGCGTGCCGGAAGTCGTCCACGAAGACGGTACTTCCCGGGCCCAGGTGCTCAAGCGCGAATACAACCCGCGCTACTACGACATGATGAAGGCGCTGGAAGTGCTGACCGGCAACGGCGTGTCCCTGAACACTTCGCTCAACCGCCGTGGTGAACCGATGATCTGCTCGCCGACCGACGCCCTGAACATGTTCTTCGGCTCGGATCTGCAATACCTGATCATGGAAGACATCCTGGTGGTCAAAGAAGGCGCAAACGCTTATGACACGCTCGGCTGAACGCCATGTGCTGCAGTTCTGTCACGGCTATGACGGGCCGTTCCTCGACTGCGCACGGCAATACGCCAGCCTGTTTGCGGGCACCCGTTATCGGGTCACCACGGTCTTTCTGACCGGGGCCGCCGATAGCGAGGTGGCCGCAGCCTGCGCCTCCGCTGAAGTGTTGTTCATGGAATACAGCTCCAAGGCCATTCGTGGCCTGAAGCTGGGCGCCATCGGCGATCTGCGCAAGATCGCCGCTTCACGCAATTTCAGTTTCTGCATCGCCCATCGCTTCAAGCCGATCTACATCGCGTTGCTCGGCACTTCGCTGCCGGTGATTGGCGTGCATCACGCGTTTGGCGATTACAAACGCGGCTCGCGCAAACTCTTTGCGCAGATTTTCCGCAGGCGTCTGAGCCTGCTCGGCGTGTCCGATGCAGTGCGCGACGACATGCGCCGTTGCCTGCCGAAATGGCCGGCGGCGCGCATCCAGACCCTCTACAACCGCATCGATGTCTCGGCGTTGCAGATGAGTCAGGTGTCGGCCCGTGAAGCTCGCGAGACCCTCGGTCTGTCGGCGGATGCCTTCATTGTCGGCAACGTCGGTCGCCTGCACCCGGACAAGGACCAGGCCACGCTGCTGCACGGTTTTGCCGCGGCATTGCCCGGTCTGCCGGCCAACAGCCAACTGGTGATTCTCGGCAAAGGGCGTCTGGAACAAGACCTCAAGGAACTGGCCCGTGAACTGGGCATCGGTGATCGCGTGTTGTTCCTCGGCCAGGTGCCGGACGCGCGCAATTACTTCCGCGCATTCGATGTGTTTGCCTTGAGTTCCGACCACGAACCGTTTGGCATGGTGCTGCTGGAGGCCATGGCCGCCGGCGTGCCGTTGCTGGCCACGGCGTGTGGCGGGGCGAAGGAAGTGGTCGAAGGCGTGGGCATTCTGTTCCCGCTGGGTGACGCCGAGCATCTGGCCCAGGGTCTGAAACATCTGGCCGGCATGGACGAGCAGCAGCGTCGTCAATGCGCCGAAATGATGGTCGATCGTCTGCGCGAGCGCTTCTCCGACCGAGCTGTACGCGACACCTTCTGGCATTTGCCGCAAGTTACCGATCTGGCACCGAGGGGCTGATGCTCAACCGATTTCAAGGCTGGCGCGAACGTGGCTGGTCGCCCGTTGACGCCTCAACTTATGCACAGGCCTGGCAGCGTTTCGGCGGCAGCGTCGCGACTCATCCCATGGTGGTCGAGCGTCTGGCGGATCTGGCCGGCATCCCGGTGCGTTATCTGGCCTGGGAGCAGCGGGGCGACGTCAAAGCCGCGATCCCGACCTGGGGCCGCGACCTGGCCTTGTCCAAGGACGTGCTCAAGCGCAACGGCAAGAAAGGCTTGTTCGACCTCGGCAACGCCGAGCTGATCCTGCCGGCCGCCGTCGATGCCCAGGCCCCGCTGCGCCATCGCGGACGCTACCTGTCGGCGCTCAACGAAAACCGCTTCAGCGGCCTCAAGGTGCAGACCGAACAACTGGCCATGGCCCGTACCCCCGAAGAACTGTCGAAGAAGTTTCGCTACAACCAGCGCCGTGAACTGCGCCTGCTGGAAGAGGCGGGCGGTGTGGTGCGGCCGGTCAGCGACTTCTCGAGTGCGGAACTGGCAGCAATCTACTGCGACTTGTTTCAGCGTCGCTGGGGTTTTCCGGCCACTGGCGCGGCACGCATGGCCGAAGTCATCGAATTGCTGCGCGAATTGTTGATCGGCTCGGTGATCTTCCTCAACGACGCGCCGATTGCCATTCAACTGGTGTATCGCGTTGAAGCCCCGGAATGGATCAGCGTCGAATACATCAACGGCGGCGTCGACCCTGAAACCCGCGAATTCAGCCCCGGCAGCGTCCTGAGTTTCCTCAATACGCAAAGTGCCTGGGAGCATGCGCGGGCACTGGACAAGCCGCTGCGCTTTTCCTTCGGTCGTGCCGACCGTGAATACAAGGATCGCTGGTGCAATCCTGTGCCGGTCTTCACCGTATGAGTCAGCCCATGAGTCGCAAACAGCAATTGCTCAAGCGCCACCGGCGCAATAAACGCATCGGCCTGTTGATCGCACTGGTCGTGTTGATCGCTCTCGGTGTGCTGGTGGCCTGGTGGTTGCCGCTGGTGCTGGCAGTGGTTGGCTGGATCGCCCACGAAGCGTGGTTCGCCGATCACCTGTTCTATTCGCCGAAAGACGATTACCAATACAGCTTTCCGCCGTTTACCCCGCAGCCAAAAGTGCATTTGAACGGCGAGCAATTGCGCCTCGACGAAGGCGTGATGCTGATGGACGACGCTACGCTGATCCTCGCGGTGAAGGTCAAAAGCAGCTTTCTGGGACGCTTCTTCGATCCTCGGGTCGAGTTGGCCGGGGGCACCCATCCCGATGCGCAGACGTTCGAACGTGGCGTCAACGGTCTGCGTTATCTGAACCTCAGCGGGCAGGCGCAGGCCTTGTCGCAAGGCCAGTTGCGTCTGCGCGGGCGCTTTTGCCGGGTCTCCGGCGAGCCGGTGCTGTGGGCACTGGAGCAGCCGGACTACCGCCAGCAGCGGGTGATGGTCATCGCCCCTCACGCCGACGATGCCGAACTCGCCGCCTACGGTCTGTACAGCCAGGCCAGTGAAGCCTGGATCGTGACGCTGACCGCCGGCGAGATCGAAGCCGAACATTATCAACAGATGGGCCTGAACAAGGTCGAGGCGGCGCGGCTAAAGGGGCGCCTGCGTGCCTGGGACAGTCTTGCCGTACCGCGCTGGGCCGGCGTACCGCAGGAGCACTGCGTGCAGCTCGGGTATTTCTGCCTGCAACTGGCGGCGATGCAGGCTGCGCCGAATCAGCCGGTGGGTTCGCGGGAAGCTGATTTGAGTGATACACGGATGTTTCGTCAGCTGAATCCGTTTGTCTTGCCCGGTGATGCCGATGGCGCGCCGACCTGGAACAATCTGCTGGCCGACCTGCGTGACGTGCTGTCCCGCGCGCGCCCGGATGTGATCGTGCTGCCGCATCCGACGCTCGATCCGCATCCCGATCACATCTGCGCCCAGGACGCCGTGCTGGAAGTCTTGCGTGGTCTTGACTGGCAACCGGTCCTGCTCGGCTACGCCAACCACCTGCACGATAACGATCGCTGGCCGATGGGTGATAGCGGGCAAGGTATCGCCCTGCCGCCGACATTCGACTCGTCGCAACCGATGCAGCCATTGTGCGTGCCGTTGACGCTCTCGCAGCAACGTGACAAAGCCATGGCCTTGGGCATGATGCACGACCTGCAACCACCGGCTCCGTTCAAGCGTCGCCTGCGGCGCGGCCTGCAGCGCCTGCTTGCGGGGCGTGCGGGCTCGCCCTACGGTGAAAACGAATTTTTCCGCAAGGCTGTACGACGCCATGAACTGTTCTGGCGTTTATAGATGGTACGGGCCTGAAGTACGTCCGCTTTCGAGCGGAAAGACCTTCAGGCGTTGCTCTGTTTGCCTGTCGCGGCAAGGAAGACGATGAAAGTTTTATTTCTGGTGCAGAAAGATCAGCGGGCGATTCTGGATCGCTTGTACGAAGGTGTTGCGGCACATTGCGAGTGCGATTTGCGGTGGCTGAGCAGCGATGAACAGCGCAATCTGCGTCGCTATTTCCGGCGCGAAGTCGACGTTACGCAATATGACCGCATCGTGTTTTTCCTTCGTTTCAAGCAGGAAATCCGTCAGGTCGGATTTATCCGCACGATCCCCAATCTGGTGATTCTGGAACACGATGCCTACCAGAATTACATTCCGTGCAAATACACCGGCAAGTTCAGCGCGCATTACCGCCGCTTGCCGTGGGCGCGGGTGATCAGCTCCGGCTTCGTGGTCACTGAGCGCCTTCGTCAGGAGGGCTTCGACGCCGTCTTCGTGCCCAAGGGCTACGACCAGTCACAACTTGAAGATCAGGGGCGCGAGCGGGATATCGAGCTGGCTTTCGTGGGTAGCACCAACAGTGTTGCCTACAGCGGTCGCAAAGCCTTGCTCGACGAGTTGGGGCGCGTCGAGCCTCTGGTGGTTACCCGCACGAAGTCCGGAGAGGAATACCGCGACACGCTCAACCGGATCCGCTTTTTTGTCAGCGCCGACGTTGGCATGGGCGAATTCATGATCAAGAATTTCGAAGCGATGGCCTGCGGTTGTGTATTGCTGGCGTTTGATCAGGGGGCAGAGGAAAGTCAGGCCCTAGGGTTGAAGGACATGCACAACGTGGTGTTCTACAAGGACATCGCACAGCTTCAGGAGAAGCTGGCCGTATTGCGCAGCGATCCGGAACTGGCGCCGCGAATTGCGCGCAACGGTCGCGAGCTCGCGGTCAGTCAGTTCAGCTTTGCACGAATCGGCCAACGTATCGTCGAGGAACTTAAGCCAGAACTGCGGGCTCGTGCGCCGCTGAGCCTTCTGGAAAAGGTGCGTCTGAAGCTGGGCATTTGACAAGCACTACCCGGCAATCGATATTGCTGGCGACTTTTACCTAATTGAGATTCCGGTGCAATTTACTCAAGAAAGTGACATCACCCTGGTGGTCACCAGCTGTGGTCGAATGGATCTGCTCAAGATAACGCTTGAGAGCTTCGACCGGTTCAATACCGCTCCCATCCGTGAAGTGTTCATCACGGAGGATGCGGGGGATGAAGGTGTGCACGCTGTGATTCCTGCTCATTGGAAGGAGCATTGCACCGTATTCATCAATCGCCCGAAGCTGGGGCAGCTGGCATCAATCGACTTGGCTTACGCACATGTCACCACACCCTATGTCTTCCATTGCGAAGACGACTGGGAATTCTATCGCCCGGGATTTGTGGAAGACTCCAGGACCATTCTCGACCTGCGCCCGGAAATTCTGCAGGTCTGGCTGCGTAGCTATAATCATGACTTGCGGGTGCACAGTCCTTACATTCGGCTGGAGACGCGGGAGATCGTCGGCGGGGTAGCTTGTTACCCGTTGGTGTCCGACAAGCCTGAGTGGCAGGGCTTTTCGCTGAATCCTGGCTTGCGGCGGATGAAGGAATACCGCTTGTGCGCACCTTTTGCCGGATTCAGTGGGGAGAAGGCGCTGTCCATTCGCTACGCAGACTTGAATCTGACGGCCATGACGCTGGAAGCGGACGCCGTCATGCACACGGGTTTCGGTCTGCATGTGCAAACGGCTGTCGAGCGTCAGCGCAAGGCGCGCCGCAGTCGTCGCGAACAGATAAAGTTCGTATTGTCTTTGCTGTTGGGAGTCTGTATTGGCTGGTTCATCAATTAAATGCACCGCAGCTTTTTTCCAGAAACCCAGGTATTGGCTTCGTTCCCTATGAGTATTCTCAACGTCATGTGGGCCGGGGGTGCTCCGTTTGCCTCAACTCATAAGGTGCATCAACAGATCCTGTCTCAGGCCGCCTCGTCGGAGCCGGTTCAAACCTGGTTGCTTCAAGGCCGCGCCTGCGAAGGTGGGCTGAGCGTTGGCGAAGTGACGGAGTGGGGGCTGTCCTCCGCCCGGTTGAAAGGGCGGCATTTCTGGCGGCTGACGAGGCCCTGGATGCGTTCCAGATTTCACAAAGCCCTCAAAAACAGCGGTGCACGCGTGGTGCTCCTCGATGGCCTTGGCGTAGCACGTACATTGCTGCCTGTCATCGAAGCCATGCCCGACGTTCGTGCGGTGGTGGTCTTTCATGGTTCGACGCGGCTTCATCCTGTGGATCGCGCGCTCTTCAAACGAATTCCCTCCTCGCAACTGACGCTGGTTGCAGTCTCGAACACCCTCGCGGCGTCGTTGTGTCAGGACTTGCAGATTCAGGTCATGACGTTGCGCAGCGCTTTCGATCCTCTGGCGTTTCGTGCCGACCTTCTCCCTCGGGAGCAGGCGCGAGCGCGATTGGGTCTTGCGCTGGACAAACCGGTATTGGGAGCTGTTGGGCGACTGGTCGCGGGCAAGGGGTTTGGTTGCCTGCTCGACGCTTTCGCCGAAGCCTTGCTTCAGCGACCTGATCTGCAGTTGGTGATTCTCGGTGAAGGCACGGGGCGCGCTGTGCTGGAGGCGCGGATCGATGAGTTGCAATTGCGTGGCAAGGTCTTGCTGCCGGGGCATCTGGATGATGCGGCTCAGCTTTACCGGGCATTCGATTGGGTTGCCATGCCGTCGCTGAATGAAGGCCTGGGGCTGATCATGCAGGAAGCCGTCATGGCGGGTGTTCCGGTTTTATCCAGTGAGCTGGAGGTGTTTCGCGAACAGTTGGCCGATACCGGCTGGTATGCCCCCGTTCAGGATGTGGCCGCCTGGCGTGACGCGATCCTGAGGGCGTTCAGCGCATCGGCCGAAACAGTCGCCGCCGAGCAATATCAGGCGCTGGCGCCTGACCAGGCCTGGCTCGATTTCAGCCAGGCTGCCCACGACCTGCTTTCATGAAGGCATTACGGCCTTTTCCAGTGCGTGCATCGGAAAGGTTTCGTTCAGCTTCTCGCGTTCAATATAGCGAGCGAAATGCTGCAGGTTGCGCTTGACCAGATACCGGGGCAACGGCGCCCGCAAAAAACGCAAGTCTGCTACATCGATCAGGCCCATGCAGTTGTCGGGCGTCACCACAATGTTGCCCAAGTGCAGCGAACGAAAATAGATTCCCGATTCATGAAGATTGCGGATCAGACCGGCCAGGTCTGGCAATGCCTGCTGCCACGAAAAACCATCCTTGCTGGCAATCTGGCGCAAGGTCTCTCCCGGCAATGGCTGGTAGAGCACAGCTGTCATGCCAGGAGCTTGCAGTTTATAAAGCTGCAGGACCTGAAGGGTTGGAACGCCCAGTTTTTGCAGTCCGACGGCGTTATCGATGAAGCGTTTCGAGTAGGGGCGCCACAGTGCGGATGAAAAAAACCGTTTGCGGCGGAACAGTTTCAGAATATTCCCATCCTGCAACAGGTAGACTTTCGGCCCGTAGCTATCGGCCTCCAGGATTCTGGCACCGTCAATCATTTGATTCAAAGTGGCCTCTGGCAGCCGGGAAAATTGCATCGTGAAAAGCCTTGTGGGAAGAACGGGGCGCTGTGGCGGGCAATGATGCCGAAAAGTTTCAGCTTTAACCATGCCGGGCTGGGTGGGTGAACTCTATCAGGAGCAGTTTGATGCAAGAAACACGTTGGGCGAAAGCATGGATGTCGACAGGTCTGTTGTGGTTTCTGTTAGCCATTGCCATTGCGCCTACCAACAAAGCCTATCAGCAAGGCCTGGTCGTATTGCTCTGGATACCTGCGCTGGTCTTTTCCTGGTCTGCACGGGCCCGGCTCAGGGAGATGTTTCATGAACAGCGCTGGATCTGGCTGCCGATGCTCGGGCTTCTGGCCTGGTCTTTGATCAGTCTTTCATGGACGAACGCCGCGGACAGCGGGCGCGAGGCCAAGCGGTTGCTGTATATCGTGGTTTTTCTTCTGTTCTTTCCGGTTTTCGCCAATGGCAGACCCGACCGTGTGATTCGCATCATGCAATGGGGTGGCATCGGGCTGGCGGCCACGGCAATCGCGGCTATCGTCAAATTCTACCTTCTCGATGGCAATGTCCTGATGGCGCGCGTGGAAGGCCTGGGCGAGCTGGCCCACCCGATCCTCGGGGGCTATGTCATCGGCCTGGCGGCGGTATGGCTTGTTCTGTGGCCACCACAAACCGGGCGGATGCAGATTGTCTGGGTCATCGCGATGACGTTTCTGGGCATGTTCGTACTGCTCAGCCAGAGTCGCGGCGCCGCATTGGCATTGTTTCTCACGCTGCTTGCCATGCCGATCTGGTGCGGTGACCGCCGCAGCCGTGCAATTGCGGCGTGCGCGTTGGTTGTCGCCATGCTGGCTTTCGTGTTGTTCGAGCCGTTGGTCATGGCGCGCGGCGTTTCCTACCGGCCGCAGATTCTGATGGCCTGCCTGCAAATGATCGCCGAGCACCCCCTGCGTGGGCTGGGTCTTGGTGGCGACTACAAAGTGTTTGCTTCGGGCATGTATTTTGACCATGCCCATAATCTGTTCACCCATGTCGCTATCGAGCTGGGCCTGCCAGGCTTGCTGTTGTGGTGTGCAATCTGGATTGCCGTCTTGTGCCAGGCATGGAAAGCCCGGGAAACCCTCTACGGGCGGGGCATCATTGGCATTTGGCTGTTCTCGAGCCTGGCCATGCAATTCGACGCCGCCAGCCTGACCGGAACCCCAAGGGCCGAGTGGTTTGTAAGCTGGTTGCCTATTGGTCTGGCCAGTGTTTTGGTATGGGCTCGGGCCAATCCCGGTGCCTGTGATAAAATTTCGCGTTCTTCCTAATCAGTGAGCCCTACGATGAGTGACGTACCGCCCAAAGCGGAACAGGATTCCAGCCTGAAGATCTACTTTCGGCTGTTGGGGTACGTAAAGCCCTATATCGGCCTTTTCCTTCTGAGTATCGTGGGCTTCGTGATTTTTGCCTCCACCCAGCCAATGCTGGCGGGAATACTCAAATATTTTGTCGATGGCCTGAGCAATCCCGAAGCGGTGCTCTTTCCCAATGTTCCTTATCTCAAGGACCTGCAGTTGTTGATGGCCGTGCCGCTGCTGATCATTCTGATCGCTGCCTGGCAGGGGCTGGGGTCGTTTCTCGGCAACTTTTATCTGGCGAAAGTATCGCTGGGACTGGTGCATGACCTGCGCATCGAGTTGTTCAACAAACTGCTGGTGCTGCCCAATCGTTATTTCGACACCCATAATTCAGGGCATCTGATTTCGCGCATCACGTTCAACGTGACCATGGTGACCGGTGCCGCCACCGATGCCATCAAGGTGGTTATCCGTGAAGGCCTGACGGTGGTGTTTCTGTTCGCCTATCTGCTCTGGATGAACTGGAAGCTGACCCTCGTCATGCTGGCGATCCTTCCGTTGATTGCCTTAATGGTGGGGAGTACCAGCAAGAAATTCCGCAAGCAGAGCAAGAAGATCCAGGTGGCCATGGGCGACGTGACTCACGTGGCTTCCGAAACCATCCAGGGCTATCGCGTGGTGCGCAGTTTTGGTGGCGAGAGCTATGAAGAGCGCCGCTTTGCCGCCGCCAGCCAGAGCAACACCGACAAGCAATTGCGCATGACCAAGACCGGAGCGGTCTACACGCCCATGCTGCAGCTGGTGATCTACAGCGCCATGGCCGTGCTGATGTTCCTGGTGCTGTTCCTGCGTGGCGATGCCACGGCCGGTGATCTGGTGGCGTACATCACGGCCGCGGGTCTGCTGCCCAAGCCGATCCGGCAGTTGTCGGAGGTCAGTTCGACCATCCAGAAAGGGGTTGCCGGTGCCGAAAGCATTTTCGAGCAACTGGACGTAGAACCTGAAGTGGATAACGGTACGGTGGAGCGTGACCGGGTCAGCGGCCATCTGCAGGTACGCAACCTCAGTTTCACTTACCCGGGCACCGAGCGCGAAGTGCTGAAGAACATCAACTTCAGTGCGGCGCCAGGCCAGATGATCGCACTGGTGGGTCGCTCCGGTAGCGGCAAGTCGACTCTCGCCAGCCTGATTCCGCGTTTCTATCATCACGATATCGGGGAGATTCTGCTCGATGACGTCGAGATCGAAGATTACCGATTGCGCAACCTGCGTCGCCACGTTGCACAGGTCACCCAGCATGTGACCCTGTTCAACGACACGATTGCCAACAACATCGCCTACGGCGACTTGGCCGGTGCTCCCCGGGCCGATATCGAAAAGGCCGCTACCGACGCCTACGCAATGGACTTCATCTCGCAAATGCCCGAAGGCCTGGACACCCAGGTCGGGGAAAATGGCGTGTTGCTGTCCGGCGGTCAGCGTCAGCGCCTGGCGATAGCACGGGCGTTGTTGAAGAATGCACCGCTGCTGATTCTCGATGAGGCGACATCGGCACTGGATACCGAATCCGAGCGGCACATTCAGGCAGCGCTGGATCACGTCATGAAGGGCCGCACCACGCTGGTCATCGCTCATCGCCTCTCGACGATCGAGAAGGCCGATCTGATTCTGGTGATGGATCAGGGCCAGATTGTCGAACGTGGCACCCACGCACAGTTGCTGGCGCAGAACGGCTACTACTCGCGTCTGCATGCGATGGGCCTGGATGCTCCGGCTGAAGACATCGCCTGATCCCGACGACAGGATGGGACTGCCCCATCCTGTCGCCCTTCGGGGCGTGCAATGCGCTTCCGAGATATGTATCCGTTTCTTTACGCTTCTTGACCAAACTTGAATAAATCCCGGTAACACGCTTGTTAAGGTTCTCGAACGAACTTTGACTTCAATCGAGAGGGCCATCCCTTTCGCGTGGGTACTGCGATGCTGCAACGTTATCTCTGGAAGCTGTTGCCCAAGGCACAGCGGCAATTTCTGCTGGATCGACTGTCAGTCGTGGACCGTCAGGTCGTGAACAAGTCGATGTCTGCGAATCGGCACTACCCCCCATCGTTCGCGCAGCGTTCCTGTCTGTTTATCCACGTGCCCAAATGCGCCGGCAGCAGTATCTGTACGGCGATGTTCAACGGCAGGACTCCGGGTCACCTGCCGCTGTACTGGTACGAGCAGCAGTTTCCCGAGCAGTATGCCGCTGCGTACAAGTTTGCTTTCGTACGAGATCCTCTGGAGCGGGCGTATTCGGCTTATGCGTTTCTCCACGGCAATACGTTGAGCGGGCGTGATCATGCCGCGCAGCAACTGGTTCGGCAGTACCGGGACTTCGACGATTTCATTGCCCGCTGGCTGCATACGGAGACGATCTCGCGACAACTGCATTTTGCCGCACAGAGCGATTTTTTGACCGACTCGCTGGGCCATCTGGCCATGGATTTCATCGGCTATCAGGAGCACCTGGAGCGGGATTTTCAGATTGTCTGCGAGCAGTTGGGGATGGTGTGTCAGCTGCCACACGTCAACGTTTCCGTGCTGCGCCAGCCGACCAAGGCGCGAGAGTTCTGCTCCTTGCGTACACGGCGTTTGGTACGTCGGGTTTATCAACGCGACTATGAGTTGCTCGGTTATGAATGAAGTGTTGCCCGGTCTGGCGACCGCATCGGCCATTCGCCCATACAGCTTCACGCTGTCTGCTCGGGACAGAGCCGCGCTCAAGGCCCAGCGTCCACGTTGCCTGTGGCTGACCGGATTGTCCGGTGCCGGCAAGTCGACCCTGGCCAACACCCTGGAAGTGCATTTGCATGAATTCGGCCTGCACACGTTTTTGCTCGACGGCGATAACGTGCGCAACGGTTTGTGCCGGGACCTGGGAATGGACGATGCGAGTCGTCGGGAAAATATCCGGCGCATGGCTGAAGTGGCCCGGTTGATGGTCGACGCCGGCCTGATCGTCATTGTGGCAGCCATCTCGCCGTTCCGGGCGGAACGGGAGGCAGCGCGAGATCTTTTTGCCGAGGGCGACTTTGTCGAGGTGCATGTGAGCACGTCGCTGAAGGTGTGTGAGCGCCGGGACCCGAAAGGTCTGTACCAGGCCGTGCGAGAGGGCCGGATCAAGCAGTTCACGGGTATCGACAGCCCTTACGAAGAACCCTCGGCGGCGGAATGCCGGATCGATACGGAAACGGTCGAGCCGAGAGAAGCCTGCGAGCTGCTGGCGGCTTTTCTGCTTAAAAAATGAGCAAAAAAGCCAGCTGTTTCATCCTGTTGCAGCCGCCGCACAAGCCTTCGCCAACCCTGTGTTAATATCGCGCCCCTGTTCATTTTGTATGTGGGTTGCTCCATGAAGTTGTCCATGCCGCGATTCGATCAAGCCCCTGTCTTGGTGGTCGGCGATGTCATGCTCGACCGTTACTGGCATGGTGGTACCTCACGGATTTCCCCTGAGGCGCCGGTTCCTGTCGTTAAAGTCGAGCAAATCGAAGACCGCCCGGGCGGTGCCGCTAACGTTGCCTTGAACATTGCCGCGCTGGGTGCGCCGGCGTCGCTGGTCGGTGTGACCGGTGACGACGAAGCCGCCGACAGCCTGAGCAACAGCCTCAAGGGTGCGGGCGTGCGAGCCTTGTTCCAGCGCATCGCGCATCAGCCGACCATCGTCAAGCTACGGGTCATGAGCCGGCACCAGCAATTGCTGCGTATCGACTTCGAAGAACCGTTCGCCACCGACGCACTGGCCCTCGGCGCGCAGGTCGACGATCTGCTCGAAGGCATCAAGGTGCTGGTGCTGTCCGACTACGGCAAGGGCGCCCTGAAAAACCATCAGGCGCTGATCCAGGCCGCCCGTGCCAAAGGCATTCCGGTGCTGGCCGACCCGAAGGGCAAAGATTTCTCGATTTACCGTGGCGCGAGCCTGATCACCCCGAACCTCAGCGAGTTCGAAGCCATCGTCGGCGGTTGCGCCGATGAGCACGAGCTGGTGACCAAAGGCGCAACGCTGATGCACGACCTGGATCTCGGCGCGCTGCTGGTGACCCGTGGCGAACACGGCATGACCCTGTTGCGTCCGGATCATCCGGCGCTGCACCTGCCGGCTCGGGCCCGTGAAGTGTTCGACGTGACCGGTGCCGGCGACACAGTGATTTCCACCCTGGCGGCCGCAATTGCCGCTGGCGAAGAACTGCCGCACGCGGTGGCGCTGGCCAATCTGGCGGCGGGCATCGTGGTCGGCAAGTTGGGTACCGCGGCGATCAGCGCCCCGGAACTGCGTCGCGCCATTCAGCGTGAAGAAGGTTCCGAGCGTGGCGTGCTGGGTCTGGAGCAACTGCTGCTGGCAGTCGCCGATGCCCGTGCGCACAACGAGAAAATCGTGTTCACCAACGGCTGCTTCGACATCCTGCACGCCGGCCACGTGACCTACCTCGAGCAGGCGCGGGCCCAGGGCGATCGCCTGATCGTCGCGATCAACGACGATGCTTCGGTCAGCCGCCTGAAAGGGCCGGGCCGTCCGATCAACAGCGTTGACCGGCGCATGGCGGTTCTCGCCGGTCTCGGCGCGGTGGACTGGGTGATCAGCTTCGCTGAGGGCACCCCGGAAAACCTGCTGCGCGAGGTCAAGCCGGACGTGCTGGTGAAGGGCGGCGATTACGGCATCGACCAGGTTGTCGGCGCGGATATCGTCAAAGCCTACGGCGGCACCGTTAAAGTGCTGGGGCTGGTGGAAAACAGCTCGACCACGGCGATTGTGGAAAAAATCCGCAAATCCGAGTGATGCAAACATGAAGACCGCGCCTGTGATGACTCTCCGGAGTCACTCGCAGGCGCGGTCTTTTGCCGTTCAGGAGTTCACTTTCTTGCGTGGCACGATCTTCTTCAGCAGTTGCTTGGCCTTGCCGCGCAAGCGCGCCAGCCCGGTGTCCTTGGGCGGTGGGGTCAGACCCTGCTGGCGCAGCCAGTCCTTCCAGCGAATACGCTCGTCGCGCACCAGCCAGCCGTCCTGCCGGGCGAAACTTTCCGCCAGGTACAGACCGCGAGTGCCCGCCGGGTACAACTGACCTTTCTTCAGCGTGTACAGCTCGGGCAGCGGTTCGCCGTCCTGCAACGGCATCAAGTACAGATCGGGGCGCTTGCGGTCGAGTCGGGCGACCAGTTGATCGCCTTCCAGCCGTTCATCGACATGGAACAGGCTGAGGTTCTTGGCTTCCTTGGGCACGTCCAGCCGCAGGTCGTAGATCAATTGCAGGGACGCGGTCGGCAAATGCACGTAGGCCCGCGGCCGTTCAAGCAATTGCAGATTGGCGCAGCGCACCGGCCGTGCCGAACCGGACAGCGGCGTCAGGCGAAAGGGCAGAGCCTCGCGATAATGCAGCGCCGAGGCATACGGCGCCGGCAGCCAGGTGTCATTGAAGCGCCCGCCGAGCCAGCCTTCCGGGGTTTCCAGCAGGCATTCTTCGGCGATCTCCTGGATCGCTGTGTGCAGCGGAATGTTCAGCTCATGGGCCGGCACGTAACCGGAAATCAGCTTGAGCACCACATCGCCGCGATCCTGCCGACGCTGGCGCACCAGCACCCAGTAATCGCGATTCTGCCAGTGCAGCGTCAGGCGCACCGAGACGCCGAGGTTGGCCAGCTCCAGCGCAAACCGCTCGGCGTCAGCCACGTTGACCGGTTTGCGTCGCTGCAGGGTCTGGGCGAAATTCAGCGGCATGCCGACGCTCTGGTAGGTCAGGCCTTCCGACGTGGCTTCGACGAACAGCGGCAGCGTCTTGAAGTTGCTCGGGTTCTTTCTGATGAGCGTACGCGGCATGTCGGCTCCTGCTTAAGGCCGCGAGGCGGCGTCAGTGACCACGAAGGACCTGGGCAACGGTCGCAACGTTATGGGCGAGGTGCAGCGGATTGATTGTCCCGACAATGGCACTGGCCACGCCGGGCTGGGCGAACAGCAACTCGAAGCTGGCGCGCACCGGATCCACGCCGGGACTCAGGCACACATGACCGCTGGCCAGTGCCTTTTTCACCAGAATGGCTTTGCCGTGGGCAGCAGCATAGTCAATGACCGCCTTCTCGTTTTGTTCGTTCAAATTGTAGGTGACCATCGCACAGTCGCCTTGCTCCAGTGCTTTGAGGCCACCGTCGACGGTTTTGCCGGAAAAGCCGAAGCCGCGAATCTTGCCCTCGGCCTTGAGTGCCGCGAGGGTTGCGTAGACTTCGCTGTCGTTGAGGATCGCCAGATCGTTACCGTCGGAGTGCACCAGCACCAGGTCGATAAAATCGGTTTCAAGACGTTGCAGGGTGCGCTCCACCGACATCCGAGTGTGAGCGGCGCTGAAGTCGTGGGTCGACTGGCCGTCGACAAATTCTTCGCCGACCTTGCTGACGATCACCCAGTCCTGACGCTGACCGCGCAGCAACGGGCCGAGACGTTCCTCGCTGCGGCCATAGGCCGGTGCGGTGTCGATCAGGTTGATGCCCAGCTCCCGCGCCTGCTTGAGCAACATGCGCGCGGCGTCGTCGTCGGGAATCTGGAAGCCGTTGGGGTATTTCACGCCCTGGTCGCGGCCGAGTTTGACGGTGCCCAGGCCCAGTGGCGAAACCAGCAGGCCGGTGCTGCCCAGTGGGCGATGCAGATCGTGCAGGGTCGGCAGGCTCATGGCAGCAGTTGCTCCCAGGCGGGAACACCCATCGGTGGTTTTGGCAGCTCGGGCAGCGGAGCCGGGTGGCTTGGCTGGATGCCGTCGCGTTCGAGGGACGCGATCACGCGGTCAGCGAAGTCTGGCGCCAGGGCCAGTTTGGTTGGCCAGCCGACCAGCAGGCGACCTTCTTCAGCGAGGAAGGCGTTGTCTGGACGGGTAAGACCGGTTTGCAGCGGTTCGGCGCGATCGACGCGCAGGGTCGCCCATTGCACGGTGCTCAGGTCGATCCATGGCAACAACTGGCCAAGTTCTTTTTTAGCGGTGGCGATCTGTTCGGCCGGCTCACGGGCCACGCCTTCGGACTCGGCAATGTCGCCGCCCAGATACCAGACCCACTGGCCGTCAGCGGCCGGGTGGGTGGTCACGGTGATGCGCGGCTTGGTGCCGCCACCGAGGCAGTGCGCGTACAGCGGCTTCAGGCCCGGGCCTTTGGCGATGATCATGTGCAGCGGCCGGCGTTGCATGGCCGGATGAGTCAGGCCCAAAGCAGTGAGCAGGTCGGCGGTACCGGCACCGGCACTGAGGACGATGCGCTGGGCGCGGATCTCGCGGCCGTCGACTTTCAGGCCAACCAGTACGCCGCTTTCCAGCAGCGGCTCGATGGTCTGGCCGGCGAGCAGACCGTCACCCGACAGGTCGGCCAGACGCTGGATCAGGCTCGGCACGTCGATCACCAGTTCGGCGAGGCGGTAGACCTTGCCCTTGAAACGCTTGTCTTGCAGGGCCGGCGGCAGTTGATCGCCCTTGACCTGATCGACCCGGCCACGCACCGCTTTGCTGGCGAAGAAACTGGTGAGGTTGCCGGCGAGGGTGCCCGGCGACCACAGGTAATGGGCTTCGGACAGCAGGCGCACGCCGGTCAGGTCCAGTTCACCGTTGCCGGCCAGGGCTTCACGCCAGCGGCGCGGCATGTCGGCGATGGCTTCCGAGGCGCCGGTCAGTGCACCGTGCAGCGCGTACTTGGCGCCGCCGTGAATGATGCCCTGGGACTTCACACTCTGCCCGCCGCCGAGGCTGGCGCTTTCCACCAGCACGGTCGAGAAACCCTGGCGACGCAGGCGCGCGTTCAGCCAGAGACCGGCGACACCCGCGCCGACAATCAGCACGTCGGTGGAAATTGGAGATGGCATGCAACGACCTCAGTGTTCAAGACGAGGGCGCAGTATACAGACTCGGGGAAAAGGGGATTTGTCGATGATCAACAGAGGGAAGGCATGAGCCCTTGCAGGAGCGAGTACCTGCAAGGGCTCATGTCAGGATCAATGGCCGGCCGTTTTCGAGAACAGCTGAATCACCACCACGCCGAGCACGATCAGCGCCATCCCGAGCATCGCCGGGATATCCAGCTTCTGCCCATAGATGAACAGCGCCGCGACGCTGACCATCACGATACCCATGCCGGCCCACACCGCGTAGGCCACGCCCACCGGCACGCTGCGCACCACCAGGGTCAGCATCCAGAACGCGATGGCGTAGCCGACGATGACCAGCACCAGTGGCAATGGCGTGCTGAAGCCTTTGACGGCTTTCATCGAAACGGTCGCGATCACTTCGGCACAGATGGCGATGGCCAGGTAGACGTAAGCGTTCATGTTCAAATCCTCGTGTGTAGCGTTGCTTTCTGAGGCGGCATTCTAGTGACTCCCCAGATGGGGTAAAGTCATTACCTATCTGTTTACAAGATGGGTTGGCCGATGAGCATGCAGTGGAATCTGGAGCAGTTGCGGGTGTTCGTCGCGGTGGCCGAACAGCGTTCGTTTTCCGCCGTGGCGCGTCAGCAACGCAAGGCGCAGTCGGCGATCAGCAGCGCGATTGCCATGCTCGAGGACGACCTCGGTGTCAGTCTGTTCGAGCGTAGCAGTGGTCGCCAGCCGAGTCTTACCGAAACGGGTGAAGCCTTGCTTGAAGAGGCGCGTGAAGTGTTGCGTCAGTGCGAGCGCCTGAATGGTCGGGCCGTGGCCATGATGCGCGGGCAGGAAGCGCAACTGCGGGTAGCCCAGGACGAAGCGATGCCTTATCAGGCGCTGGTGGAAAGCTTCGGCGCGCTGGCCGAGCAGTTTCCCAGTCTTGAGGTGCAACTGACCAGCGCCGCCCAAGGCGAGGTTTCGCGCAAGCTGGTGGAGCGCCGGGCCGATCTCGGGCTGCTGTTCTATCACGACGAAATCCCCGAAGCGCTGGAGCGCCGGGTGCTGGGCAGTGTGGAAATGGTCACCGTCTGCGGGGTCAATCATCCGCTGGCGGCGCAGTCACGGGTCAACTGCCAGCAGCTTGCTCAGCATCGGCAACTGCTGATGTCGACTCAGACCAGCGTCTACCCCGGCAGCGAACCGGCCAGCCCACAGGTCTGGCGCGCCGACAGTTTCTACGTGATGGCCGAATGGCTGGTGCGTGACCTCGGCTGGGCCTGGCTGCCACGCCACGTGGTGCAGTACTCGGCGTATCAAGGTTTGATGGTGGAACTCGACAGCGAATGGACGCCGCCGGCGCTGGTGGTGGAACTGGTCTGGCGCCGCGACGAACCCCTCGGGCCGGCCGCCCGTTGGCTGGCGGAGCGATTTGCCATACACCTGCGGGCGATCGGCGGCAAAAGCCGATAAACTCCGCCGCCATGAATAGAACTCTCTACACCGCGCTGTTTTACCTGGGGCTGCCATTGGTGGCGATTCGGCTGTGGCTGCGCTCGCGCAAGGCACCGGCGTATGCCAAGCGGATTGGCGAACGATTCTCCTACGGCATGCCGACCCTGCAACCGGGCGGCATCTGGGTTCACGCCGTGTCGGTGGGCGAGAGCATCGCCGCCGCGCCGATGATCCGTGCACTGCTGCAACGTTATCCACAGCTGCCGATCACCGTGACTTGCATGACCCCGACCGGCTCGGAGCGCATTCACGCGTTGTTCGCCAACGAGCCGCGCATCCAGCACTGCTATTTGCCGTATGACTTGCCCTGCGCGGCGGGGCGTTTTCTGGATCGCGTGCAGCCGAAACTGGCGGTGATCATGGAAACCGAACTGTGGCCCAACCACATTCACCAATGCGCCAAACGCAGGATTCCGGTGGCGCTGGCCAACGGGCGCCTGTCCGAACGTTCGGCCAAAGGCTATGGCCGATTCAGCAAACTGACCGCGCCGATGCTCGCCGAGATGAGCCTGTTTGCCGTGCAGACCGAAGCCGAAGCCCAGCGCTTCCGCGATCTCGGCGCGCGTGCGGAGACAGTCGAAGTCACCGGCTCAATCAAGTTCGACCTGACCATCGACCCGCAGCTGCTGCAACGCGCTGCTGAACTGCGCGGCCAATGGCAGGCGCTGGAGCGACCGGTATGGATCGCCGCCAGCACCCATGAAGGCGAAGACGAAGTGGTGCTGAATGCCCATCGCCGTTTGCTGGCCAACCATCCCGATGCGCTGCTGATTCTGGTGCCGCGCCATCCGGAGCGTTTCAACTCGGTGTTCGAGTTGTGCCAGCGTGAAGGCTTTGCCACGGTGCGTCGTTCGACCGGCGCGAGCGTCGATGCTGCAACGTCGGTGCTGCTCGGCGACACCATGGGCGAATTGCTGTTTCTCTATGCCCTGGCCGACAGCGCGTTCGTCGGCGGCAGCCTGGTGCCCAACGGCGGCCACAACCTGCTGGAACCGGCAGCGCTGGCGAAACCGGTGATCAGCGGCCCGCACCTGTTCAACTTCCTTGACATCGCCGCGCAACTGCGCAGCGCCGGAGCCTTGGCCGAAGTGGATGATGCCGAAGGTCTGGCGACAGAAGTGCAGCGTCTGTTCGAGTTGCCGCGCGACGCACAGCGCATGGCGGAAGCCGGGCTGAGCGTGATGCGCCGCAATCAGGGCGCGTTGCAACGCTTGCTCGATGGCCTGGGAAGGTTGATCGACCGTCCATAAAAAACGCAGCCTCAGGGCTGCGTTTTTTGTTTAAGGCCGGGCCTTGAGCTGCGCTTCCGCAGCCTTGGCCAGATCCGGCGGCAGGAAATCCTTGTCCGGGTTGTAGTCGGCTTTCAGATAACGCGTCAGATCCTGCAGATCACCCGGGTTCAACGTCCCCGCCGCCTGCTTCAAGCGCAGATTGTCGAGGATGTAGTCGTAGCGGGTGTTGTTGTAGTTGCGCACCGAGGTGTACAGCTGACGCTGGGCGTCGAGCACGTCGACGATGTTGCGCGTACCTACCTGGTAACCGATTTCCGTGGCTTCCACTGCGCTCTGGTTGGAGATGATCGACTGGCGGCGCGCCTGCACCTGCTCGACGTCGGTGTTCACCGCGCGGTGCAGGTTGCGGGTGTTCTCCACCACTTGCCGGCGCAGGCCTTCACGCTGTTGTTCGGTCTGGTCCAGCCGCGAGTACGACTCGCGCACTTGCGAGCTGGTCAGTCCGCCGCTGTAGATCGGGATGTTCAGTTGTAAGCCCACGGTGCTCTGCTCGACATTGCCACTGTACGGCGTACCGAACGCATTCGGGTTGGAGAAACCCAGGGCGTCGTTGTCGCCCTTTTCGTATTTGGCCACGGCGTCGAGGGTCGGCAGGTGGCCGGCCTTGCGCTGTTTCAAAGTCTGTTCGGCGGAGCTGACCGCGTAGTTGCTGGCCAGCAGATTGAGGTTCTGTTTCGCGGCGGTATCGACCCAGGCCTTGGCGTCGTTCGGCGCCGGCGGCAGGATCGGCAACGTGTGGACGATGCCCTGGATCGAGTTGTACTGGCGGTTGGTCAGGGTGATCAGCGCTTCGAACGCATCATCGACCTGACGCTGGGCGACGATCCGGTTGGCGCGCGCGGTGTCGTAACTGGCTTGCGATTGCAGCACGTCGGTCTTGTCCGACAGGCCCACATCGAAGCGCTCATTGGACTGATCGAGCTGGCGCTTGAACGCGGCTTCCTCGGCTTTGGTCGAGGCCAGGTTGTCCTGGCTGCGCAGCACGTTGAAGTAGCTTTCGGCGGTTTGCAGGATCAGGTTCTGCTCGGTGGCCGAGAGTTGCAGCGCGGCCTGCTCGTTGACGTCCTTGGCGGCCTGGTACTGGAACCAGCGGTCGGCGCGGAACAGCGGTTGCGCCAGCGTCGCCTGATAGGAGTGCGCGCTGCGATTGGCGATGGCCGAGGGCTGGTCGATCGAAGTGCGCACGTTGGCGACTTCAGCGCCGCCGGACAGGTTCGGCAGTAGCCCGGCGCGGGCCTGGGGCACCACTTCTTTCTGCGCACCGTACTGGGCGCGGGCAGCGGCCAGGTCGGCGTTGTTGTCGACGGCTTCCTGATAGACGCTGACCAGATCGGTCCTGGTCGATAAAGGCGCTTCTGCTGCCCAGGCCGTTGCGGTGGACGCACAAGACACGGCGACAGCCAGTGAGAGTTTGCGCAGCATGAGGCGATCCCTAGCATGAATATTATGGAAGTAATCCGGGCGCCAAAGGTAAGGCGCGGCCCATGCAGCGTCAAGGCGCAGCATGGCGTAGCGAGTGTAGTAGCGCAGGCGGCAGGCAACAATCTGCCAATTGCGCCATTCATCATGGTGTTTACCGCGGTGTTGGCGTTCTTTGCCGGTTGTGTCTAGACTGGCCGGGTTCTTGTCGGGGTGCCTTGCTATGAGGCTGAGATCGAATAATTTCGGATCCCGTTGAACCTGATCAGGTTAGCGCCTGCGTAGGGAACAAGATTTCTCGTCACCCGGCGAGTCCTCTTGTGCTTCGTCCGGGATATTGTTCGACAATCGAACGCTCGACGACGATGCACAGCACCAGTCCTGGTGCGTCCGTGCCTTTCAGGTTCTGCTCCGACAATCCACTGCCTGGATGCTGTCTGGAGAGCCCGTGATGACTACAAAATCTAAAAACGCGATCAACCTGAGTGACTCGGCCAAGGTCGACGAGCAGTCGGTTCAACCATTCACCCGTTCGCAAAAAATCTACGTTCAGGGCTCCCGCCCGGACATCCGCGTGCCGATGCGCGAAATCACCCTTGATGTGACCCCGACCGACTTCGGCGGCGAAATCAACGCGCCGGTCACCGTCTACGACACCTCGGGCCCGTACACCGATCCGAACGTGGTGATCGACGTGCGCAAAGGTCTGGGCGACGTGCGTTCGGCGTGGATCGATGACCGTGGCGACACCGAGCGCCTGCCAGGCCTGAGTTCGAATTTCGGTCAGGAGCGCCTGGCCGATCCGGAGCTGACCAAACTGCGTTTCGCCCACGTCAACAACCCGCGCCGCGCCAAGGCCGGGGCCAACGTCAGCCAGATGCACTACGCGCGCAAAGGCATCATCACCGCCGAGATGGAATACGTCGCCATCCGCGAAAACATGAAGCTGCAAGAGGCCCGCGCTGCCGGTCTGTTGAAGCAGCAGCACGCCGGCCACAGCTTCGGCGCGAGCATCCCGAAAGAAATCACCCCTGAATTCGTCCGCGAAGAAATCGCCCGTGGCCGCGCGATCATTCCGGCCAACATCAACCACGTCGAACTGGAACCGATGATCATCGGCCGTAACTTCCTGGTGAAGATCAACGGCAACATCGGCAACAGCGCGCTGGGTTCGTCCATCGAAGAAGAAGTGGCGAAACTGACCTGGGGCATTCGCTGGGGCTCGGACACCGTGATGGACTTGTCCACCGGCAAACACATTCACGAAACCCGCGAGTGGATCATCCGCAACTCGCCGGTTCCGATCGGCACCGTGCCGATTTATCAGGCACTGGAAAAAGTGAATGGCGTCGCCGAAGACCTGACCTGGGAGCTGTTCCGCGACACGCTGATCGAGCAGGCCGAGCAGGGCGTCGACTACTTCACCATCCACGCCGGCGTGTTGCTGCGCTACGTGCCGCTGACCGCCAAACGCGTGACCGGCATTGTGTCCCGTGGCGGTTCGATCATGGCCAAGTGGTGCCTGGCGCACCACAAAGAGAACTTCCTCTACACCCACTTCGACGAAATCTGCGAAATCATGAAGGCCTACGATGTCAGCTTCTCGCTGGGCGACGGCCTGCGTCCGGGCTCGATTGCCGACGCCAACGACGAAGCGCAGTTCGGCGAACTGGAAACCCTCGGCGAGCTGACCAAGATCGCCTGGAAGCACGACGTGCAATGCATGATCGAAGGCCCGGGCCACGTGCCGATGCAGTTGATCAAAGAGAACATGGACAAGCAGCTGGAATGCTGCGACGAGGCGCCGTTCTACACCCTCGGCCCGCTGACCACCGACATCGCACCGGGTTACGACCACATCACCTCGGGTATCGGTGCGGCGATGATCGGCTGGTTCGGTTGCGCGATGCTCTGCTACGTGACGCCGAAGGAGCACCTGGGTCTGCCGAACAAGGATGACGTGAAGACCGGGATCATCACCTACAAGATCGCCGCTCACGCCGCGGACCTGGCCAAGGGACATCCGGGCGCGCAGATCCGCGACAACGCCTTGAGCAAGGCGCGTTTCGAATTCCGCTGGGAAGACCAGTTCAACCTCGGTCTGGACCCGGACACCGCCCGTTCGTATCACGATGAAACCCTGCCGAAGGACTCGGCGAAGGTCGCGCATTTCTGTTCGATGTGCGGGCCGAAATTCTGCTCGATGAAGATCACTCAGGAAGTCCGCGAATACGCGGCCAACCAGCGGATCGACGCGGTCGACGTGGACGTCGCCCAGGGCCTGGCGGAACAGGCCGAGCGGTTCAAGAAGGAAGGCAGTCAGCTGTACAAGAAAGTCTAGCCACGAGCGGCAAGCTACAAGCTACAAGAGGAGAAGCAGTCCGCATATCGCTTCTGACTTGTAGCTTGCAGCTTGCAGCTTTTTTCTGCTTCTCTGTGAGAAACGTCCTTGAGCATTCAACCCGGTACTTATTCCCCCGACCTCGCCGTGCCCGCCAATCAGCGTGTGTTCGGCGGTCGCGATCTGTTTTCCCTATGGTTTTCCCTCGGCATCGGCCTGATGGTCTTGCAGACCGGTGCGCTGCTGGCGCCGGGGCTGGGCCTGTCGGGATCGCTGCTGGCGATCTTCCTCGGCACCCTGGTCGGTGTCCTGTTGCTGGCTGCCGTCGGCGTGATCGGCAGCGACACCGGCCTGTCGTCGATGGCTGCGCTGAAACTCAGCCTCGGCAGCAAAGGCGCGAGCCTGCCGGCGTTGCTCAACCTGCTGCAATTGATCGGATGGGGCTCGTTCGAAATCATCGTCATGCGCGATGCGACCAGCCTGCTCGGCACCCGTGCGTTCAGCGAAGGCTCGCTGTGGGCCAGTCCGATGCTGTGGACGCTGTGCTTCGGTGCATTGGCGACCTTGCTCGCGATCAGCGGGCCGTTGACGTTCGTGCGCAAGATCCTGCGCAAATGGGGCATCTGGCTGATTCTGGCCGCGTGCATCTGGCTGACCTGGAACCTGTTCGCCAAGGCCGATCTTGCCGCCTTGTGGGCACAGGCCGGGGATGGCTCGATGTCGCTCGCCGTGGGCTTCGACATTGCGATTGCGATGCCGCTGTCGTGGCTGCCACTGATTGCCGACTACTCGCGTTTCGGCAAGAAGGCGAAGAACGTGTTCGGCGGTACGGCGATCGGTTTCTTCATCGGCAACTTCTGGCTGATGAGCCTCGGCGTCGCCTACACCCTGGCCTTCGCGCCGAGCGGTGAAGTCAACGCGCTGCTGTTGGCGCTGGCCGGTGCAGGCCTCGGGATTCCGCTGCTGCTGATTCTGCTGGACGAGTCGGAAAACGCTTTCGCCGACATTCACTCGGCAGCGGTTTCCAGCGGGATTCTGTTGCGTCTGAAAGTCGAGCATCTGGCGTTGGCCATCGGTGTGATCTGCACCCTGATCGCCTTGCTCGCGCCACTGGCGCAATACCAGAACTTCCTGCTGTTGATCGGTTCGGTGTTCGCGCCGCTGTTCGGCGTGGTGCTGGTGGATCACTTCATCCTGCGCAAGCGCAGTGCCCAGGTGGCGTCGGCCGCGTTGCGCTGGCCGGCACTATTGGCCTGGCTGGGTGGCATCAGCACCTATCACTTGCTGGCCAATCTGTATCCGGATGTCGGCGCGACCCTGCCGGCGCTGGTGCTGGCAGGGCTGCTGCAACTGGTGCTCGGTCGGGCTTTCAGTTACGGCCGGGAAACAGCTCGGGCTTGAGAATGCCGTTCAGGCGCGGGTAAGGGATCTTCAGTTCGACGTGGCCCAGCGCATAAGGCGCGATGGTGGTCACGTCGTACTTGAGGATCACGCCGCCGTAGGTCAGCGCCACGTTCGGGGTTTTAACGAATGGCCAGCTCTTCACGAACTCCGGTTCCTGATCGAGCTTGGTGCTGATCAGCCAGCTGTTGTGCGCCACTTGCGCGGCTTTCCAGAATGCCTCTTCCTGACCTGGCAGCAACATATCCGCCAGGGTCAGTACCTTGTGCTGCTGACGCGAATAGTTGATGAAACCGCGGCCCGGTGTGCCATGGGCGCCGCCGATGTCCAGGTAGCTCGACGTTTCGATGATCACCAGACCGTCATGCTGCTCGCGTACTTTCGCCTGCAAATAGCTGCTGTTGCGCGGGCCGGCGTTGGCCAGGAACTGCTCGCGATACGCTGCCAGCGTCGGCGCCACCGGGGCGTTCGGTGCGGTGCGGGTCATCTGCAGCAGGCGTTTTTCGATGATGCCGTCCAGCGCCGGTTCTGCCGGGAAGCGCAACGTATCGATGTTCACCAGCGGGCAGTCCGGGTTGGAACAGCCCGGTTTAAGCGTTTCCGAGGCGTCGCGGGTGGTTTCCAGCGGCGTGCGGTAGTTGGGCTGGAACAGGCTGGCGCAGGCGCCCAGGGTCAGGGCGATGGCGGCCACGGAGGCGATTTTGAAAAGCGACATGGGCGTCCTTTCTGAAGCAGGGGAAGGCAAAAAGTTACCGCTTCGACTCTCAACGAAGCGGTCAGTTCGCCACTAAGCTAATTAGAGTGGGTTTCGCCTCCACCGTCCATCCCGCTGACAGTAAAGGGGCTGCATCAAACGTCACCGGCGCGTTAGGATGGCGCGAAGTCGAGGTCGCAGGTAAGGCGCCTCGTATTGGATTTGCAGTAAAGAGGATGCTCATGACCGATTTTGCCAAAGCCATTCCGTCCGCCGTCGATATCGTGCGACGCGAGCAGTGCTACAAGGGCTTCTACAAGCTCGACCGTCTGCACTTGCGCCACGAACTGTTCGCCGGTGGCATGAGCCGCGAAATCAATCGTGAAGTGTTCGTGCGCCACGATGCCGTGTGCATGCTGCCCTACGACCCGCAGCGCGATGAAGTGGTGCTGATCGAGCAGTTTCGCGTCGGCGCGATGGGCAAGGCCGATAACCCGTGGCTGGTGGAGCTGGTCGCCGGTCTGATCGACAAGGACGAACAGCCGGAAGAAGTTGCTCACCGCGAGGCACAGGAGGAAGCTGGGCTGGACATCAAGGCCCTGTGGCCGATGACCAAATACTTTCCATCGCCGGGCGGCAGCAACGAATTCGTGCATTTGTATCTGGGGCGTTGCAGCACCGAAGGCGCGGGCGGCCTGCATGGGCTGGAGGAAGAAGCTGAAGATATTCGCGTCACGGTCTGGGCTTTTGAAGATGCCCTGCAGGCCGTACGTGACGGACGGATTGCCAATGCGGCGAGCATCATCGCCTTGCAGTGGCTGGCGCTCAATCGCGCCGAAGTGAGGGGGCTATGGTCGTAAACAAGCTGCGCGATCGCTACCGCGTCGACCTCGTGGGCCTGCAAGCCGCGTGCGAGGCGAACTACGCGCGCCTGATGCGACTGTTGCCGGACATGCGCAGCGACCCCGAGGCCCGGCGTATCGCCGTGACCCAGGGCGACCAGATGCTCGGCGTACTGACCCTGGAAGTGCTGCAGGCCTGTCCTTACACCACGACCCTGCAGGTGCGTCAGGAACACAGCCTGCCGTGGCTGCCGGTGCCGCAACTGGAAGTGCAGGTCTATCACGACGCACGCATGGCCGAGGTGATCAGCGCCGAGCATGCGCGACGGTTTCGCGGCGTCTATCCTTACCCGAATGCGGCCATGCATCAGCCGGACGAGAAGGCCCAGCTCAATCTGTTCCTGGGCGAGTGGCTGAGTCATTGCCTGGCGTGCGGACACGAATACGCGGCGGTCCGATAACCACCGCAAGTTGTGAACTGCGTCCGGTTCGCCGGTTTCTCTTTGCGCTGTCCCCCCGCATAATTGCCGCACCTATCCAGTCCCGCGATCCCGGGGGAGAACGCCTTGCCGAGCGTATCGACTTTGACCACCGCCGACACGGCGTTGCTGGTGCAACTCTCTGACAGTCATCTGTTCGCCGAGGCGGATGGAACGCTGCTGGGCATGAACACCCGCGAGAGCCTGCAAAAAGTCATCGAGCTGGTGCTCGAACAGCAACCGCGGATCGACCTGATTGTCGCCAGCGGCGACCTGTCCCAGGACGGTACGCTGGAGTCCTACCAGCAATTCCGGCAGATGACGGCGCAGATCGACGCGCCGGCCCGCTGGATTCCCGGCAACCACGACGAGCCACAGATCATGGCTCAGGCGACTGTGAAGAGTGCGCTGCTGGAGTCCGTGGTGGACGTCGGCAACTGGCGCGTGACCCTGCTCGATTCGGCGGTGCCCGGATCGGTGCCGGGGTATTTGCAGGATGATCAACTGCAACTGCTCGCCCGCGCCCTGAGCGAAGCGCCGGATCGCCATCATCTGGTGTGCTTTCACCATCACCCGATGTCGATCGATTGCGCCTGGATGGAGCCGATCGGCTTGCGCAATCCGGAAGCCTTTTTCGAGGTGCTCGATCGTTTCCCGCAGGCCCGTGCCGTGCTGTGGGGGCATGTGCATCAGGAGATCGACCGCGAGCGCAACGGCGTAAGGCTGATGGCATCGCCGTCGACCTGCATCCAGTTCGAGCCGGGCAGTGAAGACTTCAAGGTCGGCGAGCAGGCACCGGGGTATCGCTGGTTGCGCTTGTTGCCAGATGGTCGGATTGAGACGGGCGTGGAGCGTGTCACCGATTTCCGGTTCACCGTTGATTACGGCTCCGACGGTTACTGATCAAAGGGCGCAGCGCTGATTTCCTCGGGTGCTGGCCCAACACCCCTCGACTCCCTGTAAACTCCGCTTTCTTCAGCCGACGCCCAGGGAGCTCAAATGTCCGGTTCGATTCTCTATATCCATGGTTTCAACAGTGCGCCGGCCTCGAAAAAGGCCTGTCAGCTGGTCGAGGTGATGGAGCGGCTGGGTTTGAGCGATCAACTGCGTGTGCCGGCGCTGCATCACCACCCGCGCGAAGCCATCGGTCAGCTGGAACAGGCAATCGCCGAACTCGGCCGGCCATTGCTGGTGGGAAGCTCGCTCGGCGGCTACTATGCGACTCACCTGGCCGAGCGCCATGGCTTGAAAGCCTTGCTGGTCAACCCGGCCGTCAGTCCGCACCGGATGTTCGACGGATACCTGGGCACCCAGAAAAACCTGTACACCGACGAAACCTGGGAGCTGACCCACGACCACGTGACGGCCCTGGCCGAGCTGGAAGTGCCGGCGCCGCAGGATCCGCAGCGTTATCAGGTATGGTTGCAGACCGGGGATGAAACGCTGGATTATCGCCTTGCCCAGCAGTATTACCGGGCCTGCGCCTTGCGCATTCAGGCCGGCGGCGACCACAGTTTCCAGGGATTTGTTACACAATTGCCGGCATTGCTCAGCTTTGCCGGGATTGGTGCCGATACCTATCAGGCAATCGATTTCACCGCACTGTGAAGTCTTGCCCCATTTTCATTGAATCACTGACGACGAGACCCTATGGCCACTCCCAGCGCTAGCTCCTATAACGCCGACGCCATCGAAGTCCTCTCGGGCCTCGACCCGGTGCGCAAGCGCCCCGGCATGTACACCGACACCAGTCGGCCGAACCACCTTGCCCAGGAAGTCATCGACAACAGCGTCGACGAAGCCTTGGCCGGCCACGCCAAATCGATCCAGGTCATCCTCCATGCCGATCATTCGCTGGAAGTCTGCGACGACGGCCGTGGCATGCCGGTCGACATCCATCCGGAAGAGGGTGTGTCGGGCGTCGAGCTGATCCTCACCAAGCTCCATGCGGGCGGCAAGTTTTCCAACAAGAACTACCAGTTCTCCGGCGGTCTGCACGGGGTGGGTATTTCCGTGGTCAACGCCTTGTCGACCCAGGTACGGGTGCGGGTCAAGCGTGACGGCAACGAATATGAAATGACCTTCGCCGACGGCTTCAAGGCCACCGATCTGCAAGTGATCGGCACTGTCGGCAAGCGCAATACCGGGACCAGCGTGTACTTCGCGCCGGATCCGAAATACTTCGATTCGCCGAAATTCTCCATCAGCCGCCTCAAGCACGTGCTCAAGGCCAAGGCCGTTCTGTGCCCGGGGCTGCTGATCAGTTTCGAAGACAAAGGCACTGGCGAGAAGGTCGAGTGGCATTACGAAGATGGCCTGCGTTCCTACCTGGTGGACGCGGTCAGCGAATTCGAGCGCCTGCCGGACGCGCCGTTCTGCGGCAACCTGGCCGGTACCAAGGAAGCGGTCGAGTGGGCCTTGCTGTGGCTGCCGGAAGGTGGCACCTCGGTCACTGAAAGCTACGTCAACCTGATCCCGACGGAGCAGGGCGGCACCCACGTCAACGGTCTGCGTCAGGGCCTGCTTGATGCGATGCGCGAGTTCTGCGAATTCCGCAGTCTGCTGCCGCGTGGCGTGAAGCTGGCGCCGGAAGACGTTTGGGAGCGCATTGCTTTCGTCCTGTCGATGAAGATGCAGGAGCCGCAATTCTCCGGCCAGACCAAGGAGCGTCTGTCGTCTCGTGAAGCAGCGGCTTTCGTTTCCGGTGTGGTCAAGGACGCGTTCAGCCTGTGGCTCAATGCCAACCCGGAAACCGGTCTGGCGCTGGCCGAACTGGCAATCAGCAACGCCGGCCGTCGCCTGAAGGCCAGCAAGAAAGTCGAGCGCAAGCGCATCACCCAGGGGCCGGCGTTGCCGGGCAAACTGGCCGATTGCGCCGGGCAGGATCCGATGCGTTCCGAGCTGTTCCTGGTGGAAGGTGATTCCGCCGGCGGTTCTGCCAAGCAGGCGCGGGACAAGGAATTCCAGGCGATCCTGCCGTTGCGCGGCAAGATCCTCAACACTTGGGAAGTCGACGGCAGCGAAGTGCTGGCCAGCCAGGAAGTGCACAACATCGCCGTAGCCATCGGTGTCGATCCGGGCGCCGAGGACATGAGCCAGCTGCGCTACGGCAAGATCTGCATCCTCGCCGACGCCGACTCCGACGGTCTGCACATCGCGACCTTACTCTGCGCCCTGTTCGTCCAGCATTTCCGCCCGCTGGTGGATGCCGGTCACGTCTACGTGGCGATGCCGCCGCTGTACCGCATCGATCTGGGCAAAGAGATTTACTACGCCCTCGACGAAGCCGAGCGCGACGGGATCCTCGACCGTCTGGTGGCCGAGAAGAAACGCGGCAAGCCACAGGTCACCCGATTCAAAGGCCTGGGTGAAATGAACCCGCCGCAACTGCGCGAAACCACCATGGACCCGAACACCCGGCGTCTGGTGCAGTTGACCCTCGGGGACGACTTCGCCCAGACCTCGGAAATGATGGACATGCTGCTGGCGAAGAAACGCGCCGGCGACCGCAAGACCTGGCTCGAATCCAAGGGCAACCTTGCCGAGGTTCTGGCCTGATGCGGTTTGGCTGGATCTTGGCGGGTGCGTTGCTGCTGGGTTCGATGACGGTGTCGGCAGAGCCTGTGCAAGAATTGCGCGTGCTCGCCGAACACCCGGTCGAAGGCATGCGCGGCGGCAATCTGTCGGGGCTGGCCTTGTGCGGTAATGACCTGTGGACGGTTTCGGACCGCGACGATGATCAGATCTACCGTCTCGATATCCGCGACCGGGTCTGGCAGGCCACGGCCGTGCGCATCGATCCGCCGAAAGTGCCGGACAGCGGCTTGCCGTGGGGCATCAGTTCGCGCACCTGGGCGGCGTCGTTCATTCGTGGCGGCGATCTGGATTTCGAAGGCATCAGCTGTGATAGCGCCGGTAACCGCTACATCGTCAGCGAAGCCCACGCGGCCGTGCTGCAAGTACCGCCGCAGGGGCCGTCGTCGTGGCTGAAAATCTCGCCGATGATGGTGCGCGAGGCGCGGGCCAGTGGCATGTTGCTGCAGTTCAACGCGATATTTGAAGGTCTGGCGATCAGTCCGGCGGGCGATCAGATGTGGCTGGCTGCCGAGCGGCAAAGTCGCGGTTTGTTGCTGATCAAACGCCAGCAGACGGTGTGGGATTGTGACGGTCGCTGCGTGCTGCTCAGTGAAGGCGGCATGGAAATGCAACCGCCGCAGTTCCCGAAAGCGCGTCCGGTCAATCGGGATTTTTCCGATATCTCCCTGTTCAACGGGAAGCTGTTTACCCTTGAGCGCAACGCGTACCAGATCTGTCGTCGCGATGCGCAGACGGCCAAGGTCGAGCTCTGCTGGTCGTATGCGGCCGAGCTGTTGCAGGCCAATCGGCGTTATTCACAGAACTTCGGCCTGGAAGAGGCGCTGGTGGTCGATGCTCAAGGCGCCTGGATCGGCGTCGACAACAATTTCGGCCCGCGCGCCGATGGCGAGGTTCGCCCGATCATCTGGCGTTTCGCCGCGCCCGAGGGTGGCTGGAGCGCCAAGCCATGAGCCAGCAACCGCCGGGCAAACGCGCCGGTCGGGTGCTGATGATTCTGGCGTGGTGCGCGGCGCTGTTTCTGGCCACGCGGTTTTTCGGCCAGTGGGAAGAACGCCAGCGTAATCCCAATGCGGAAGTGGCTTCGCTGCAGGGCAACGGCTTTATCGAAGTGAAATTGATCGGCAACGCCCAGGGACATTTTGTCGCCAGCGGCCTGATCAACGGTCGGCCGGTGGAGTTCATGCTCGACACCGGCGCGACCGACGTGGCAATCCCGGCCGAGGTGGCGGAAAACCTTCGGCTGGAAGAAGGTTTCGGTGTGACCCTGAGCACGGCCAATGGCCTGAGCCAGGGCTATCGCACCCGTATCGACCGCCTGCAACTGGGCGACATCGTGCTGCGGGACGTCCGCGCACTGGTGGCGCCGGGGCTGCATGGCGATCAGGTGCTGCTCGGCATGAGCGCCCTGAACAAACTTGAATTTACTCAGCGCGGCGGCACCATGCTGCTGCGCCAGACAACGAACCGATGAGGCCCGCATGAGCGATAACCTTGCAGACAGCTTAGATGGCGTAGAACGCCGGTCGCTGGCTGACTTCACCGAAAATGCCTACCTCAACTACTCCATGTACGTGATCATGGACCGTGCCCTGCCGCATATCGGCGACGGTCTGAAACCAGTACAGCGGCGTATCGTCTATGCCATGAGCGAGCTGGGGCTGGATGCCGATTCCAAGCACAAGAAGTCGGCGCGTACCGTCGGCGACGTGCTCGGCAAGTTCCACCCGCACGGCGACTCGGCGTGCTATGAAGCGATGGTGCTGATGGCCCAGCCGTTCAGCTATCGCTACACGCTGGTGGACGGCCAGGGTAACTGGGGTGCGCCGGACGATCCGAAATCCTTCGCCGCCATGCGTTACACCGAAGCGCGGCTGTCGCGTTATTCCGAAGTGCTGCTCAGCGAACTGGGCCAGGGCACCGCAGACTGGGGCCCGAACTTCGACGGCACCCTGCAGGAACCGCTGGTGTTGCCGGCACGTTTGCCGAATATCCTGCTCAACGGCACCACCGGCATCGCCGTGGGTATGGCCACCGACGTACCGCCGCACAACCTGCGCGAAGTCGCGACCGCGTGCGTGCGCCTGCTCGATGAGCCGAAAGCCACGGTCGAACAGCTCTGCGAGCACATTAAGGGCCCGGACTACCCGACCGAAGCGGAAATCATCACCCCACGCGCCGACCTGTTGAAAATGTACGAAACCGGCAAGGGCTCGGTGCGCATGCGCGCCGTGTACCACGTCGAGGACGGTGACATCATCGTCACCGCGCTGCCGCATCAGGTCTCCGGGGCCAAGGTGCTGGAACAGATCGCTGCGCTGATGCAGGCCAAACCGTCGAAAGCGCCGCAGATCGCCGATCTTCGCGACGAATCCGACCACGAGAACCCGTGCCGCATCGTGATCATTCCGGTCAACAGCCGCGTCGATCACGAAGCGCTGATGCAGCACCTGTTCGCCAGCACCGAGCTGGAGTCGACCTATCGGGTCAACGTCAACATCATCGGTCTGGACGGCAAGCCGCAGCTGAAAAACCTCCGTGCGCTGCTGGTGGAGTGGCTGGAATTCCGCGTGCTGACCGTGCGTCGCCGCCTGCAATTCCGCCTCGACAAGGTCGAGCGTCGCCTGCACCTGTTGGACGGTTTGCTGATCGCCTACCTCAACCTGGATGAAGTGATCCACATCATCCGCACCGAGGAACACCCGAAAGCCAAGCTGATCGAGCGTTTTGCCCTCAGCGAGATCCAGGCCGACTACATCCTCGACACCCGCCTGCGTCAGTTGGCGCGACTGGAAGAGATGAAGCTGCGCGACGAGCAGGACGAACTGCTCAAGGAACAAGCCAAGCTGCAAGCCTTGCTGGGCAGCGAAGCCAAGCTGAAGAAGCTGGTTCGCACCGAGCTGTTGAAAGACGCTGAAACCTACGGCGATGACCGTCGGTCGCCAATCGTCGAGCGTGCCGAAGCCAAGGCGCTGACCGAACACGATCTGCTGCCGAACGAGAAAGTCACCGTCGTACTGTCGGAAAAAGGCTGGATCCGTTCGGCCAAAGGCCACGAGATCGACGCCACCGGCCTGTCGTACAAAGCCGGGGACGGCTTCAAGACCTCGGCGGCGGGGCGTTCGAACCAGTCGGCGGTGGTCATCGACTCCACGGGCCGCAGTTACTCGCTGGCCACCCACACCCTGCCATCGGCACGGGGCCAGGGCGAGCCGTTGACCGGCCGTCTGACGCCGCCGCCGGGCGCCACGTTCGAATGCGTGCTGATGCCTGAAGAGGACTCGCTGTACGTGATCGCCTCCGACGCCGGCTACGGTTTTGTGGTGAAAGGCGAAGACCTGCAAGCCAAGAACAAGGCCGGCAAGGCCCTGTTGAGCCTGCCGAACAACGCCAAGGTGATTGCGCCGCGTCCGGTCGCCGACCGCGAGCACAACTGGCTGGCCTCGGTGACGACCGAGGGTCGCCTGTTGATCTTCAAGATCAGCGATCTGCCACAATTAGGGAAGGGCAAAGGCAACAAGATCATCGGTATTTCCGGTGAGCGTGTGGCCAGTCGCGAAGAATATGTCACGGACATCGCCGTTCTTCCGGAAGGCGCCACCTTGGTGCTGCAGGCCGGAAAACGTACCTTGTCGCTGAAAGCCGACGACCTCGAACACTACAAAGGTGAACGTGGTCGTCGTGGTAACAAACTGCCACGTGGCTTCCAGCGGGTGGATGCGCTGCTCGTCGAAAACCTCAATTAAGCGTCCTAGAGCGCCGGATCTACGATTTAACCCGTAGATCGGCGCTTTGGCGCTGGAGTCGGAACGCATATTCACGGATGATATGGCCTTTCCAAGCGCCGGCGTGGCCGAGCGTTCTTCATATTTATTGAGTATTTTCACTGTGGTCAGCCTTGTGGCGGCCACCTGGACGGGATGATGACTTCTCTGCGCCCCCTTATTTTCCTGCTCGCCGGCGTTCTTGGCCTGGCGGGTTGCAGCGTTCACCAGCCGGTGTCGCTGTATCAGCTGGACAGCGGAAGTCCGGCCCAGCCTGCGCAAAGCGCGGGCATGGCAGTTTTGCTGGGCCCTGTGATCGTTGCCGATTACCTGCAACGGGAAACCCTGTTGCAGCGTCAACCGGATGGCAGCCTCCAAGCTTCGACCGATGGTCGCTGGGCCGGAAGCCTTTCGTCGGACATCGATCAGTTGCTGTTGCGTCAGGTTGCCGGGCATCTGGACAGTCAGCGCGTCGTGCTGGCGCCGGCCACTGTGGGCTTCACCCCGGATGTGCAGGTGCTGTTGACCATTACGCGTCTGGATTCTGGTCAATCGCAACCGGCGATCCTCGATGCGCAATGGCGTCTGATCGACCGCCGTGGCCAGGTGCGCGATAACCGCATCGTCCATCTGCAAGAGCAGCATGCCGGCACCACCGCCGCGCAGGTGCAGGCGCAAGGCGTGTTGTTGCAGCGTCTGGCCGAGCAGTTGTCGGTAGCGCTCAAGCCGTTGGCCAATCAGCCACCGGTCGCCGAAGCGCCGCGCAAACCGGCACCGAAACCGGCAGCACCGGCGGCGGAAGCCGAGAAGCAGCCGAAGATACCGATGGCTTCGCCGATTCGTACGGATATGGAAGTGTTTCGCTTCTAAGGCTGGATCGAGTCAGGACAGAGCCCGCCTTGTGCGGCTTTGTCGTGTCTGGGCGTTGGTGGGACATGCATTGGTGTCCGACTCGAAAAGCCCCTCACCCTAACCCTCCCGAAACGTCGGACCGCCCGGAGGGAGAGGGGACTGATTGGGGGATATTCGGGAGGTACGCCGACTTGAAAGCTCGGCTGTGAATCCATAATCGACTCAAATTTTCAGGTCGACGGATAGCGTTATACACCTCAGTCAGTCCCCTCTCCCCTCTGGGAGAGGGCTAGGGTGAGGGGCTGTTTGACGACGGGTGATATCACAATAACGCCACAAACAAAAAGCCCGCAGACAATCACTCGTCTGCGGGCTTCTTCACATCAAGGGCAAGGCCTCAGGCCCGACGCTCATGCATCCGCGCCAGCTGCCGCTCAAGCATCGACGGATAAGGCTCCATCAACCGCTCCACACAGCAAGCCCCCTCAGGGCTGGCAATCGGGCGGATCCGCGCACGCTGGCGAATCAGCGCGTCGTCACCGATCTTGCGCTCCACCAGCAGCAGGTTGCGGCTGTGTTGCGACAGAGCCAGGGCGTCCTGGGCGGAGTCGGTCAGCAACAGGTCGATCTGGCTCAGGCCGAACAGCTCGTCGCCAAGTGTCAGGCCCAGCTGCAATTGCAGGGTGATGCCGCTGTCGGCGACTTCGATCTGCAACTGGTGGCCCAGCGCCCGCAGCAGCTCGCCGCAGCAGATGGCGTTGGTCAGGTAATCGTCGCCGCTGTCTTCGGTGTGGAACAGCATCAGGGTGCTGCCGTCGTTCAGTGTTTCGATTTCGCCCTGGTACAGCGAAGCAGCCTGCTCCAGGCAGTCGCGATAGCGATCCTGCAACTCTTCCAGACGTGCGCGCGGCAAACGGCGCAGTTGTTCCTGCGAGCCCAGTTGTACCGCCAGCACCGCCGTGTGTTGCGGCACGCTCGGGGTCGGTCGGCGCACTGCCGGTTGTGCTGCTTCGTCCAGCGACTCGTCACGCAGATCGGCGAACGGATCTTCGTCATCGTCGTCTTCAACGGTGCTGACCACATGGCGTGGCGCAGGCTTCTGCGCGGCCATCGGGCGGCTCTCGTCGAAGCTCGGATCACGCAGGTTGCGCACTTCGAATTCCGGCTCGTCGTCCTCGAACTCGGGTTCCGCCTCAGGCTCCGGTTCGGCCGGCTCCGGGGCGTAGTTGGCGTGCAACTGGCGGGCAAGATCGCCGATCTCGTCCTGACGTTCGATACCCGGCGTGTATTCGTCGATACGGCGCAACCACACGCGCAGTTGCAGCAGCGGCGTGGAAATGTGCCGGCCCAGACGCAGGCTCAGGGCCAGTGACAGTGCCAGCAGGATCGCACTCAGGATACCCATGCTTTGCAGGCTGATGGTCATCGGCTGCTGGAACTGATCCATGTCCAGGCTGATGCGCAGTTGCCCGGCGGTCACGTCCTGGAAAGTGATCTTGCTCTCGTACATGCCCTCGGCTTCGCCCAGCAGGCCGTGCTTGGGCCGCTGACCGGACTCGGCGAGGATGCGGTTGTCCACGCTGTAGATGGCGGCGTGGGCCACCAGCTTGTTCTTGGTCAGGTTGTTGAGCAGCACGTTGAGGCTGAGGATGTCGTTGGACACCAGCAGCTCGGTGGCGGAGGTGGCGGTCTGCGTGGTCAGGCTTTCGCCCAGCGCATCAGCCTGCTCGTGCATGGCCTGCTTGAACTGCAGGCCCATCACGCAGGCATAGATCACCAGGGCCAGGGCGACCAGGATCACGTTATGGCTGGCAATGCGCAATGCAATCGGTACACGGCGGTGGCGCAGTGCACGGAAGATCAGCAGGAAGAAGTTATCGGTTTTAACTGGCGTGGGCCGGTTCACTGAGCTCGGCTCTTTTGTCCGTGAAGTTGACGCGCAGTATAGCGACAGGCCCTAGACCGGCAAAGCGCTGGCGGTGCCCGATGGTCACTGAAAGTGGGTAGAATGCGGTTTTTTTCCAGTTGCGGGGGTGCGCGTTGCGCGAAATCGTCCTGATTAACATCACGGGAGTCGACCGTCCGGGTCTGACGGCGGCCATTACCGGTGTTCTGGCCCAGGGTGGTGTGAATATCCTCGACATCGGTCAGGCGGTGATCCACGACATGCTGTCGTTCGGCATCCTCGTGGAAATCCCCGATTCCGAGCAAGGCAAGTCGGTGCTCAAGGACATCCTGTTCAAGGGCTATGAGCTCGACCAGCAGGTGCGTTTCACCCCGGTGTCCGAAGAGGATTACCAGCAATGGGTGGGCAATCAGGGCAAGAAGCGTCATATCGTTACTCTGTTGACCCGCAAGGTCACCGCTGGCCAGTTGCAGGCCGTGAGCTCGATCACCGCCAAATACGGCCTGAACATCGACCATATCGACCGTCTGTCGGGTCGTATGCCGCTGGACACCCCGGCTGACAAGGGCAAGGGCTGCATCGAATTCTCCGTACGCGGTGAAGCGGCCGACCCGCAGGCCCTGCGCGCCGAATTCCTCAGCGTGGCTCAGGAGCTGAACGTCGACATCGCCTTCCAGGAAGATTCGCTGTTCCGTCGCAACCGTCGTCTGGCGGTGTTCGACATGGACTCGACCCTGATCGAAGCCGAGGTCATCGACGAACTGGCCAAGGCCGCCGGCGTCGGCGATCAGGTTTCGCAAATCACCGAGCGGGCAATGGCCGGCGAGCTGGACTTCCGCGCCAGCTTCAAGGAGCGTCTGGCACTGCTCAAGGGCCTGGATGTCAGCGTGCTCGATTCGATCGGCGCCTCGCTGCGCCTGACGGAAGGCGCCGAAACCCTGTTCGCCGAACTCAAGCGTCTGGGCTACAAGACCGCGATCCTGTCGGGCGGCTTCACCTACTTCGCCAAGCAATTGCAGGCCAAACTCGGCATCGATTACGTGTTCGCCAACGAACTGGAAGTGGTCGACGGCAAGTGCACTGGCGTGGCGATCGAGCCGATCGTCGATGCCCAGCGCAAGGCTGATCTGCTGAAGCAGCTGGCTGAAAAAGAAGGTTTGCGTCTGGAGCAGACCATCGCCGTGGGCGACGGCGCCAACGACCTGCCGATGCTGGCGATTGCCGGTCTGGGCGTGGCGTTCCGCGCCAAGCCGCTGGTCAAGCAGTCGGCGAAGCAGGCGATCTCGACCCTCGGTCTGGATGGCGTGCTGTACCTGCTGGGCTTCCGCGATCGCGACGGGCAGCTCTGACATCGGCGCAGGATCGCAGCCTTCGGCTGCGGTCCTGGCTCAAAGGGATTTCCACAACGAGTCGAAATCCTCTTCGCTCCCGCCATTCCTGGCGGTTTCCAGCGAGCGATAGGCAAACTGATTGAAACTGTGAGTGCTGGCCACCCGCCGATCCAGCCCGGCGCGGTGCTCCTCGCCCTGGGTGTTGATCAGCACTTTGTTGCCTTCCTGAAACGGCAGCCGTGGCGCCAACAGCGTCGCCGGCAAGTCGATCGCACTGATTTCCGGCAACAACAAACCGCGCAGATACTGGCTGTGATCATCCCGCGAACGCACCAGTTGCAAACCGCACGGCCGCGCATGGGGCGCCACCAGTTCGATGCCCATTTGCGTACCGGCGCCGCGCACCTGGCGGATCCAGCGCACCACGGCAATGCTCCAGCCCTGATTGAGGCTGTCCTGAATCCCGACCATTTCCCCGGCCTGCAATTCGGCGGGTACATCCTTCGGCCAGGCCAGACAATAACCGCCGGGGCTGTGGTTGATCACCGGCAAGGCGTAGGTCGGGTAATGCGGCGGACTGTCGGCGTCGTCTTCATCGTCGATCAGCGGTTCGTAACGAATTTCCTCGTAGGGCAACAATTCATCGGATGTGCTCTGCGGCGCGGCATCGAACGCCTGGCTCCAGCTGTCCTTTTCGCCCTGAACCACCGCGCGGCTGAAATTCGCTGCACGGGCGCCGGGGTGCTTGAGCAGTTCGCTGAAGGTGCGTTCGCCGCCGAGGTAGAAGTGCAGGGCGCTCATGCCGACGCACACGGTCAGGTTGCCCTGGCCGACGGTGCGCTGGAAGCTGCGTTCGGCAGCTTCGCCCCAGGTGGCGTGCAAATGTTGCAGGGTGTCGAGCGTCAGGCCGGACGGCACGGGCAGCGGCGTGGTCGCATCCTGATGCAGCAGGTGGGCCTCGATGGCGTTCACCAGTGGTTGCGGATCGAAACCGAGCAGACTGGCTTGTTGCTCGCTACGGAATTGGGAGCGGTAACGCGGGCCGGCGTCGATCTCTGCCGAAACCGCGAACAACCCCTCGCCCGGATGTGCGGGATGCAGTTTCAGCCACGCACTCCACGGCTCCACTACTTGGGCCAGGCGCGCGATCTGATTCTGCCGCAACTGATTGCAGCGGGCGCTGCCCAGCAGCAGGGCGGCGAGGTAGGTCTGTTCGACACTCAACTCGGCGGTCAGGCTGGCAAGGTCGTCGCGCACCCGGCGATGTTGCAGTTGCAGCTCGCAGGCGCAGCGAAACAATTGATGCAGTTCGAACCACAGCTGTTCCGGTGCGGCGCTGTACAACTGCGTGGCGCGAACCAGTTGCCCTTTCAGCGCATGGGCCGCCCGTTGCAGCGCTTCGCTCACCAGGGCTGCGCGATCCCGGGAATACTTGGGCGCGATCCGCAGAATGATCTGTTTGTAACCGATGGCCAGCTGACTTTGCAGGGCCTGGCACAGGTTGCTGATCTTGCGTGAGCGCTCATCGAGCATGATCGCCTGATGCAGAAAATGCCGTTCCAGATGCTGGCAGACGAAGTAAACCTCGGGTCGCAACAGTTCCAGCAGATGCAGGCGATTATCGCTTGGCGTCAGCAATTGATTGAGCTCACCTAAGCCTTGATACAGCAGGCGCGCGGTTTCGCCGATGTTTGCTTTCGGCAGGTCGGCGATCCAGCGCTTGAGGTCGCGCGGGGTGGCTTCACAGAAGGACAGGCGCAACTGCGTCGGGGTCGGGGCGCTCAGTTTTGGTTGGGAACGAGGCTCACTCATGCCGTGACAAGCTCCGGCGGCGAATAGGGCAATGCCAAAAACTCTAGCAGTTGTGGTCTGTTTCGCAGGCGATTGTCAGGGTTTTTTACCGTTGGTCTGCTGGCCTGGTGCCATTCCCGCAGGCGCTACTAGGCTCTCAGACGTGCGATCGGAAACGCACGGTTGCACGGCCTGCCGTCAACGTCGGGGCAGGTCTCCCGAAACTTCAAGGAGATGAGGTTCATGTCTAAATACGCAGTGGCAAATCAATGGGGCGGTAGTTCGGCACCCTGGCATCCGGGTGGAACCTGGGTGCTGGGCGCGCGGGACAACCAGAACGTCGTCGCGATCGAGATCAAGTCCGGCGACGGTGGCAAAACCTTTAACGGCACCATGACTTACGCCGGCGAAGGCCCTATTGGCTTCAAGGCTCAGCGCACTGGCCAGAACCAGTACAACGTCGAAAACCAGTGGGGTGGCAACGATGCCCCGTGGCACCCAGGTGGCAAATGGGTGATCGGCGGGCGGGATAACCAGAACGTTATCGCGTTGAGCGTCACGTCCAGTGACGGAGGGAAAAACCTCAGCGGCACCAATACCTACGCCAACGAAGGGCCGATCGGCTTCCGTGGGCAGATAGAGTAACGGCGCCACCCAGGTCGTATCCGCCCCTTCGCAGACTTGCGAAAGGGCGGATCAACCGGTTCAGGGGTTGGACAGTGCCAGGGCCTGACCCATCTGCACCGGCGAGCCGGCTCTCAGTTCTTCAACCCATTTCACCTGATCCGGCCCGAACAGCACGATCGCGGTCGAACCCAGCTTGAAGCGCCCCAGTTCCGCACCTTTTTCCAGATGAATCGGCGCACGGGCGGCTTCGTCGTAACGGAAGGTTTTCAGCTCGCGCTTCGGCGGCGTGACCAAACCGGCCCATACGGTTTCGATCGATGCCACGATCATCGCGCCCACCAGCACCACGGCCATCGGCCCGCGCTCGGTGTCGAAGATGCACGCCACGCGCTCGTTGCGGGCGAACAGTTCAGGAACGTTTTCCGCGGTGGTCTGGTTGACCGAGAAGATCCGGCCCGGAATGTAGACCATTTCGCGCAGGGTGCCGGCCAGCGGCATGTGCACGCGGTGGTAGTCCTTCGGCGACAGGTAAACAGTCGCGAATTCACCGCCCATGAACGGCGCCGCATTGGCCGCGTCGCCGCCCAGCAGTTCCAGCACGCTGAAGCTGTGGCCCTTGGCCTGGAAGATACGACCGTGTTCGATCGGACCGAGCTGGCTGATCGCACCGTCGGCCGGGCTGAGGATTGCGCCCGGGGTCTGGTCCAGTGGACGTGCGCCGTCTTTCAGCGCGCGGGTGAAGAAGGCGTTGAAGTGCTCGTAAGCGGTCACGTCTTCAACCAGCGCCTGCGACATGTCCACTTGATAACGCTTGGCGAACCAGGTGGTGAAGGCATTCTTGAACCAGCGCACGCGGCACTCGGCGACGCAGCCGGCCAGGCGCGACAGCAGGTGATGAGGCAGCAGGTACTGGCTGATGATAAACAAACGCTCTTTCATGACTGTCCTTAAAAATCCTTAAAGCTCGACGGGGGTGTCGGGGTGGTTGCCCCATTCGCCCCAGGAACCGGCGTAGCCCTTGACCCGCGGATAACCGAGGGCCTTGGCCACCAGATAAGTGAAACCGGACCGGTGATGGGTCTGGCAGTGGGTAATGATTTCTTTGTCCTTGGTGATCCCGAGGTTTTCGAGGATCTGCGGCATGTCGGTACGGATGCGCAGCTGGCGCGCCTGATCCATGCCCGCCGTCCATTCGAAATTGACCGCGCCGGGGATGTGCCCGCCCTTGGCCGCCAGGACCTTTTCGCCGGAATACTCCAGCGGACCTCGAGCGTCCCAGATCGCCAGGTCAGCGGCGCCAAGACGGCTCTGCAGGTATTCGCGGGTGGCGGTGGGTTCCTCGTGCAGGGTCAGGGCAACCGGGCCGCCCGCCGCTGGAGGAATCTGGATCGACATCGGCGAGCCTTCCGCCAGCCACGCCGGCAGACCGCCGTCGAGGTAGTGGTATTTGTCATGGCCGATCACGTCGAGCAGCCAGATGAAGCGCCCGGCCCAGCCGCCGCCTTCGTCGTCATAGACCACGTAAACCGCGTCCTTGCGATGACCCAGCTCGCCGAACAGTTCTTCGAGTTTCTCTTTGCTCGGCAACAGGCCCGGAGCCGGCGCCTGACCCAGCTGGGTGCGTTTCGGATCAACAAAACGTGCGCCGGGAATGTGTCCCTCGGCGTAGCGGGCGGCACTGGTCAGATCCACCAGAATCAGATCGCGGGATTCGAGGCGCGGCAGCAGGTCGCTCGGCTCGATCACCAGGGCCAGGCCAGAGAAATCAGACATGTGAGGTCTCCAGAGCACAAAGGGGAAGGATTGTAGCTGTCATTGGCCGCGCTGGCTAAAACTGTGCAGGGCTTTCTCGATGCACTGCGCGGTTTTGCCGAAGGCTTGCACGGTGATGTCGGCGAACGGCCCGCCACCCTGGTCGGCGACCACGATCATGATCACCCGGCCGTTGTTCACCAGTGAACGCAGGAACAGGTGCTCGCCCCGGAACAGCGTGCGCAGCGAGGGCGGCAGCAGAGCGGAAAACTGGGCATTGTTGTCCGGGGTGATCCGCACTTGCGCCTGCTGCGCGAGCAAGCGTTGCAGCACCGAACTCTGGCTGACAACGAAATTGAGCGCAGCGGCTTCCTTCGGCAACCCCGAGGTTTGATGGACGCGCAGATTGGCGTGGCTGCGGTCGGCCATCAGGATCATCACCCGACGCATGCCGCTGGCGACCAGCGCGTCACGGGCGGCGACAGTCAGGCTCATGGCATTGGTGAAGCGGCTTGGCACGGCCAGCAGCTCGGCGCATTGCCGGCGCCACTGGGTCAGATCTTCAGCGGATGGCGCCGCAGCCGGCAGCATTCCGGCAGGCAGACGACGGGTGCCCCACGGCCAGAGCAGCGAAACCGCCGGGTGCCACAGATCCGGCATGGAATGATGGCGAGCGCTGACGGCGGCCTGTTGGTGCAACTGTTGTTGCACCTCGTCCATCGAGATTTGCAGATAGAGGCTGGTCAGGAATTGCCAGCGCTCACTGTGCGGACTGTCCCAGGCCTGTTGCGCCGAGAGTGCCAGACCGTTGGCCAGCAACACGGTGTTGGCCGGCTGATTGAGCCAGCGACGCAGGGTCGGATCGTCGTCGAGGCGGTTTTGCTGGCGCAACGGATGATCCACATCGCGGGCAATGCGCAGGACCTTGACCAGTTCGCGCTGCTCGGTCAGCAGCAGCCGATAACCTTGTTGCACCCAGATCGGCAGACGCCAGGCTTCGACCAGCGCTTCGCCGATTTTCAGCAGGCGCACGCCGAACAACTGCTTTTCCACGACGCGCGCTGATTCGCCCTTGTGGATAACCCGCACTTCCCACTCTTCAAGCAATTGGGGAAAGGTCAGTGCCAACGGCCACAGCGGCGAGAGAAACAGCAGGCTGCCCCAATGGATGTCCTGCCACAAACGTGCGAGGCGGCTGGCGAAAAAACCGTTGGCCTGTTGCGTGGCGTGCTGGCTGATCATCTGCAACTGGCGCAGGGCCTGGGGGATCTGTGCGGAAGGTTCGGCGGGCAGGCGCGCGAGCAGTTCTTCGGTGCGGCCAAGGCCGAGGCGATTGATCGCCACTTCGAGGTTTTCCGCCGGCGCAGTCATGTTGCCGTGGGTGTGGCGGTTGGCTTCGCGGATGATGCTCAGAGCCAGTGCCGGGCTGTCCTGCATCAGGTCGGCGATGTCGCGCAGCGAGCTGCGGTCATCGCGAATCGCCCGGCAGACCCGGTCATGGGCATCTTGCGGCACCGGCAGGCGAACGCTGTCGAGCAGCTTCACCCAGCCATCGAGTGTGGTCGGTTTTACGTGTGGGACGTTCGTTTCATTAGCCATGTCTGGACGAGATCTTCACTGACTGTAGACGCGCCCGGCATGGGCTAAATTGGCTTTTCGCCTGAACTGGCTATAGTCTGGCGCAGTTTTGCCGATAAGTAGAAGAAGAGATTTTTTAACTTCCGAATATGACCTTGAACCCGACTTAAACAAGTACCTTTCTACCTATGGCTAAAATTATCGGCATCATCGTCGTATTCGCGAGCGTGCTCGGCGGATACGTGCTCTCCCACGGCAAGATTGCCGCCCTGATCCAGCCTTTCGAGGTAATGATCATCGGTGGTGCTGCACTCGGTGCATTCCTGCAGGCCAACCCCGGCTACATGACGATGCACGTGCTCAAGAAATCCCTGAGCATGTTCAGTTCGCGTTTCAGCCACACGTTCTATCTGGAAGTGCTGGGCCTGATCTACGAGATCCTCAACAAGAGCCGCCGCGAAGGCATGATGGCCATCGAAGGCGATATCGAAGACGCCGCCGCGAGCCCGATCTTCGCCAAGTACCCGGCGGTACTGAAAGACGAACGCATGACCGCGTTCATCTGCGATTACCTGCGCATCATGTCCTCCGGCAACATGGCTCCCCACGAGCTGGAAGGCCTGTTCGACATGGAACTGTACAGCCTGAAGGAAGACCTCGAGCATCCGTCCCACGCGGTGAACGGCATTGCCGACGCCATGCCGGGTTTCGGTATCGTCGCGGCGGTACTGGGTATCGTGGTGACCATGGCCTCCCTGGGTGAGGGCGATCAGAAGTCCATCGGTCTGCACGTGGGTGCGGCACTCGTGGGTACCTTCTTCGGTATTCTCGCGGCATACGGTTTCTTCGGCCCGCTGGCGCACTCCCTGGCGCACGATGCCAAGGAAGAGCTGAACGTCTACGAAGCCATCAAGGCCTCGCTGGTGGCTTCGGCTTCCGGCATGCCGCCGTCGCTGGCTGTCGAGTTCGGTCGCAAGGTTCTGTACCCGGCTCACCGTCCAAGCTTTGCCGAGCTGGAACAAGCCGTTCGCGGTCGCTAAGTCATGGAAAATAACCAGCCGATAATCATCAAACGCGTCAAGCGCATCGCCGGCGGGCATCACGGCGGGGCGTGGAAGATCGCCTTCGCCGACTTCGCGACGGCGATGATGGCGTTCTTCCTGGTGTTGTGGCTGCTGTCCACCGCGACCCCGGAACAGAAGATCGCCATCGCCGGTTACTTCAAGGATCCGGTCGGTTTCTCCGAGAGCGGCACGCCGTACATCATCGATCTGGGCGGTACGCCGACCCTGGCGCCGGAAAACACCCTCAACCCTGAAGTGAAGTCGCAGCCGCAACCGGACAAGGTCACGGTCGACACCGAACAGGTTGAAGGCATGGCCGAGCAGGTCGAGAAGGAACGCCTGGAACTGTTGCTGCAGGAACTGCAGAACAAGGTCGACGAGAACCCGCAACTGCAGAAGTTCAAGGATCAGATCCTGTTCGAGATCACGCCGAACGGCTTGCGCATCCAGATCATGGACGCCGAGAACCGACCGATGTTCGACTCCGGTTCTGCACGCCTGAAGCCGTACTTCGAAGACATCCTGCTGGCCATGGCCGACACCATCAAAGCGGTACCGAACAAGATCAGCATCAGTGGTCACACCGATGCCAAGCCTTACGTGGGCAACGGCGATTTCGGCAACTGGGAGCTTTCGGCCAACCGTGCCAACGCCGCCCGGCGTGCATTGGTGGCGGGCAGTTATCCGGATGCTCAAGTGGCGCGGGTTGTTGGTTACGCCTCGTCGGCACTGTTCGACAAGGAGAACCCGTTCAACCCGGTCAACCGCCGCATCGACATCGTGGTGCTGACCAAGAAGGCCCAGGCGGCCATCGAAGGTTCGCAAGGTGCCGACCCGTCGAAACCGGCAGATCAAGGCCAGAACGGCGCGGCGCCGGCCACCCCGGTCGACCCGAACGCCTTGCCGGCGGATCAGCAGCCGGTGCCTGCACACGAGTTGCGCGAACGGCTGAACCTGTTCGACGACCCGCTGCCGAAACCGACCGAGCCGGGCGCAGCGGCACCAGCCCCGGCGCCTGCTGCACCGGCTCCCGCGCCGAAGCAGTGACCCACAAAAAAGCCGACAGCGATGTCGGCTTTTTTGTGTCCGGTGGGAAGGCTGGTCACAGACGTATTCCCTGCGGCGCTCGGGCTGACTAAAACCCGCGTCGAATACGGTTTTTCAGCGCGTCATGAAACACTTCGGCGTTGTGTCGATTGGCGGTTCGGGTTGACTGATTTGCCGTGACCGAATCCAGGGTCATGGAACGCTTGACGCTTCCTTCGGTGCGGTAAGCATCGATGAAGAAATCCAGATCCCGATCGGTGCTCAGCTTCGGCCATTTGTCCAGGTAGTGCGGAAGCTCCGCCGGCCCGGTTCTGAACGAGCAGATTCGTCGGTGGCTGATGGTCGCCTCGCCGATTTCGAACGGCACCCACCACGACAGTGCGGTCTTTTCCGACACCACGGCCAGCAGGTGGCTGCACTCGGTGATGTTACGGGTGATGACACCCGTGATGTCGTCGGTGGTCTGGGATTCAGGATCCAGCACATCAAGGTAGGTCTTGATATTGGCCTGAACCAGGCGGCTGTTGATGGCAATCGCCTGAGCGCGATCGCCGTGGCGGTAGCTGATGAATACGGGCATCAGAAATGTCCTTTGAGCGCGAGCTCTCGGTAATAGGCGCCGAGTGCAGTGAGGCGGCAGCCGGTGGAGTGGAGGGCGGCGTAGTACATGTGCTCGGCGTCGACCGGTTCGATCAGGCTGTGGCGGTTGCACATCTGCAACTGTTTGAAGACATCGCCGTGATCGGGATCGAATGCCGCTTCGGTGGGTTCGTAGCTGGGATCGAGCCGGAAGACGAAGCTCGGCTCGGGAAACCAGTCCTTGAGCTTGCGCAGTGTTTCTTCGGCAATCAGCGGCGCGACTTCGCGCAGCGGTACGAATTGCGACACGTTGGTCTTGAACACCGGCCGCTGTTCCCATGCCCCCAGCGCATTGTCGACAAACGAATACACACTGCCCGGCGTGACCTTGCCCAATACATTGGCTGCGCCGCCGTGCAGGGCTTGCAACAGCAGATCGGTGAACACCCCGTGGCCACGGCTTTCCAGCGCCGATTGTTCTTTCTTGCAGGCCGTCAGGATGGTCATGCCTTCGCCGATCACGCTGCTGCCACCGCGCAGACTGCGCATGGCACCTGCTGCGCCGGCCTGGCAGCAATCCAGGATGATGATCTTGTTCTTGATGTGCGGTGCCTGATCGGCCCACCTCAGAATGTCGCTGATGCGAATGCCTTCGCCGCCGTGCCGGAAGTCCTGTGGAATCAGCAGTCCTTCGTCGATGCTGGTGTCGAACTGGCCATGGCCTGCGAAGTACAACAGCGCCACATCGCAATCGCCGGAAAACAGCTCCCGGATCTGTTGCTTCATCGTGTCGAGTGTCAGGTTCTCCTCGGCTGAAGTCAGTACCTTGCTGCTGAAGTTCGGCCGCCCGTTGGCGTGGCGCTCCAGTACCGAGGCCATGGCCATGGCATCGTTGTTACAGCCGCTCAGAGGGGCGACATGGTGGTAGTGGTTGATGCCGATAAACAGTCCCTTGCGCATGGTTACACCGCCGTGTGCAGGCGGATGGCCTTGATGATGCTCTGGGTGTTCCACGCACACTCGGCATGTGCGGCATTGCGTACAACGGTGGAAATCCGTTCGGCACCGAACGGTTTGATCGCGATGATCACCTTGCCCATGCGTCTGGCGATCTCGATTTCCTTGTTGATCCACTTGCTGTAGGTCGAATACATGCCGGCCATGATCAACACCGCCGAGCACGGCCGGATCTTGTTTTCGATCGCCTCTTCAAGCTGCTTGTCGGTGCGTGCACCCATGATCGGATTGTGCGGTGGCACGGAAAAGTTCTTGAAGCAGAAGTCGGGTTGAGCGCCGAGCAGGCGCACCAGATTGTCGTGGGCGTGGGGGTGGTTCCACGAGTGACTGATGAACAAATGATAGGTCTGCATGGGGTTCCTCGGAGATCGCATAGGTGCGAAGGAAGAACCCAATTTAGGCCTCTGGAAGGGCGCTACAAGGTCTGGGCGGGAAAAGAGAAATGTCCTGCAAACTGAAGTAATCAGGCTTACAGAAAGGGCTTGTGTTTAAGGTGAGGGTGGGAACGCCGGCAGGTTCCGACAACCGGCAGCCCTTGGGGAAGGGCCGCCGACAGGGCTGTTTAGTAGCCGTTTTCCGGCAAACTGGCGATGATCGAGCGGTAGCTGTTCATTCGCTGCTGCTGCACGCGGCCGTCTTCCAGGGCCTTGAGCAGTGCGCATCCCGGTTCGCGATCGTGCTTGCAGTCGCGGAAACGGCAGGTGCCGAGCAGGTCGTTGAACTCGATGAAGCCGGCTTCGACGTCGGCGCGGCTGACGTGGCCGAGGCCGAATTCACGGATGCCCGGGGAGTCGATCAGTTCACCGCCGCCAGGGAAGTGGAACAGGCGCGCGGTGGTCGTGGTGTGCGTGCCCTGGCCGGACAACTCGGACAGCGGGCCGACACGGGTTTCGACTTCCGGCAGCAGGCTGTTGACCAGGGACGACTTGCCGACACCGGACTGGCCGACGAACACGCTGATGCGCCCGTCGAGCTGCTTCTGCAATTGCTCCATGCCGTTGCCGTGGTGCGCCGAGACTTCCAGCACCGGATAACCCAGCGTGCGATAGACCGCCAACAGGGCATTCAGCGCCGGGGCGTTCTGTTCGTCGATCAGGTCGAATTTGTTCAGCAGCAGCAACGGGCGGATGCCAGCGTGCTCGGCGGCGACCAGATAACGGTCGATCAGGTTCGCATGGGGCTCGGGCAGCGGGGCGAACACGATGACGATCATGTCGACGTTGGCGGCCACCGGTTTGAGCTGGCCACGGCTGTCCGGACGGCAGAGTTCGGTGGTGCGCGGCAGTTGCGCCACGATCACGCCGATGCCCTGGTTGCCGGCGCGCCATACTACCCGGTCGCCGGTGACCAGTGCCGGCAGGTTGGCCCGCAGGTGGCAGCGGAAGACCTGGCCGGCCAGCTCACCGTCAACGGCCTCGACCTCGACCTGCACCCCGAAGTGGGCGATCACCAGGCCGTGCTGTTCCGGGCCGAGGTCGCCGCCTTCGAGCGCCTCGACAGCCGAGGACTCGCGTTTGGCGGCGCGGGCGGCGCGCTCGCCCTGAATCTTTTCGATGCGCCAGTTTTGACGACGATTGAGTTGGCGTTTGGCCATGGGTGTTCCGTCTGAAGAATGCAGCGATTAGGTAAAACGGCCGCGAGTTTAGCACGCCCGGCAGGCTGCCTAGGCTAAACTGCGCAGCATTGCTCAGGAGCCGAAATATGCAAAACCCGCAGAATCTGATCTGGATCGACCTGGAAATGACCGGTCTCGATCCGGAAAACGACGTGATCATCGAAATGGCCACCATCGTCACCGACAGTGACCTGAACACCTTGGCCGAAGGCCCGGTGATCGCCATCCACCACAGCGACGAAGTCCTCGCCCGCATGGATGAGTGGAACACCCGCACTCACGGCAACTCCGGCCTGACCCAGCGCGTGCGTGAAAGCCGCGTGAGCATGGCCGAGGCTGAAGCCGAAACCATCGCCTTCCTGGAGAAGTGGGTGCCGAAGGGCAAGTCGCCGATCTGTGGCAACAGCATCTGCCAGGATCGTCGCTTCCTTTATACCCACATGAAGTCGCTGGAAAGCTACTTCCACTACCGCAACCTCGACGTCTCCACACTCAAGGAACTGGCCGCGCGCTGGGCGCCGGAGGTGCGCGACAGCTTCAAGAAAGGCAGCACCCACCTGGCGCTGGATGACATCCGCGAGTCCATCGCCGAGCTGCAGCACTACCGCAAGCATTTCATCAAGTTCTGAGATCGGCACCCACGCCGGGGCGCCCTCTTTTGGTGCCTCGGTGAAGTGAGTAGACTGCGCGCCTTCCTGCCAGGATCGCCACCATGTTGCTGATGCTCTATCTCGTCGCCATTACTGCCGAAGCCATGACCGGCGCCCTGTCTGCGGGCCGTCGCGGCATGGACTGGTTCGGCGTGGTGCTGATCGCCTGCGTCACGGCATTGGGTGGTGGTTCGGTGCGCGACGTGCTGCTCGGGCATTACCCGCTGACCTGGGTCAAACACCCGGAATATCTGATACTGACCACAGTCGCGGCGATGATCACCGTGTTCACGGCTCGCTGGATGCGCCATCTGCGCTCGCTGTTTCTCGTGCTCGACGCGGTCGGTCTGGTGGCGTTCACCCTGATCGGCTGCATGACCGCCCTGGAAATGGGCCACGGCATGCTGGTGGCCTCGGTCAGCGGTGTGATCACCGGCGTGTTCGGCGGCATCCTGCGCGATATCTTCTGCAACGACATCCCGCTGATCTTCCGCCGTGAGCTGTACGCCAGCGTCTCGTTCGCTGCGGCCTGGTGCTACATGCTGTGTCTGTTCCTGAACGTGCCGGGCGAGCAGGCGATTCTGATCACGCTGTTTGGTGGCTTCCTGTTGCGCCTGCTGGCGATTCGTTTTCATTGGGAAATGCCGAAGTTCGTTTATAACGACGAACATTGAGACCTTGCGCAAATGAATTCGTAGCTGTTCTGCCAGCGAATGATTTTTTCGCTATCTGTGTTGTCGAGTGCGGCTGCTTTACGTTCTTCGTGGTTTTTTTCTTTCGAGCTTACATTTCATGATGAATGTATCTCGGAGGTAATGTGGCCGGGTTTTTCAAATTGCTGATTCTGCTTTCATTTTAGCTACAGGTTCTTACATTTAAATTTTTGCCGGTTTGTGGTTGCATGTTATTCATGTCTCACTTCGCGTTTGCTTTGCGAGGTATGGAATGACGTCAAACACAAGGAGTAAAAATATGAGTGAGCTTAACGAAGTGTCAGGAAATCAGTTGGTCCATCCTGAAAGGCTGGACAATATCGACTTGAAGGTGAAGTTCGACTCTTCGTCATTAACGCGAAGTAAAGTGCTGTACGGCAACGGCCGTATGCAAGTAAAGGTTCAGGTGCTGGTATCGGGTTATGATGGAAACGGGGATCGAATTCTGGTTCCAGCAGAAGTCATGAATACGGTTGAACTTATTCACTACAACACCGGGAGAACCTTGCGCGATGGCTGGAGTGCCAGTACCGAACAAGGTCGATTTACGCTGGAAGCGCCGGTGATACAGGATGCAGCACAACCCTCTGACGATGAGCCGGATGATGGTATCCACCCGCAAGTGCGCACATTCTGGGTATCGTCCGCGGGTAGCGGCACGACGCAAATCGCGGCAAGTGTTTCTTTGAACGGGGCAACTATCCGAAGCAATGGAACCGGTCTTTCCGGTTTTCAGGACAGCAGTGTCACTCTGGACGCTCAGGTGCCGGTTACCTACTCGGTAGAACAGTTTCGCTGGACTTCGAACAGACGAGGCAATGAGGAGCCGGGAAACCGGATCTGGAACTACTATCTCGGACTTGTTTATCAGGGACAGCAGATCAAACTGGTGGACTGGGTTTCTTCGAAAGGTACGGATGATGTCAAGTTTGCCTATGGCAACTGGATATATGCGTCGAAAACCAACTATTTGAAAGGGAATCTGGTAAGGCCGAATAAAACTGATGTCACTGTTGCGCTACCTGTTAATGACAATACCTTTGTAAATTATATATTTCGAGATCACGCTCTGGATTCTTCGGCAAAGACCAAAGAGTATGTCGTCAGAGTCAATGATCGTCACGGCGAGTTGACCGTCGTGCAAGCGCTTTCCGAGTTCGCATACACGGCGGCCGAATCCAGTGCGGATGGCGTGTTTCCCTTTGTCGCAATCGACCAATATGGCACGGAGCACAAGTTGGCCATTCGGACCAACTCTGAAAAGCGTGAGTTCTTTCTGGAACGGGGATGAGTCTGCGGCGAGGTGCATTCACTACTTGAGTTCTTTTCGTCGAAAAGGATCCGACCTTGCCAATTAAATATACAGCGGTGCCGACACCTTTATAGATTGGAGGTGCGCGTGGCAGCGCGCGCTTGGTTTTCTGATATCGCCCGATTTGTTGCTACGGTTAATTTAGCCGTTTTCTCGCAGTTTTAAATGATTGCGGGAAAACGGTTTTTTATTGTGCGTAATTAAATGTCCGTTTGTTGAAGAGGGTATTGAGCAGTTCAGAGTCGGAAGTGAGTTTATCGTTGTTTCATTGTGTGTGATTACATGTTGTCACTGGTTGTCTGTTTTATTTGTTTTTGGAGCGTGTATCAATGAGTTGGCGTGAATGCTATTCAAGCTTCGCGATAACTTTTTTGTTTAAGGGGTTTGATATGTCTGAAGAAGGTTTGATTATCCAGCGTATTGAAGTGAAGTTCGATTCTTCGGCGGCCATTCGCCATAAAGCACTTTATGCCAACGGTCGCATGCAGATTCGGGTGTTGGTGCTGATTTCTGGTGAAGATGCGCAAGGCAACGCTGTTTCGCTCCATGGCCACTCTGCTCTGGAGACACTTCGGTTGATTGACTATAACTCCGCCGCACCGCTGACAGGTGACTGGACAGCGAGCTCCCGGGAGAATCATTTTGCCCACGACATTAAGGGGGGGCACGCACGGGTCTCGCCATTGGTGCCTGCCGCCGGCAATCGATTGTCCGACCCTTCGGAGGTCGTCCAGGTTTTTGAGTACTGGGTTTCCAGCAGTCGCTCGGGGTCGATGCAGATTGCTGCCGAGGTCATCCTGGATGGCGAAAGGTATCGAAGCAACGGCCAGGACGGACGCGACAGCAGTATCACCTTGGAGGCCATCTCACCCAGGCAATATCCGATCGCCAATTTCATGCTGGCCAGGACAAGGGTGCTGGATCGGCCAGGTCTGTTTGAAAGGATGGAGCAGCACAGTCTGACCTTAAACGCAGAAGGTCGTCTGATTCATTTGCTCGAATGGTCCAGCGGGACGGTACAGCAGGAAACCGAATATGCAAGCGAGTTTTTCTATTCCGGCGATGCAACAAAAGTGTCGGCCGGTTTGAGAAGTTATATCGGTTACATTGGTCCTGCTTTCAGCGATCAGGTGACCGCGCGCACGCCGAGTGGCTTTCGGACGTTGCGTCAGGATCCCGGTACGATCTCGATAATCACCCATATAACAGCAGAACTCCAAAGTAAGGTGATACGCCGGGAGTTTCTGGATCTAAATGTCTACGACGAGTATGGCACCGAACATCGGATACGTATAAACCCGGATATTGCAAATCGGTCATTCACATTAAGTTGAAATGCATTTTTCAATTTGACGCTCTCTTGGCGTTGCTCTGCAATCTTCTTGCGCAAACAGTTTGTCGCAAATAAATGACAGGATGTTAGTTATGAGTAACCACTCTCCGGAGTCCGTGCATTCGAATGCATTCAATTTTGGTGATTTTGTAGCCGGCGGGGTCGATCCCAGAACCGGCGTTTATACCTGTTCGTTATCCCTTGGGTCTATTCAGTCCGTCGACCTTAACGGCCCTTCATTCAATCTTGCGCTGAATTTCAATCCGTTGAATTCGCGCAATGCCGGTTATGGCGCTGGCTGGTCCTTGTCGATCACCCATTATGACTTGCGCAGTAAGGTTATGACGTTCTCCAGCGGCGAGCGCTACAAAGCTGTCGAGTCGCGGGGAGCCTTGCATTTCAAGGAAATGAAGCTGGAAAGCGCCAAGGTTCTGAAAACTGCTGATGGACGATACGAGATCCGATACAAGGATGGTCGACGTGAAGTGCTCAGGGTCCATGGGGCGACCAACATCGCGGTTCCCGAGACGATATTCGCAGCCAATGGCGTGAGTATTTCCCTGAAGTACAGGACGTTCAATGAGCAGCCGATGCTGATCGAGATCAGCGACTTCCAAAGAACGTTGCTCAAGATCGCCCGCAAAGACACAAGGGTGATTCTGACCCGGCATCCGGAGACGCCCTCCAGCGCTGAGTTTGCTCTGACGCTCAGAAACGATCAGGTCAACGCCATCGATTTGCCGGAAGGTGGGGGCTGGAAGCTGCAGTACGCAGACGGTTATCTGACCCGAGTTGAATCGCCCCTGGGTGCCGTGGAAAACATTCGCTACAAGGAAGTCGGCCATCTATTTCCGACCGTCGAGGGTGATCAAAGCCTGCCTTGCGTCATTGCCCACGATATTTACGCCAGATACGGGCAACCGAAGGTCAGCAAGATCTACACCTATTCGGACCATAATTACCTTGGGCACGGCGTTGCAGCGGATCCCCAGGACGATGGCGATCCTCTTTTCCGCGCCGTGGGGGGCTATCAGTACTCCAGCGAAGAGCGGCTGATTGTCGGGAACAAAGTCCACACCCGTATCAAGCGAACCTACAACAAGTTCCATTTGTTGATCTCCGAGGTGACCACTTGCGGTAATGCGCAAACATCAGTTGCAACGCGGTACTACTGTGACGTGAGACTGCCTTTCACCCAGCAGCCCGCGCAGTTCCGGATGCCTGAAGTCCAGACCCTGACTTACGAGGACCTGACGACAAAAGAGAAGCGTTCCGAGGCCTCTGTCACTGAATACGATGCCATCGGCAACCTGCTCAAACAGGTCGGGGCGGACGGGGTGACAACGCGGTTTGAATACTATCCGGCGACCCAGACACCGGATTGTCCAGCGGATCCGCTGGAGTTTGTCCGCTTCCTGAAGCAAAAAACCGTGGCTCCCGCGACGGGTGGCGGTGCGTCCATCGTCACGCGTTATCGCTATGCCTTGCTCTCCGTGCTCAAGGGCGGGACGCTGGCCAGTGTGGTGCCTGTCGAGGAAAAATCTTTCGAGTGGGTCGCAGATCGCGAAGTTCTTCGTTCGACCCTTGCGCTGACTTATCTGGAAACACCGGACAACCCTCTTACACACGGCCTCCTGGAGCAGCAGAAGGTCACTCGCAACGGCACGACGACTTGTATCGAGCATGCCTACACGACCGACGATTTCTCCCTGCGGCTGAAGACAACCTTGCAGGGGTTCGACGGTACAGCGAGTTCGACCGAGCAAACGCTTTCCACCCTGAGTGGTTTGACGCTGTCCGAGCGCGATGCTGACGACAGTGTGGTTACATTCGAATACGACAAGCTTGGACGTCGTGTACGCAAGACGCTTGTCTCTGGCACGACGAATGTTGCTTCGTATCAATGGCGTCACGAAACGGCCAAGGTAGACGTGCCGGCCACGGTGGTTCTGACCGATCCGTCGGGAGGCATGCAAAAAGTTACCTATGACGCGTTGGGGAGGGTCATAGGCGTTGAAGAAAAGGATTGCGACAACCCGGATCCGGCAGGCTCATTTCCGATGCGAGCGGTCTATGCCGCGCTCCATGATCGGGTCGGACGACTGACTGAGCAGACCCGCACCGACTGGTGGGACGGTGTTGCACGTCCTGTGAAATCGCAGGTGTTTTACGACAACTGGGGTCAGATCAAGGAGACTCGCCATGCCGACGGGCGAGTCGAGTATAACGAGTTCGACCCGGTGGCTCGCCAGCAGAAGCGCTGGCAGCGAGGCCTGGGTAAAACTGTCACTGTCTTCAATGCCTTCGGCAAGCCGGACAGCCTTGAAGTCTTCGACCTCAAGGCGCAAAGCCTCGGCAAAACCGTCTTTGAGTACGACGGATTGGGTCGAACGATCAGTCAAACCGACCCCGCCGGGAACAGGACCGGTTATGAGTACGATACGTACGATCGACTGTTTCGCAGTGTTTTGCCGGACGGGCATGCGGTGCAGACCGACTTTGCTTTCCACAGCACCGAGGTTTTGCCGGTCGCCATCAGAGTCGCCGGGAAACTGTTGGGGCAGCAAGTCTTCGATGGTTTGAATCGGCTGACCGAGCTTTCGGTGGGCGGGCGCAAGTCAGTTGCAGTTTATCCGGCCGGCAAGACTCAGCCCACATCGCACACGAGTGCGGCAGGGGAAACGACCGAGTTTGTTTATTCATCGGGTCCGGGTGGCGCCTTGACTGAGCGCAAAGCGCTAACAGGAGGCGGAGGGCTTACCCGTTTCACCTACGATGAACGAAACGGCAGAATGGAAAGTTGCGTCGAGCAAGGACGTGAGAATCTGTTCGAGTACTTTCCGTCCGGGCGTCTGAAGTCGGAAACAACCCGCTTTGACGGGCAGCGCCGGACGACCTCCCATACCTACTCCCTGGCGGGGCGCCCTCTGGAACACGTGGACGTATCGGGCACGCGGCACAAAACCGAGTACGACATCTGGGGGCGCGAAACCTTGCACAGGCAAGGCCCGATAGAAACTCGATACTTCTATGGCAAGGCTGGTTTGCTTGAGCGGATCGAAACCCGGGATACCCTGTCCGGGCATCATATCCTCACGCATCTGACCTACGATGATATCGGTCGTGAGCTGACCCGCCGTTTTGAAGTCAACGGGTTATTCTCTCAAACGCTGAGCTCCAGTTACACCGTGACGGGCAAGCTGGCGCAGAAGGTTCTCAAACGCGGCTTCATGGTGTTGCGCGATGAGCGGTTTTCTTACGATGCACGCGGTCGACTCATCCAGTACGACTGTGAAGGGATCCAGCGACCGCGGGACCCTTATGGCAAGGAAATTATCCAGCAAACATTCACGTTCGATGCGCTGGATAACATTCTCTCCTTGCAAACCACGTTCCCTCTGGGTGTCAACGTGACGACGTTCAGTTTCAGCGAACAGGATCCGGCCCAGTTGGTCGGGGTTCAACATTCTCATGCCGACTATCCGGCACCGGTCACCCTGGAATACGACGCCAACGGCCGGATGATCAAGGACGATAAGGGCCGTACTCTGGCCTACGACACGTTTGGCCGCCTGACTCAGGTTATCGATTCACGTGGGGAGGTCCTGCGTGGTTACCAATACGACGGCTTCGATCGGCTGGTCGAGCTGTCGCAATCCGGAAAGTCGGCGGTGCAGCGCTTCTATCACCACAACAAAATGAGCAACGAAGTCAGTGGTCCTGAATCACGCAGTGTCGTGCGACACGGCCGTCTGATATTGGGACAGCAGCAACTGGGAGCGGATGCGGGTATCCGGCTTTTCGGGGCTGACCAGCAGCAGAGCGTGCTGAGTCGCTCGCATGGCGAACAATCGCTCGACAGCGCCTACAGTCCCTACGGGCATCGGCCTGTCGAGGGAGGCCTGTTCAGTCAGGCGGGTTTCAATGGCGAGCAACTGGATGAGGTCACCGGTCTGTATCTGCTGGGCAATGGTTACCGGGCCTACAGCCCGACACTGATGCGCTTCATCAGCCCGGACAGCCTGAGTCCGTTCGATGCAGGCGGCTTGAATGCTTACGCGTATTGCCTTGGCGATCCGGTTAACCGAGTGGATCCTACGGGGCATGTTTCCTGGCAGTCGATTGCCGGGGTTGCGCTAGCAGCACTGGGGACTGCGGTGAGTTTTCTGACGCTGGGAGCGGCCTCGCCACTCGGTGTGCTGGCCATCGGGCTGGGAGTCGCCTCGGGTGTTACCGCTATCGCCAGCGAGCTGGCTCATGAACTGGCCCCGGATTCTTCGGCGGGTGACGTCCTTGGCTACATCAGTCTGGGACTTGGGTTGGCATCCCTTGGCGCCGGCCTGGCGGGTCAGGCTATCAAAGGTGCCAGCAGGTTGGCGGGGGCTTTCAAGTCAGGGTTGAGCACTAATCCTCGCGAGGCCGCCAGAGCCATGGCGAGTGGAATGGGGGGGCGAAGCACTTCGGGAACGAGCGCAGGTCCACGAAAATGGACATACAAGACACAGGGCTTCAGAGGGACGGTAGATGGTCAAAAAACAGGAAGAGGCGCCATTCCCGGCTTTGAAGACCTTGATGACATTTCAAGGGATAAATTCTTCCGTTTCAAGGATGCAATCAAGGACGGAGGAAAGTCTCCAAGTGAAGCTGCAAATGGTCTTGGGGGCAAGACTTATTACAATGAGATGGTCCCTTTCAAGTCTCCCAACCCGCGTCAGCTCCGCGACCCAGGTTACTTCAATGACACGGGTTACACGGAAATCAGGCTTAACCAGGCCACACGTCTGTTTTTCTTTGCAAACCATGACACCCGGACGGTAACCATGCATGCGTTTGGTCATACCGTTCGAGGCGCTTGATGGGCCTGGCGTGCCATGGCCGGGAGGGCAGCGCCCACTCGAGCTTTTGCCGGATACACTCTGAGGAATGATCCGGTCGCGCCTTCGGTGGTTCCAAGAGGAATCGCTGAAGGCGCCTTTTCTCTTTAATTTACTGATCAGGCAATCAACGCGCCTCCAGGCTGCAGTGTGAGAATGCAGGCTCATGCGGTAGACATATGTACGACAGTGCGCAGCAAGCACGGCGGTATGATGGTTTTTCGAGGGCCAGACAATTCAGGTTTGGCTGACTGACCTGCGCGTTCGATACGGTTCGCGTAGCACTCCGTTATCAGTGCAACCCAATCTCAAGGATGAGAGTTTCATGGCTGACAAATCACCCAGGATCAAACCTGGCTCCAGCAAAATAAATGACTCTGCTGCCGATGGTTCTCATCGTGTGCCCAGAGGGGATTCTCCCCTCTCAGCCCTGCCGCATCGCCCGGATCCGCGACCGTCTCTTTTCCTGCCGGATCCTGTCACGACGGCGCAGATAACCAATCCCAGGCCGAGCGTGGAGCTTTTCGCGATCAATGAAGTAGCGGGAGTTGCCTCGCCCACTTCTTTCGCGGACTACCGGGTGCCCGCCCGAAAAAATCTCGGCGAGGTCGATGCGCAGGGCGTTCGGGAGTTCAAGCAGCGCCAGTATGTGGCTGTTTCCGACGATCATTTCGTACAAGTGGTTCGGGATACCGAAAGCGGCCTTTTTCGCGCGACGGTCGCCAGAGAACTCAAGGCTTCCGGTCCGCTGATGGAGCCGGACGCCGAGGGCAGGTACTGGCACCCTATAGCATCAGGGAACCCGTTGGATCGAGGCGATGCCCCGTCGGGGCTGGCGCGCAATGTAGATGAGCGTCTGGCAGCGTTGTTTCCGACCATGGCCCAGGATGCTCGGACTTCCATGCACCGCGAGCGATTGACGGGTGATCCGCTGCTGGCAGTGGCCCGGCTGGAAGCGGAATACTTCACTCTGTTGAAGGATCTTGGCGCGTGGGCCGGGCAGGTGCCGTCCCGGCACCCGGTCACGGGGTTGCCCCTGACAAGTACCGAGATTGGCGTGCAGAGAACAAGCCGAGAGCGTTTTGCACAGGAACTTCAGGACAATTGGTCCCGGAAGGCAACCAGCGCCAATCCGTATTCGCCATCGACGCTGGATTACGATCTCGATGTACTTGGCAGCCTGCCTCGTTTGTCGGCGGATTTCAGCCATGTTCGCGAGTTGAGTCTGACCAGCACTTCCCCGTTGGAAGACAGCGCCTTTCTCGCGAGTTTTCCGGGTGTGCGGTATCTCACCCTGTCGGGCTTTGCCCTGAAATCGTTTCCCGCTGAGGTGTACCAGATGAGGGAACTGGTGACGCTGACCTTGGACAACTGTGACATACGGCTCACCGAAGCCAGCGTCGAAGGCCTCGCCCACATTGAACAACTGACGCTGCTGGACTTGAGCAACAACCCGCTCGGGCTGTCGCCCGACCTCAGATTCATGAGGCGCCTGGACAGTCTTTATCTCTCGGATACAGGGCTGAACGAGGTGCCTGTCGGGCTATTTGAAAGCGAAAGCCTGGCATTTGCCGATCTGCGCAATAACGAAATTGAACACTTGCCAGACGAACTTTTTGAGGTGCCGGATATTCAACAGGTCAATTTTAACTTTCGAAACAATCCGCTGGATGAGGCCACTCTGCAGCGAGTCAGTGCCTATATCGAGGCCGCTGGCCTGGATAGGAGAGTACTGATTCAAGTTGATGGAGAAAACCAGTTACAACCGCAGATTTTAGCCTTCGAAGGTGAGGACAGTGGTGTGGAGAGTTCGTGAGTGAGGGCATCACGTACTTTCATCGAGATGCTGGCGCAACGCCCACTCCACATGTTCTCTAACCAACTCTGACGGATGATCCCGTCGCGCCTTCAATGCTTCCAGCACCGGAATCGTTGAAGGCGCATTGCCCAATCCCACCGCCAGATTGCGCAGCCAACGCTCGTAACCCGCGCGGCGCAACGGCGAACCCTCGGTGCTGCTGAGGAATTTGTCTTCATCCCACAAGAACAGCTCGGCCAGTTCGGCATTGTCCAGATTGTGCCGTGGCTTGAAATCGCTTTCACCGGACGGGCGGGCGAAGCGGTTCCACGGGCAGCAGATCTGGCAGTCGTCGCAGCCGAACACCCGGTTACCGATCAGCGGTCGCAGGTCTTCGGGGATGGCGTTTTTCAGCTCGATGGTCAGGTAGGAAATGCAGCGTCGCGCGTCCAGCACATACGGGCCGACGAAGGCGTTGGTCGGGCAGATGTCGAGGCACGCGGTGCAGCGTCCGCAGTGTTCGGTGCTGTGGGGTTCATCCACCGGCAGGGGCAGGTCGACGAAAAGCTCGCTGAGAAAGAAGTAACTGCCGGCCTTGCGGTTCAGCACCAGGGTGTTTTTGCCGATCCAGCCCAGCCCGGCCTGTTCGGCGATGGCTTTTTCCAGCACCGGCGCACTGTCGACGAAGGCGCGGAAGCCGAACGGGCCGATCTCGGATTGAATCCTGTCCGCCAGTTGTTGAACGCGTTTACGGATCAACTTGTGATAATCACGGCCCAAGGCATAACGCGAGATGTAGGCCTTTTCCGGTTTTGCCAGCAATTGCGCCATTTGCGTGTCGCCCGGCAGGTAGTCCATGCGCAGTGAGACTACGCGCAAGGTGCCCGGCACCAGCTCTTCGGGGTGCGAGCGTTTGCTGCCGTGGGCGCCCATGTAATCCATTTCGCCGTGGTAGCCGGCCTCGAGCCAGCGTTGCAGGTGCTGCTCATGCTCGGCCAGATCCAGACCGCTGATGCCGACTTGCTGGAAGCCCAGCTCGCGGCCCCAGTCCTTGATGGATTGGGCGAGGGCAGGCAGATCTGTGGTGATGGCGGACATGAGGCGAGAGAAACCGGAGCTGAGGTGCGTATAATTCTGCCAGACATCGGAGCCCGAAGACGCATGCCGCACACTAAAGATCAATTACCCGACGCGCTGTACCGTGCCGCGCAGGTGCGCGAACTCGACGCACGGCTGATCGCCGCCGGCACGCCGGGCTTCGAATTGATGCAGCGTGCCGCCCATGCCACCTGGCGCGCACTGGTACGCCAATGGCCGGCCGCGAATGAATTGACGGTGCTGGCCGGGCACGGCAACAACGCCGGCGATGGTTATCTGGTGGCGGCGCTGGCCCACCGTGCGGGTTGGCAGGTTCAGGTACTGGCTGTCGGCGACCCGCAACGTTTGAAGGGCGATGCCGCCGTGGCGCACGCCGAAGCCGTGGCCGACAGCGTCTCGATTGCCCCGTGGGATGTGTCCTGCGAGTTGCGCGGCATCGTTGTTGACGCGTTGCTCGGCACCGGCCTGAGCGGCGAGGTGCGTGAGCCCTATGCCGCTGCGATTGCGGCGATCAATGCCAGCAGACTGCCGGTGGTGGCGGTCGATATTCCTTCCGGATTGTGCGCCGACACTGGTCATGCGCTGGGTGATGCGGTGCGCGCTGACCTCACCGTGACTTTCATCGGCCTGAAGCTCGGGCTGTTCACGGGCGCGGCGGCGGATCACGTCGGCGAACTGCTGTTTAACGATCTGCAGGCCTCGGCCGAAAACTTCACTGACATTCCAGCCGCCGCTCAACGTCTCAACGCGATTAACCTGCCGCGTCTGGCGGCCCGTACGCCGGCGGCGCACAAGGGGCGTTTTGGCCATGTGCTGCTGATCGGCGGCGATCACGGTTTTGGCGGAGCAATTCTGTTGAGCACCGAAAGTGCGTTGCGCAGCGGGGCCGGGATGGTTTCGCTGGCGACCCGTCCGGAACATGTGCCGGCGGCGTTGAGCCGGGTGCCGGAAGCCATGGTGCTGGGCACTTCTTCGGCCAATCAATTGATGGGGCTGCTGGAAAGGGTGTCCATGCTGGTGGTCGGGCCGGGGCTTGGGCAGGCGAGTTGGGGGCGGGCGCTGTTGTCGGCCGCTGCCAATGCCTCGCTGCCGCAGGTGTGGGATGCCGATGCACTGAACCTGCTGGCCTCCGGTTTTGTCAGTCTGCCCAAGGATTGCGTGATCACGCCGCATCCGGGAGAGGCGGCGCGGCTGCTGGGGATCAGCACTGCCGAGGTGCAGGCCGATCGTCCGGCGGCGGCGCTGGCGTTGAGCGAAAAATATACAGCGGTGGTGGTGCTCAAAGGCGCAGGCAGTCTGATTGCTCATCCCGATGGTCGTCTGGCGCTGTGTCATCAAGGCCATCCGGCCATGGCTACTGCCGGTCTTGGCGATGTATTGGCCGGTCTGGTCGGCGCGCTGCTTGCCCAAGGTATGAATGCGTTCGACGCGGCTTGTCTGGCGGTCTGGCTGCACGCCAGCGCTGGGGCGCAACAAGGTAAATTCGGCCGTGGGCTGGCGGCCAGTGATCTGATTCCAGCCATTCGTCAGTTGTTGGAGGAGCATGCACCGTGTCTGAAGTAACCCTGTACCTGGCCGATGAACAGGCCATGAGCGACTTTGGCGCACGCATCGCCCGTATCACCCAGGGCCATGGTCTGATCTTTCTCGAAGGCAACCTCGGGATGGGCAAAACCACGCTGTCGCGGGGCATCATTCGCGGTCTGGGGCACGTGGGGGCTGTGAAAAGTCCGACCTTCACGTTGGTCGAGCCCTACGAGATCGGTGACGTCCGGGCGTTTCACTTCGACCTGTATCGCCTGGTCGATCCGGAAGAGCTGGAGTTTCTCGGGATTCGCGACTATTTCGAAGACGACGCCCTGTGCCTGATCGAATGGCCCGATAAAGGTGCAGGCTTTTTGCCAAAGCCTGACCTGACCATTACCATTAGCCCGCAAGACAGCGGACGTTCGCTGACCATTTTATCCCAGGGCTCGCGCGGCGAGGCCTGGTGTGCCGCTTTGGCATTGGAAACCAATTGAATGATGGGGTTAGGTATGCGCTTTCGCGCGTTGGTGGCTGCCGCTGGACTGATGTTGATGGCAGTAACCGTCAACGCTGTGGCCGAGACGAAGGTCAACAGCGTGCGCCTGTGGCGGGCGCCGGACAACACGCGACTGGTGTTCGACCTGACAGGCCCGGTACAACACAGCGTCTTCACGCTGACCGCGCCGGATCGTCTGGTGATCGACATCAACGGCGCCACCCTCGGCGCGCCGCTGAATGTGCAGACCGCCAATACGCCGATCACCGCCATGCGCTCGGCCCAACGTACGCCGACCGACCTGCGGGTGGTCATCGACCTGAAAAAAGCCGTCACCCCGAAAAGCTTCTCGCTGGCGCCGAATGCGCAATATGGCAACCGTCTGGTGGTCGATCTGTTCGACAACCCGGCTGACGCCGCACCACCGCCGACACCTGCGCCGACCCCAACGGTTGCGACCGTGCCTGCGGTGCCGGTCACCCCGGCCGAGCCTGCGATCAAACTGCCACCGGCCCCGGCCGGCAAGCGCGACATCATTGTGGTGATCGACGCCGGTCACGGCGGCGAAGACCCGGGTGCGTCCGGTTCTCGCGGTCAGCGCGAGAAAGACGTGGTACTGCAGATCGCCCGCGAGTTGCAGCGTCAGGTCAACGGCATGAAAGGCTTCCGCGCCGAACTGACCCGTACCGGCGACTACTTCATCCCGCTGCGCGGCCGTACTGAGATTGCTCGCAAGAAGGGCGCAGACCTGTTCGTCTCGATCCACGCCGACGCCGCGCCGTCTGCGGCCGCGTTCGGTGCGTCGGTGTTCGCCCTGTCCGACCGTGGCGCCACTTCGGAAACCGCCCGTTGGCTGGCCGACAGCGAAAACCGATCCGACCTGATCGGCGGTGCCGGCAACGTCAGCCTCGACGACAAGGACCGGATGCTGGCCGGCGTTCTGCTCGACCTGTCGATGACCGCCTCGCTGACCTCCAGCCTCAACGTCGGCCAGAAAGTCCTGACCAACATTGGCCGGGTCACCCCGCTGCACAAACAGCGCGTGGAACAGGCCGGGTTCATGGTGCTGAAATCGCCGGACATCCCGTCGATCCTGGTGGAAACCGGCTTCATCTCCAACGCCAACGAAGCAAACAAACTCTCGGCAGCGAGCCACCAGCAGGCGCTGGCGCGTTCGATCAGCAGCGGCGTGCGTCAGTTCTTCCAGCAGAATCCGCCACCGGGCACTTACATCGCCTGGCTGCGTGATTCGGGCAAGATTGCTCAGGGGCCGCGTGATCACCGGGTAGGTCCGGGTGAAACCGTGGCGATGATTGCCGTGCGTTACCAGATTTCGCCGGCCACGTTGCGCAGCGCCAACAATCTGAAAAGCGATGATCTGAAAGTCGGTCAGCACCTGACCATTCCCGGCACCGAACTGGCGTCCAAAGAATGAATCAGGTCCTGAACGCTGCCCGCATCGAACTGCTCAGCCCGCGGCTGGCGAACCAGATTGCCGCCGGTGAGGTGGTCGAACGCCCGGCCTCGGTGATCAAGGAGCTGCTGGAAAACAGCCTCGACTCCGGCGCCAAACGTATCGACGTCGATGTTGAGCAGGGCGGCGTCAAACTGCTGCGTGTGCGTGACGACGGCAGCGGTATTTCCGCCGATGACCTGCCGCTGGCCCTGGCGCGTCACGCCACCAGCAAGATCCGCAACCTGGAAGACCTTGAGCAAGTAATGAGCCTGGGTTTCCGGGGCGAGGCTTTGGCATCGATCAGCTCCGTGGCACGTCTGACCCTGACCTCGCGCACCCGAGATGCCGATCAGGCCTGGCAGGTCGAGACCGAAGGCCGCGACATGGCGCCCCGCGTGCAGCCGGCGGCGCACCCGGTCGGCACGTCGGTGGAAGTCCGTGACCTGTTCTTCAACACCCCGGCGCGACGCAAATTCCTCAAGACTGAAAAAACCGAATTCGATCACCTGCAAGAAGTGATCAAGCGTTTGGCGCTGGCGCGTTTCGACGTGGCGTTCCATCTGCGTCACAACGGCAAGACCATCCTCAGCCTGCACGAAGCCCACGATGACGCGGCGCGCGCACGGCGTGTGGCGGCGATCTGCGGTTCGGGCTTCCTTGAGCAGGCGTTGCCGATCGAGATCGAGCGCAATGGCCTGCATTTGTGGGGTTGGGTCGGTCTGCCGACCTTCAACCGCAGTCAGGCGGACTTGCAGTATTTCTTCGTCAACGGCCGTGCGGTGCGCGACAAACTGGTGGCCCACGCGGTGCGTCAGGCTTATCGCGATGTGCTGTTCAATGGCCGGCATCCGACGTTCGCACTGTTTTTCGAGGTCGATCCGGCAGCGGTCGACGTCAACGTGCACCCGACCAAACACGAAGTGCGCTTCCGCGATGGGCGCATGGTGCATGACTTCCTGTATGGCACCTTGCACCGTGCCCTCGGCGATGTGCGGCCGGAAGATCAGCTTGCCGGTTCGGTCACCACCGCGATCATCCGGCCAACCGGCCTTGAAGCCGGTGAGTTCGGGCCGCAGGGCGAAATGCGTCTGGCGGCCAATGCGTTGCTGGAGCAACCACAGGCGCAACCGGCGTTCAATACCTCGTCGGGTGCCAGCGCTGGCGGGGCTTATCAGTATCAATACACGCCGCGTCCGCAATCGAGCGTGCCGGTAGCCGAGGCCCAGGCCGCGTACCGCGAGTTTTTTGCGCCGCTGCCCGAGGCCAACGCCAATGCATTGCCAGCCGGTCAGGAAGACATTCCGCCGCTGGGCTATGCGCTGGCGCAGCTCAAGGGCATCTACATTCTGTCCGAGAACGCCCAAGGCCTGGTTTTGGTGGACATGCACGCCGCTCACGAGCGCATCATGTACGAGCGTCTGAAGATCGCCATGGCCAGCGAAGGCCTTAGCGGTCAGCCTTTGCTGGTGCCGGAATCCCTGGCGGTCAGTCAGCGCGAGGCCGATTGCGCCGAAGAACATGCGGCGTGGTTCCAGCGCCTCGGTTTTGAATTGCAGCGCCTTGGCCCGGAAACCCTGGCCATCCGGCAGATTCCGGCCCTGCTCAAGCAGGCCGAAGCCAACCGTCTGGTGGGTGATGTGCTGTCGGACTTGATGGAATACGGCACCAGCGACCGGATCCAGGCACATCTGAACGAATTGCTCGGCACCATGGCCTGCCACGGCGCGATCCGCGCCAACCGGCGCCTGGCCCTGCCGGAAATGAACGGCCTGCTGCGCGACATGGAAAATACCGAGCGCAGCGGTCAATGCAACCATGGCCGACCGACCTGGACCCAACTGGGCCTGGACGATCTGGACAAACTGTTCCTGCGCGGTCGTTGATGAGCCAGCTTCCTCCAGCGATTTTCCTGATGGGCCCGACCGCTGCGGGCAAGACCGATCTGGCCATCGAGCTGACCAAGGTACTGCCGTGCGAGCTGATCAGCGTCGATTCGGCGCTGGTCTATCGCGGCATGGACATCGGCACCGCCAAACCGTCCAAAGAACTGCTGGCCGAGTTTCCGCACCGGTTGATCGACATTCTCGACCCGGCCGAAGCCTATTCGGCAGCGGATTTCCGCCGCGATGCGCTCCAGGCCATGGCCGAGATCACCGCACGCGGAAAAATTCCGCTGCTGGTGGGCGGCACGATGCTCTATTACAAGGCTTTGATCGAAGGTCTGGCGGACATGCCGGCGGCCGATCCCGAGGTTCGCGCGCAAATCGAAGAAGAGGCTGCACGCCTTGGCTGGCAGGCCCTGCACGATCAACTGGCGGTCATCGATCCGGAGTCTGCGGCACGCATTCATCCGAACGATCCACAACGACTGAGTCGTGCGCTGGAAGTTTACCGGGTCAGCGGTCAGAGCATGACTGAACTGCGGCTGAAACAATCTGTACAAAGTACCGAAGCGGCCGCATCGGGACTGCAACAATTGCCCTATACTGTCGCGAACCTGGCGATTGCTCCAACTAATCGGCAGGTACTGCACGAGCGCATTAAACAAAGATTCACAAATATGCTGGAACAGGGATTCATCGACGAGGTCGTAGCCCTGCGTAATAGAAGTGACCTGCATGCCGGGTTGCCGTCTATACGTGCGGTAGGCTACCGCCAGGTCTGGGACTTCCTGGATGGCAAGCTGACGTCGGCCGAGATGCAGGAGCGGGGCATCATCGCCACGCGCCAATTGGCCAAACGCCAGTTCACCTGGCTGCGCAGCTGGAAAGATTTACACTGGCTCGACAGTCTGGATTGCGACAATCTGCCACGCGCCTTGAAATACCTTGGGACGATCTCCATATTGAGCTGAGTCCTTGCAATTGCCGTCTATCCTTGGGGGTGTGGCGGCAAAAGCCATCTGTTTACCTATTTTTTATATTGAATCCTTAAAGGAGTGCGGCACATGTCAAAAGGGCATTCGCTACAAGACCCTTACTTGAATACTTTACGTAAAGAGAAAGTGGGGGTTTCCATCTACCTGGTGAACGGGATCAAACTGCAAGGCACGATCGAGTCGTTCGACCAGTTCGTTATCCTGCTGAAGAACACCGTCAGCCAGATGGTTTACAAACACGCTATCTCTACAGTCGTGCCGGTTCGTCCAATTCGTCTGCCAAGCGCAACCGAATCCGAAGCAGGTGACGCTGAGCCAGGTAACGCCTGATAGGAGTCTCCTTTGTTCTTTGAGCGCCACGGTGGTGGTGAACGAGTCATCCTCGTTCACTTGGATGGACAGGACCCTGAGGCGCGCGAAGATCCGCAGGAGTTTCAGGAACTGGCAAATTCGGCTGGCGCCGAGACCGTTGCGTTTTTTAACGTGCCGCGTCATCGGCCAACCGCCAAATACCTGATTGGCAGCGGCAAGGTCGAGGAACTGCGCGACCTGGTCCACGCCGAAGAAGCCGATCTGGTGATCTTCAATCACGTCCTCACGCCCAGTCAGGAACGTAACCTCGAACGTGTTTTCGAGTGTCGCGTGATCGACCGTACCGGTCTGATTCTCGATATTTTCGCCCAACGCGCCCGTACCCATGAGGGCAAGCTCCAGGTAGAACTGGCCCAGCTTGACCACATGAGCACCCGGCTGGTTCGCGGCTGGACTCACCTTGAGCGTCAAGGTGGTGGTATCGGCATGCGCGGCCCGGGTGAAACCCAGCTCGAAACCGACCGGCGACTGCTGCGGGTTCGCCTGCGCCAGATCAAGGGCCGTCTGGAAAAAGTGCGCAGCCAGCGCGAACAGTCGCGTCGTGGCCGCTCGCGTGCGGATATCCCTACCGTGTCTCTGGTGGGATACACCAACGCCGGCAAGTCCACGCTGTTCAATAACGTGACCAAGTCCGACGTGTACGCGGCTGACCAGCTGTTCGCCACGCTCGACCCGACCCTGCGCCGTCTGGATCTGGACGACCTGGGGCCGATTGTCCTGGCCGACACGGTAGGGTTCATCCGCCACTTGCCACACAAACTGGTCGAGGCATTTCGGTCTACGCTCGAAGAGTCGAGCAACTCCGATCTGCTGCTGCACGTGATCGATGCGGCCGAACCGGATCGCATGTTGCAGATCGAGCAGGTGATGGTAGTGCTGGGCGAGATCGGTGCCCAGGACTTGCCGATCCTCGAGGTCTATAACAAACTCGATTTGCTTGAAGGCGTTGAGCCACAAATCCAGCGCGATGAAAACGGCAAGCCCCAGCGGGTCTGGCTGTCTGCGCGTGATGGCACCGGTCTGGAATTGCTCGAGCAGGCGATTGCCGAGTTGTTGGGCAGCGACCTGTTCGTGGGAACCTTGCGCCTGCCTCAGCGGTTCGCGCGTCTGCGTGCGCAGTTCTTCGAACTGGGCGCGGTACAGAAAGAAGAACACGACGAAGAAGGGGTCAGCTTGCTGGCCGTTCGATTGCCACGCTCGGAGCTCAATCGACTGGTGAGTCGTGAAGGCGTTGTGCCGACGGAGTTCATCGAGCAACACACTTTGCAATAAAAGCCTGGCAAAGCGGTTGTGCCGCAACGGCAGGCATTCTGTAGCATTGGTCGGCGCGCCGTGGGTGCGTCTTTGCTTTATCAGATGGAGAGCGCTATGGCTTGGAATGAGCCGGGTGGCAACTCGAACAATCAGGATCCTTGGGGTGGCAAGCGTCGCAACAACGGCGACCGCAAGGGGCCGCCGGATCTCGACGAGGCCTTCCGAAAGCTGCAGGAAAGCCTGAACGGGTTGTTCGGTGGTGGAAAAAAACGCGGTGATGACGGTGGTGGCTCGGGCAAGAGCGGCGGCTTCGGCGGCCTGCTCGGCATCGGCCTTGTCGTGCTGGCGGCCGTCTGGCTGTATAGCGCGGTATATGTCGTGGACGAGCAGGAGCAAGCCGTGGTGCTGCGCTTCGGCAAGTACTACGAGACTGTCGGTCCCGGCCTGAACATCTACTTCCCGCCGATCGACAAGAAGTACATGGAGAACGTCACGCGTGAGCGTGCCTACACCAAGCAGGGCCAGATGCTGACCGAAGACGAGAACATCGTCGAAGTGCCGCTGACCGTGCAGTACAAGATCAGCAACCTGCAGGACTTCGTGCTGAACGTCGACCAGCCGGAAATCAGCCTGCAACATGCGACCGACAGTGCGCTGCGCCACGTGGTGGGTTCCACCGCGATGGACCAGGTGCTGACCGAAGGTCGTGAGCTGATGGCCAGCGAGATCAAGGAGCGTCTGCAACGCTTCCTCGATACCTATCGCACCGGTATCACCGTCACCCAGGTCAACGTACAGAGCGCAGCGGCACCGCGTGAAGTGCAGGAAGCCTTCGATGACGTGATCCGCGCCCGTGAAGACGAGCAGCGTTCGCGCAACCAGGCTGAAACCTACGCCAACGGCGTGGTGCCAGAAGCCCGTGGTCAGGCCCAGCGCATCCTCGAAGATGCCAACGGTTACCGTGACGAAACGGTCTCGCGGGCCAAGGGTGAGGCGGATCGCTTCACCAAGCTGGTTGCCGAGTATCGCAAGGCGCCCGAGGTCACTCGTCAGCGTCTATATCTGGACACCATGCAGGAAGTCTTCAGCAGCACCAGCAAGGTTCTCGTGACCGGCAACAAGAACGGCCAGAGCAACCTGCTTTACCTGCCGCTGGACAAGATGATTCAGAACAGTTCGGGCAGCAATGCACCGGTCACCGGTTCGGCTGCCGCCAGCAACAACACGGACGTCACGCCGCATGTCACTGACGTGCCGCAGTCGCGCACAAGGGAGACCCGCTGATGAGCAATAAATCGCTGATCGCCCTGATCGTTGGCGTTGTCGTGGTACTGGTTGGCTGGAACTGCTTCTACATCGTTGCTCAGACCGAGCGCGCGGTGTTGCTGCAATTCGGTCGCGTGGTTCAGGCTGACGTTCAGCCGGGTCTGCATGTGAAGGTTCCTTACGTTAACCAGGTGCGTAAATTCGACGCGCGTCTGATGACGCTGGATGCACCGACACAACGCTTCCTGACGCTGGAAAAGAAAGCCGTGATGGTCGATGCCTACGCCAAGTGGCGCGTGAAAGATGCCGAGCGCTTCTACACCGCAACGTCCGGCCTCAAGCAGATCGCCGACGAGCGTCTGTCCCGTCGTCTGGAATCGGGCCTGCGTGACCAGTTTGGTAAACGCACCCTGCACGAAGTGGTATCCGGTGAGCGCGATGCGCTGATGGCCGATATCACCGCGTCGCTGAACAAGATGGCGGAGAAAGAGCTGGGTATCGAAGTGGTCGATGTCCGGGTCAAGGCCATCGATCTGCCGAAAGAAGTGAACCGCAGCGTGTTCGAACGTATGAGCACCGAGCGTGAGCGTGAAGCTCGCGAGCACCGCGCCAAGGGTAACGAGCTGGCCGAAGGCATCCGTGCCGACGCCGATCGTCAACGCCGCGTGCTGCTGGCTGAAGCCTATCGTGAATCCGAAGAGATTCGCGGTGACGGTGATGCCCAGGCTGCTGCGATCTACTCCAAGGCCTACGGTCAGGATCAGGAGTTCTACGGTTTCTACCGTAGCCTGCGTGCCTACCGTGAAAGCTTCGCGAACAAATCCGACGTCCTGGTCCTCGACCCAAGCAGCGACTTCTTCCGTTACCTGGAAAAGTCCAAGCCTTGATACGACGTTGACCTGAATCATTCCGCCCGGCGGCTAAAACCTCGGGCGGGGTGATCCTTTGGGAAAACGTGTGTATGATGCGGCAGCCGGGAAATTCCCGGCTTTTTTGCGTCTGCACGTTTGATTGCTGTTTTTGTTGCAGAAGATCGGGTTGAATGGCCCGACAGTTTTTCGAGGAAAGTGATGGGCGAAGCCGGTAACAGGCCTTTCGCCGCGTCGTTCATGCGCGTGCGTTTTGAACGGGCCGGTCATTTTCTGCTTCACTCAAGGCTCGCCCTCGGGCTGGCCGCCCGGATCTAAGGGGAATGGCGTAATGGCAACGGTAGACCGCTGGCTGCTGCCAGATGGCATCGAAGAAGTACTGCCACCGGAAGCGGCGCGCATTGAAGTCGCGCGTCGTCAGGTGTTGGATCTGTTCCAGAGCTGGGGTTACGAGTTTGTCGTGACTCCCCATATCGAGTACCTGGAATCCCTGCTGACCGGCGCGGGCCAGGACCTGGATCTGCGTACCTTCAAGGTCATCGACCCGCAATCGGGCCGGCAGATGGGGTTCCGTGCCGACATCACGCCGCAAGTGGCGCGCATCGATGCGCACACCCTGCGTCGCGAAGGCCCGAGCCGTCTGTGCTACGCCGGCAGCGTGCTGCATGCCCAGCCGCGTGCCTTGTCGTCCTCGCGCAGCCCGATCCAGCTGGGTGCCGAGTTGTACGGCGATGCCAGCCCGAGCAGCGACGTCGAAGTCATCAGCCTGATGCTGGCGATGCTGCAACTGGCCGATGTGCCGGACGTGCACATGGACCTCGGGCATGTCGGCATCTACCGCGGTCTGGCCCAGGCGGCCGGTCTGTCGGGTGAAGTCGAGCAGCAGTTGTTCGATGCGTTGCAACGCAAGGCCATCGACGAGGTCATTACCTTGACCGAAGGCCTGCCGGCCGATCTGTCCGGCATGCTGCGCGCGCTGGTCGACCTGTGCGGCGGCCGTGAAGTCCTGACCGCTGCCCGCGAGCGTCTGGCCAATGCGCCGGCGCCGGTACTGGCGGCACTGGAAGACTTGCTGGCGATCGCCGAGCGTCTGTCGGCGCGCTTCCCTGAGCTGCCGCTGTACTTCGATCTGGGCGAGTTGCGCGGTTACCACTACCACACCGGTGTGGTGTTCGCGGTGTTCGTGCCGGGCGTTGGCCAGTCCATCGCTCAGGGCGGTCGTTACGACGACATCGGCGCCGACTTCGGTCGCGCCCGTCCGGCCACCGGCTTCTCCACCGATTTGAAAACCCTGGTGACCCTGGGGCGTGCTGAGATCGAGCTACCGTCTGGCGGTATCTGGATGCCTGACAGTACGGATGCGGCACTCTGGCAGCAGGTTTGCCAGTTGCGCAGTGAGGGTCAGCGTGTCGTTCAGGCATTGCCTGGACAACCTTTGGCCGCCGCCCGTGATGCGGACTGCGACCGGCAATTGATCCAGCAGAACGGGCTTTGGCAAGTATCGCCACTGGCTTCTTGAGTTTTCCTGCCGGCTGAAGCCGGCACCAAGTTTGCGCGAATGAGGACAAGTGTTATGGGTAAGAATGTCGTAGTCCTGGGCACCCAATGGGGTGATGAGGGCAAAGGCAAGATCGTTGATCTGCTGACCGAACATGCTGCCGCCGTAGTGCGCTACCAGGGTGGCCACAACGCCGGTCACACTCTGGTGATCGATGGTGAAAAAACCGTCTTGCACCTGATCCCGTCGGGCGTGCTGCGCGAAGGCGTGCAGTGCCTGATCGGCAACGGCGTGGTGGTTGCACCCGACGCCCTGCTGCGCGAGATCACCAAGCTGGAAGAGAAAGGCGTACCGGTGCGCGAGCGCCTGCGCATCAGCCCTTCCTGCCCGTTGATCCTGTCCTTCCACGTGGCACTGGACCAGGCCCGTGAAAAGGCCCGCGGCGAGCTGAAGATCGGTACGACCGGTCGCGGCATCGGCCCGGCTTACGAAGACAAGGTTGCACGTCGCGGCCTGCGTGTTGGCGATCTGCTCAACATGCCGCGCTTTGAAGACAAGCTGCGTGAACTGGTGGACTACCACAACTTCATGCTGGTCGGTTACTACAAAGAGCCTGCCATCGAGTTCGAAAAGACTCTGGCCGAGTGCAAGGAATACGCCGAGCTGCTCAAGCCGCTGATGCTGGACGTGACTGCCGAGCTGCACGACCTGCGTCGCGCCGGCAAAGACATCATGTTCGAAGGCGCCCAGGGTTCGTTGCTCGACATCGACCACGGTACCTATCCGTACGTGACCAGCTCCAACACCACCGCGGGTGGCGTGGCGACCGGTTCGGGCGTTGGCCCGATGTTCCTGGACTACATCCTGGGCATCACCAAGGCTTACACCACTCGCGTAGGTTCGGGCCCATTCCCGACCGAGCTGTTCGACGAAGTCGGCGCGCACCTGGCCAAGCAAGGTCACGAGTTCGGCGCTACCACCGGCCGTGCCCGTCGTTGCGGCTGGTTCGACGCCGTTATCCTGCGTCGCGCTATCGATGTGAACAGCATCTCGGGCATCTGCCTGACCAAGCTGGACGTACTTGACGGCCTGGAAACCATCAACATCTGCACCGGCTACAAAGATGCACAAGGCAACGCCGTTGCTCCAACTGACGCTGACAGCTACGTAGGCCTGCAGCCTGTGTACGAAGAAGTGCCGGGCTGGACCGAATCGACCGTGGGTGCCAAAACCCTGGAAGAGCTGCCGGCCAACGCTCGTGCCTACATCAAACGCGTTGAAGAGTTGATCGGCGCGCCGATCGACATTATTTCGACGGGTCCGGACCGCAACGAAACCATCGTTCTGCGCCATCCGTTCGCTTGATAAGTCGTTGATGTAAAAACACAAAGGCCCCTTCATCGGGGCCTTTGTCGTTTATGCCTGTTGGACGGCATGACCTTTGCTGTGATTCTGTCTACAAGAGTGCCATCAAATTAATGGCGTCAGAAGTAGAGGGATTCAAAGTGTCAGCCGTTCTCTCACTGTTACAAAGCCGTCTGTTGCGGCCTGTGTTCGTTACCCTTGGTATCGCCCTTTTGGTGCAAGTGCTGGTGGCCGTCGCCCTGACGCGGAGCACCGTCACCGCGCTTGAAGCCGATCTCGGCACTCGCCTGGGCGCCGACAGTCAGAAGTTGTCCGGTGAGCTGGAGCAAGCCGGGCGTGAAGTCACGTCGAGCCTCGACAACCTCTCCTCAAGTACTCGTCAGCGTCTTACCGCCGGTCTTTCCTCGCGTCTGAAGGAAGAGCAGGCGCAGCTGCGTGCGACTCTGGAAAAAGACCTGAAGGATTCGGCCAATGACATGGCCCAGTTGCTGGCCTCGGTGGCGCCTCGCGCCATGTGGGACAGCGACGTGCCGACCTTGTCCGAGTTCGCCCGCCGGGCCCAGCGCAATCCCAACGTGCTGTTCGTGGTGTATGACGACGCCACCGGCCAGCATCTGACCCGCTACCTCAACCGCGAAAACCCGATCAACAAGGCCCTTTTGGAAAAAGGCCAGGGTGAGCGGGCGCTGGATAAAGTGCTGGATGCGGCGAAGAACGATCCGTCGGTCTACTACCTCGAAGCCTCGATCAACCCCAATGGCGTGGAAATCGGCAAGGTGCTGATGGGTGTCTCGACTGCTTCGGTCGAAACCGATCTGGCGGCGCTCGATCAGCGCTTCACGGCGTTGATTGCCAGCAGCGATCAACTGGTCGGTGACAGCCTCAAAGGCGCTGCTGCCGACAGCGCCACCGCCATGCGCGCGCGCCTGCAATCGGCGCAATCCACGGCTGCTGAAATGAAGGCCAACACCACCAGTACAGTGCAGGACGCAGCAGCAACTCTGCGCTGGCGTATCGGCATGGGCCTGGCGCTGGTCGGTGCCGGGGTGCTGTTGCTGCTGGCGGTGGTGCTCGGTCATCGAGTGGTCAATCGCCTGAAGATGCTCAACGCCGCCATGGATGATCTGGCAGCAGGTGAGGGCGATCTGACCAAACGCGTGCAGATCAACAGCAAGGACGAAATCGGCGACATGGCGTCGGCGGTCAACCGCTTTGTGGAGAAGTTGCAGCCGATCGTGCGCGAGGCCGGGGATGTGGCTCAGCGTACCGGTGTGGAAATTGGTGCGATGACCTTGCGCAATGCCGGTGCCGATGCGGCGGCCGGAATGCAGCGTGATGAAGTGGCCGAAAGTTTGCGGGCTCTGTCGCAAATGGCCGATGAAGCGCAATCGGAAAGCCATGCGATGCAGGCTGCGTTGAAGCAGGTGGTGGATATTCGCCAAGCCACCGACGAGAACACTCGCACTTCGGCCAAGGTCGGCAGCCTGATCGAGGCGCTGGCGGGGCAGGTCGATACCGGGGCGAAAGTCATCGAGCGGCTGGCGCAGCAGAGCGAGCAGATCGAAGTGGTGCTGACCGTGATTCACGGCATCGCCGAGCAGACCAACCTGCTGGCGCTCAACGCGGCCATCGAAGCCGCCCGGGCCGGCGAGACCGGACGCGGGTTTGCAGTGGTGGCGGATGAAGTCCGCGCGTTGGCGAGCAAGACCCAAAGCTCCACGGGCGACATTCAGGCGCATATCGTGGCGCTGCAGCAGGGTGCCCGTGAGGCGGTCGAGGCGATCGGTCAGGCCGGGCGTCAGGCCAGCGAAGGTTTGCTGGTGCTGCGTGACAGCGCACGGTTGCAGCAATCGGTGCAGGCGTCGGTCGAGCAGGTGCATGCGGCGATTGGCCTGGCGACTCAGGCCGCGGCGCATCAGGCGCAGGGCGCGCAGGCCGTGCGTTGGCGGGTCGAGACGATCCATGCCCAGGCCGAGAAAGCCGCCCAGGCGGTGGTCGAGACCACGGCCAGCGGCAAGGTGCTGGATGGTCTGGCGGCGCAGCTCAAAGCGAGTCTGGGTCAGTTCCGGGCTTAATGTGACAGGCAAAAAAAATCGCAGCCTCGGCTGCGATTTTTTTATCGGCTCAAATACATCCGGGTCGTCAGCAGGTACACCGGCAATCCCGACACCACAATCAACAACGCCGCATAAGGCGCCGCTGCTGCGAACTCGACATTCGCGGTGTGCGCCCAGACTTCGGTCGCTAATGTGTTGAGCCCCGTCGGACTCAACAGCAGTGTCGCCGTCAGTTCTTTCATGGCATCCAGAAACACCAGAGCGAACGCCGCACCCAGTGCCGGGAAGATGATCGGCAGGGTCACTCGACAGAACGCCGTGAATGAAGAAGCGCCCAGAGTGCGGGCGGCTTCTTCGAGCTGCGGAGCCGCCTTGTTCAACGCCGTGCGGATCGGCGCCTGAGCGAGCGGCAGAAACAGCAGCGCATAAGCGATCAGCAACAGCGCGGAGGTCTGGTACAGCGCCGGCACGTAATGCAGGGCGAAATACACCAGCGTCAGGGCGATCACCAATCCCGGCAGGGCGTGCAGCAGATAGGGCAGGCGCTCGGCCCAGATCGCCAGCTGACCTTTATAGCGCACCACCAGCAGTCCGACCGGTACCGCCAGCACCAGACACAATCCCGCGCCACCCAGCGATAGTGCCAGTGACGACAGCAATGCTTCGGTGATTGCTGCCACCGGGAAGGCTGCTGACGACCCCACGGCGAGCCAGTAGGCCAGCATGCCCAGCGGAATCCCGCTGCCGACAATTGCCAGCATCAGGCAGTACAGCTGGCCGGCGATCGACCAAGGCCCGAGTCGCACTTGTTCAGCCCGACGCGCCGCACCTTGGCCGGTGCGCACGTGACGGCCCTTGCCGCGAACGCGCAGCTCCAGCCACAACAGCATCAAGCACAGCGCCAGCAATACCGCTGACAGCATCGCCGCATTGGCATTGCTGAATTCCAGTTCGAACTGCTGGTAGATCGCGGTGGTGAAGGTTTGCAGGCCAATGATCGACAGTGCGCCGAATTCCACCAGCATGTGCAATGCAATCAGCAGCGATCCCGCCAGCAGCGAAGGCCAGAGCAGCGGCAGGGTGACGCGGAAAAACACGCCCCAGCGATTCTGTCCCAGTGTGCGAGCCGACTCTTCAAGGGATGGATCAAGATTGCGCAGCGTGGCGGCCACCGGCAGAAAGATCAGCGGGTACTTCGACAGGCTCATCACAAGAATCGCCCCGCCGAGTCCTTCGAACTGCGCGCTGAGCGAAACCCAGGTGAAGCTGCTGACAAATGCCGGCACCGCGAACGGCAGGCAAAGAATCACGCCCCACAGCCGTCGGCCCGGCAGATTGCTGCGCTCCAGCAACCACGCCAGTGACAGGCCGATCACGCCACAGGTCACGGTTACGCCAACCATCAGCGCCAGCGTGTTGCGCAGCAGGCTGAACACATACGGGCGCCACAGCAAGTGCAGCGCCTCGGACCAGCCTGCTTGCCAGGCTTTGAGCCCGACGTAGGCCAGCGGCAACAGGCTCATGACCACCAGCAACAACACCGGCAGCACCAGCCAGATCGACGGCCGCTTGCGCCGTGGCACGTAACCCCCGCGTGTAGCGGGGGCGGATAACGATGCGGTCATCAGTTCAGGCCAACTTCGCGTTCCAGCTCCAAAGCTTCTTCGGCATTACCGAGATCGGCCGGCGTGACGTCCGGCGCTTCCAGTTCACTGAAAGGTTTGAGGCCGCGATCCGATTCCATGCCTTTATGCAGCGGGTATTCGGCGGTGGTCTGGGTGATCACGCGCTGGCCTTCTTCGCTGGCCATGTAGGCGAGGAATTGCTGGGCTTCTTTTGGATGTTTGCTGGATTTCAGCACGGCTGCGCTGGACACGGTGATCAGGCCGCCAACGTCACCGCCGGTGAAGTAATGCAGTTTCGAATCAAGCTGGCCTTTTTCCCGTTGCAGGGCGAACCAGTAATAGTTGTTCACCAGCACGGTGGCGACTTCGCCGTTTTCCACAGCCTTGAGGGCGACCATGTTGTTGCTGTAGGTCTTGCCGAAGGCGCGCAGACCGGTCAGCCATTCCTCGGCAGCTTCACGGCCGTGTTTTTTGATAATGGCGACAGCCTGTTCCTGGAACGCGCCGCTGGTCGGTACGAACCCGACCTTGCCTTGCCACTGCGGGTCGGCGAAATCCAGTACCGATTTCGGCAGGTCCTTTTCATCGACCAGTTTCGGGTTGAAGGCCACTACACGAACCCTGGCGGTGACGCCGATCCAGGTGCCGTTACCGGCGACGTATTCTTTCGGCAGAACGGCGAGGGTCGCGTCGTCGGCCTTGGCCAGCAGGCCTTGTTCGCCGAGGTTGTTCAGCGGCGGGGATTCTTCGGTGTAGATGACGTCGGCGGGGGAGCGGTCGCCTTCTTCGATGATCTGGCTGGCCAGCTGATTGCTGCTGCCCTTGCGGACATTGACGTGAATGCCGGTCTTGGCTTCGAAGGCTTTGGCGATCGCGTCGCCGACTTCCTTGTGTTGACCGTTGTAGAGAGTCAGGGAAACCGCGTCGGCAGCCTGGGTGAGGGGAGTGGCGAGTGCCAGGCCGAGCAGGGTGAAGGTCAAGCCGCGGCGCAGGGTATTTCGAAACATCATTCGCAGGGTTCCTCACTGTCGCATTGCAAAAACTTGCAACAATGATAAACGATATTGTTTCTCAAGTGCGCCTTGCGGGGAGGGAGTTGGTCTGGTAGGCGTTGGGGCTCAGACTTTTCCAGCCCCCGGAAACGCAAAAACCCGCTTTCGCGGGTTTCTGTGATATTCAAGATCGTGACCTTGAATTTGAATTGGTGCCCAGAAGAAGACTCGAACTTCCACGACCGTAAGGTCACCAGCACCTGAAGCTGGCGTGTCTACCAATTTCACCATCTGGGCTTCATCTTCAGCGTTGCCGCTGTTGATGTGGCGCACTATACGGAGCGCCTTTTGATCTGTAAACCCCTGATTTGATTTTAATAAATCATTTTCAGAAAAAAGGCGGGGCGCAGAATGCAAAAAACCCGCTTTCGCGGGTTTTTGTGTGAGTCTTGAAACTGATCTAGTCTCAAACTCGAAATTGGTGCCCAGGAGAAGACTCGAACTTCCACGACCGTAAGGTCACCAGCACCTGAAGCTGGCGTGTCTACCAATTTCACCACCTGGGCATCTCGTCAACGTGTGTACGTCGTCGATGGCGCGCACTATACGGAGCGCCTTTTTAACTGTAAACCCCTGGCAGCAAAAAAAATGATTTTTTTTACCAGCGGTGTTCAAAACGCCCTCCAGGCGTCGATACAAGGCTCCAGACGCGTCTTATATAGTCGGAAATTTCCCGTTTGATGGCGCCTATGCCAAACTAACCCGCATATAGACAAGGTGAAAACTCTCTAATGGCCGATTGGCAGTCCCTCGATCCCGAGGCCGCTCGTGAAGCGGAAAAATATGAAAACCCTATTCCCAGCCGCGAACTGATCCTTCAGCACCTTGCTGATCGGGGTTCGCCTGCTGCCCGCGAGCAACTGGTCGAAGAGTTTGGTCTGACCACAGAAGACCAGATCGAAGCCCTGCGCCGCCGCCTGCGCGCCATGGAGCGCGACGCTCAACTGATCTACACCCGCCGTGGCACGTATGCGCCGGTGGACAAGCTCGACCTGATCCTCGGCCGCATCAGCGGTCACCGCGACGGTTTCGGCTTCCTGGTGCCGGATGACGGCTCCGACGACCTGTTCATGAGTCCGGCGCAAATGCGTCTGGTGTTCGATGGCGACCGTGCCCTGGCCCGTGTGTCCGGCCTGGACCGTCGCGGTCGTCGCGAAGGCGTGATCGTCGAAGTGGTGTCCCGTGCCCACGAGAGCATCGTCGGCCGTTACTTCGAAGAAGGCGGTATCGGCTTCGTCGTTGCGGACAACCCGAAGATCCAGCAGGAAGTGCTGGTCACCCCGGGCCGCAACGCCAACGCCCAGATCGGTCAGTTCGTCGAGGTGAAAATCACCCACTGGCCGACCCCGCGCTTCCAGCCGCAAGGTGACGTGATCGAAGTCGTCGGCAACTACATGGCGCCGGGCATGGAAATCGATGTCGCCCTGCGTACCTACGACATTCCCCACGTCTGGCCTGAAGCCGTGCTGAAGGAAGCCGGCAAGCTCAAGCCGGAAGTTGAAGAGAAAGATAAAGAGAAGCGCGTCGACCTGCGCCATCTGCCGTTCGTCACCATCGACGGCGAAGATGCCCGCGACTTCGACGACGCGGTCTACTGCGAAGCCAAACCAGGCAAACTGCGCCTGTTCTCCGGCGGCTGGAAGTTGTACGTGGCGATTGCCGACGTTTCCAGCTACGTGAAGATCGGTTCGGCTCTGGACAATGAAGCCCAGGTGCGCGGCAACTCGGTGTACTTCCCCGAGCGCGTGGTGCCGATGCTGCCGGAGCAGCTCTCCAACGGCCTGTGCTCGCTGAATCCACATGTCGATCGTCTGGCCATGGTTTGCGAGATGACCATCTCCAAGTCCGGCGAAATGACCGACTACTGCTTCTATGAAGCGGTGATCCATTCCCACGCTCGTCTGACCTACAACAAGGTCAGCGCGATGCTGGAAACGCCGAAGGCTACCGAAGGTCGCAAGCTGCGCGGTGAATACACCGACGTCTTGCCGCATCTGAAGCAGCTCTACGCGCTGTACAAGGTATTGCTGGCTGCCCGTCACGTGCGTGGCGCGATCGATTTCGAAACTCAGGAAACCCGGATCATCTTCGGTTCCGAGCGCAAGATTGCCGAAATCCGTCCGACCACCCGTAACGATGCACACAAGCTGATCGAGGAATGCATGCTGGCGGCCAACGTGGCCACCGCCGAATTCCTGAAGAAGCACGAAATCCCTGCGCTGTACCGCGTCCACGACGGCCCGCCACCGGAGCGTCTGGAAAAACTGCGCGCGTTCCTCGGTGAGCTCGGTCTGTCCCTGCACAAAGGCAAGGATGGTCCGTCGCCGAAGGATTATCAGGCCCTGTTGGCCAGCATCAAGGACCGTCCGGATTTCCACCTGATCCAGACCGTGATGCTGCGTTCCCTGAGCCAGGCGGTGTACAGCGCCCAGAACGAAGGCCACTTCGGCCTGAATTACGAAGCTTATACCCACTTCACCTCGCCGATCCGTCGTTACCCGGACCTGCTCACGCACCGGGCGATCCGCAGCGTGATCCATTCGAAACAGGATACTCCGCACGTTCGTCGTGCCGGGGCGATGACCATTCCGAAGGCGCGCATCTATCCGTACGACGAAGCAGCGCTGGAGCAACTCGGCGAGCAGTGCTCGATGAGCGAGCGCCGTGCCGATGAAGCGACCCGCGACGTAGTGAACTGGCTCAAGTGCGAGTTCATGAAAGACCGCGTGGGCGAATCGTTCCCGGGCGTGATCACCGCTGTGACCGGTTTCGGCCTGTTCGTCGAGCTGACCGATATCTACGTCGAAGGTCTGGTGCACGTTACGGCGCTGCCGGGCGACTACTACCACTTCGACCCTGTGCATCACCGCCTGGCGGGCGAGCGCACCGGTCGCAGCTTCCGTCTTGGCGATACCGTTGAAGTGCGCGTGATGCGCGTCGATCTCGACGAGCGCAAGATCGACTTCGAGATGGCTGAAAAAACCATCAGCGCGCCGATCGGCCGCAAGAAGCGTGGCGCCGAAACGACTGCTCCTGCAGCCAAGGTTGTGGAAGAAAAAGCTCCGGCAAAATCCACCAGCCGTCGTCCGGCCAAGGAAAAGGTTGCCGAGGCTTATCGCCCGAGCGACGCCGTGGCGAAAAACGCCGAGCTGCGCAAAAGCCGTGAAATGAAGAAGGCTTTGCTGGCCGACGCCAAAAACGGTGGTAAAGCGGCGTCCGGGGGAAAGACCGGACGGTCGGCGCCTGAAAAGGCCTCCGGCGGCAAGCCAGCCAAACCGAGCAAACACCGTAAAGGCCCGCCGAAAGCGGGTTCCGCTCCAGCCAAAAGTGGCGGGGCGCGTAAACCGAAGGCGAAGTCATGAGTCAGTTGGAAAAAATCTACGGCGTTCACGCGGTAGAAGCGTTGCTGCGTCACCACCCTAAACGCGTCAAGCAGATCTGGCTGGCTGAAAGCCGCAACGATCCGCGCGTGCAGACGCTGATCGAGCTGGCCAACGAAAACCGGGTTCAGATCGGTCAGGCCGAGCGCCGTGAAATGGATGCCTGGGTCGAAGGCGTGCACCAGGGCGTGGTGGCGGACGTCAGTCCGAGCCAGGTCTGGGGCGAAGCGATGCTCGACGAGCTGCTCGATCGCACCGAAGGCGCACCGCTGTTGCTGGTGCTCGACGGCGTGACCGACCCGCACAACCTTGGCGCCTGCCTGCGTTCGGCGGATGCTGCCGGTGCGCTGGCGGTCATCGTGCCAAAAGACAAGTCGGCCACCCTGACCCCTGTGGTGCGTAAAGTGGCTTGCGGCGCGGCGGAAGTGATTCCGCTGGTGGCCGTCACCAACCTTGCGCGCACCCTGGAAAAGCTTCAGCAGCGTGGGTTGTGGATTGTCGGCACGGCGGGTGAGGCCGAGGTCAGCATCTATGACCAGGACCTGACCGGCCCGACCATCCTGATCATGGGCGCAGAAGGCAAAGGCATGCGTCGCCTGACCCGCGAGCATTGCGATTACCTGGTACACCTGCCGATGGCTGGTAGCGTCAGCAGTCTCAACGTCTCGGTTGCGACCGGCGTGTGCCTGTTCGAAGCCCAGCGCCAACGCGGTGCGAAGGCCAAGGCAGCTGCCAAAAAAGCTTAAGCATCACGCCTTTCAAAATGTGGGAGCGAGCCTGCTCGCGAAGCGGAGTTACATTCAGCATCATTGTTGGATGTTAAGCCGCCATCGCGAGCTGGCTCGCTCCCACAGTGCTTTGTGGGGTGACCCGGATTGGTGACTGTTCAAATAATCACCAATTGCCTTGCACCTCTTCAGTCCCTTCTCTACAATTGCGCCCCTTGCTGTGGCGGCAGGCATGCATGTGCCCCGCGCCAGCAAGTCCATAAGTGTCATTCACTCCTTGTCTGACCGTTTTTGAGCGGCAGGCTACAACCCGTAAGGAGCATTCATGCGTCATTACGAAATCATCTTTCTGGTCCACCCTGACCAGAGCGAGCAAGTCGGCGGCATGGTTGAGCGTTACACCAAGCTGATCGAAGAAGACGGCGGCAAAATCCACCGTCTGGAAGACTGGGGCCGTCGTCAACTGGCCTACGCAATCAACAATGTTCACAAGGCTCACTACGTGATGCTGAACGTTGAGTGCACCGGCAAGGCCCTGGCCGAGCTGGAAGACAACTTCCGCTACAACGATGCTGTGATCCGTAACCTGGTCATCCGTCGCGACGAAGCCGTTACCGGCCAGTCCGAGATGCTCAAGGCTGAAGAAAACCGCAGTGAGCGCCGTGAGCGTCGCGAACGTCCTGAGCACGATGGCAGCGCCGATGGCGATGACAGCGATAGCGACAGCGACAACAGCGATAACGCTGACGAGTAATCCACGGACCTTTTAAGGAGCCTATCAAATGGCACGTTTCTTCCGTCGTCGTAAATTCTGCCGCTTCACCGCTGAAGACGTGAAGGAGATCGACTACAAAGATCTCAACACTCTGAAAGCCTACGTATCCGAGACCGGCAAAATCGTTCCAAGCCGCATCACCGGTACCAAAGCTCGTTATCAGCGTCAGCTGGCCACCGCTATCAAGCGCGCCCGCTTCCTGGCCCTGCTGGCCTACACCGACAGCCACGGCCGCTGAGACCGGGCAGTCGACAAGTAGCAAAGGATTGAATGCATGCGTGCCTTAGCTGAGTTCATCATGCGCGGCCGCATGCAGGCCACTCTCGTAGTGGCTGGATGTGCAGCATTGCCGTTGTTGTATTGGTTGGGTGCTGCCGCGGGAAGCCTGGTGCTTCTGCGGCGCGGATTGTCGGACGCCCTTGGCGTTCTGGTTCTGGGACTGCTGCCAGCGTTGATCTGGTGGCTCAAGTTCGATGACCCACGGGCACTTCTGGTGCTGCTGGGGTCTTCGGGGCTTGCGCTGGTGTTGCGCGCAAGCGAGTCCTGGGTCCGCACGCTGCTGGTCAGCGTAGCCATGGGGCTGGTGTTTTCAGTGGTGCTCGGGGCGGCGTTTGCGCCCCAGATCGAGATGCTGGCGCAGGCCTTGGTAAAGGTCATGCCCGCGCTTCTCGGTGATGCCTACCAACAATTGTCGGTAGACGAGCAGGCGCGTTTCGCGTCGCTGATCGCACCGGTCCTGACCGGCCTGATTGCGGCCTTGTTGCAGATCGTCAGCGTGCTGAGCCTGATTGTCGGGCGTTACTGGCAGGCGTTGTTGTACAACCCGGGTGGTTTTGGTCGCGAGTTTCGCGCCATCCGGATCCCGCTGGGACCGGCGATGTTACTGCTGGCGTTGATGCTTCTGGGCCCGAATCTCGGTGCACAGATGGCCATCTTGACGCCGTTGTGCAGTGTACCGCTGGTGTTCGCCGGGCTGGCCCTGATTCACGGGCTGGTGGCGCAAAGGCGACTGGCCGGTTTCTGGCTGGTGGGGTTGTACGTGACGCTGTTGCTGTTCATGCAGCTGATCTATCCGTTGCTCGTGGTTCTGGCCATTGTCGACAGCCTGATTGATTTTCGCGGTCGGGTGTCGAAAGACACCGATAACGCGAACGGTGAAGGTTAAAAGTTAAGAGGATTTCCACATGCAACTGATCCTTCTGGAAAAAATCGCCAACCTGGGCAACCTGGGCGACAAAGTAAACGTTAAGGCCGGTTACGGCCGTAACTACCTGCTGCCTTTCGGCAAAGCCACCGCTGCGACCGCTGCCAACCTGGCTGCGTTCGAAGAGCGTCGCGCTGAGCTGGAAAAAGCCGCCGCAGACCGTAAAGCATCGGCTGAAAGCCGTGCTGCCCAACTGGCCGAGCTGGAAGTGACCATCACTGCCACCGCTGGCGACGAAGGCAAGCTGTTCGGTTCGATCGGTACTCACGACATCGCTGACGCACTGACCGCCTCCGGCGTTGAAGTTGCGAAAAGCGAAGTTCGTCTGCCGAACGGCACCATCCGCAACGTGGGTGAATTCGACGTGGCTGTGCACCTGCACGCCGAAGTTGAAGCCACCGTACGCGTTGTCGTGGTAGCAGCTTAAGCAACACCCTGATCGACTGGCGGCTTGTCCGTCAGACGGTTAACATCGGGCACGATCCTGTTTACAGGTCGTGCCCTTTGTCTTTTTGCACTCCCTGCTTTTCCTGATTAAAAAGTGGCCATGAACGAAATCTCCGCTCCCGAGCAATACGATCTGCAAACCGCCGCGCTGAAGGTGCCGCCGCATTCCATCGAGGCCGAACAGGCCGTGCTCGGTGGTCTGATGCTGGACAACAACGCCTGGGAACGTGTGCTCGATCAAGTCTCCGACGGCGATTTCTACCGACATGACCACCGTCTGATTTTCCGGGCGATCGCCAAACTGGCCGATCAGAACCTGCCGATCGACGTCGTGACCCTTGCCGAGCAACTGGACAAGGAAGGTCAGACCTCGCAGGTCGGCGGCCTCGGTTACCTTGGCGAGCTGGCGAAAAACACGCCGTCCGTCGCCAACATCAAGGCCTATGCGCAGATCGTCCGCCAGCGTGCGACGTTGCGTCAGCTGATCGGTATCAGCACCGAAATTGCCGACAGCGCCTTCAATCCCGAAGGCCGCACCGCCGAGGAAATCCTCGACGAAGCCGAGCGGCAGATCTTCGCGATTGCCGAGGCCCGGCCAAAAACCGGCGGTCCGGTGGGCGTGAATGACCTGTTGACCAAGGCCATCGACCGCATCGACACCCTGTTCAACACCGCCGACTCGATCACCGGCCTGTCCACCGGCTACACCGACCTCGACGAGAAGACCAGCGGCCTGCAACCGGCCGACTTGATCATCGTCGCCGGCCGTCCGTCGATGGGTAAGACCACCTTCGCGATGAACCTGGTGGAAAACGCCGTACTGCGCAGCGACAAGGTGGTGCTGGTGTACTCCCTCGAGATGCCAGGTGAATCGCTGATCATGCGTATGCTGTCGTCCCTCGGTCGTATCGACCAGACCAAGGTGCGTTCCGGCCAGCTGGAAGACGACGACTGGCCGCGCCTGACCTCGGCGGTCAACCTGCTCAACGACCGCAAGCTGTTCATCGATGACACCGCCGGCATCAGCCCGTCGGAGATGCGTGCCCGGACCCGGCGTCTGGTGCGCGAGCACGGCGACATCGGCCTGATCATGATCGACTACCTGCAGCTGATGCAGATCCCCGGCTCCAGCGGTGACAACCGGACCAACGAGATTTCCGAGATCTCCCGATCCCTGAAAGCCCTGGCCAAGGAATTCAACTGCCCGGTAGTCGCCCTGTCGCAGCTCAACCGTTCCCTGGAACAACGTCCCAACAAGCGTCCGGTGAACTCCGACTTGCGGGAATCCGGAGCGATCGAGCAGGACGCCGACGTGATCATGTTCGTGTACCGGGACGAGGTGTATCACCCGGAGACCGAGCACAAGGGCATCGCCGAAATCATCATCGGCAAGCAGCGGAACGGCCCGATCGGCTTCATCCGCCTGGCCTTCATTGGCAAGTACACCCGCTTCGAAAACCTCGCGCCGGGCAGCTATAACTTCGACGACGACGAGTAAATCTGTCGTCGTCTGAAAGCCCCTGATATTTCCGACCACAGCCGTCGGAATTGGTCATTTTTTGTGCTATATTCCGCGCCCGCGATTTTGCACCTCAACACCGGTCATCGACATGCAAGCAGCCAAGCCGTTATTTGACTATCCAAAATACTGGGCCGAATGTTTCGGGCCGGCGCCATTCCTGCCGATGAGCAGGGAGGAGATGGATCAGCTTGGCTGGGATTCCTGCGACATCATCATTGTTACGGGAGATGCCTACGTCGATCACCCGTCGTTCGGCATGGCGATCATCGGCCGGCTGCTGGAGTCGCAAGGCTTCCGCGTCGGGATCATCGCGCAGCCTAACTGGCAGTCCAAAGACGACTTCATGAAGCTCGGCGAGCCGAACCTGTTCTTCGGCGTCGCGGCCGGCAACATGGACTCGATGATCAACCGCTACACCGCGGACAAGAAAATCCGTTCCGACGACGCCTACACCCCGGGTGGCATGGCCGGCAAACGTCCGGACCGCGCGAGTCTGGTTTACAGCCAGCGCTGCAAGGAAGCCTACAAGCACGTGCCGATCGTGCTCGGCGGCATCGAAGCCTCCCTGCGCCGCATCGCCCACTACGACTACTGGCAGGATCGTGTGCGCAATTCGATTCTGATCGATGCCAGCGCCGACATCCTGCTGTACGGCAACGCCGAGCGCGCGATTGTCGAAGTTGCCCAGCGTCTGTCCTACGGTCACAAGATTGAAGACATCACCGATGTGCGCGGCACCGCGTTCATCCGTCGCGACACGCCGGCGGGCTGGTACGAAGTCGACTCCACGCGCATCGACCGTCCGGGCAAGATCGACAAGATCATCAACCCGTACGTCAATACCCAGGATACTCAGGCCTGCGCGATCGAGCAGGAGAAGGGTCCGGTTGAAGATCCGGAAGAAGCCAAGGTCGTACAGATCCTGGCAAGTCCCAAGATGACCCGCGACAAGACCGTGATCCGCCTGCCGTCGATGGAAAAGGTGCGTAACGATCCGGTCCTGTACGCCCACGCCAACCGCGTGCTGCACCTGGAAACCAACCCGGGCAACGCCCGTGCGCTGGTGCAGAAGCATGGCGAGATCGACGTCTGGTTCAACCCGCCGCCGATTCCGATGACCACCGAAGAAATGGACTACGTGTTCGGCATGCCTTACGCACGTGTTCCGCACCCTGCGTACGGCAAGGAAAAGATCCCGGCCTACGACATGATCCGTTTCTCGGTAAACATCATGCGTGGCTGCTTCGGTGGCTGCACTTTCTGCTCGATCACCGAGCACGAAGGCCGGATCATCCAGAACCGCTCCGAAGAGTCGATCATTCGCGAAATCGAAGAGATCCGCGACAAGGTGCCGGGATTCACCGGCGTCATTTCCGACCTCGGCGGCCCGACCGCGAACATGTACCGCATCGCCTGCAAGAGCCCGGAAATCGAATCCGCGTGCCGCAAGCCGTCCTGCGTGTTCCCGGGCATCTGCCCGAACCTGAACACCGACCACTCGTCGCTGATTCAGCTGTACCGCAGCGCCCGTGCCTTGCCGGGTGTGAAGAAGATTTTGATCGCCTCCGGCCTGCGTTACGACCTCGCGGTCGAGTCGCCGGAGTACGTCAAGGAGCTGGTGACCCACCACGTCGGCGGTTACCTGAAGATCGCCCCGGAACACACCGAGGAAGGTCCGCTCAACCAGATGATGAAACCGGGGATCGGCACGTACGATCGCTTCAAGCGCATGTTCGAGAAGTACACCAAGGAAGCCGGGAAAGAGCAGTACCTGATTCCGTACTTCATTGCCGCGCACCCGGGCACCACCGACGAAGACATGATGAACCTGGCCCTGTGGCTCAAGGGCAACGGTTTCCGTGCCGACCAGGTGCAGGCGTTCTACCCGTCGCCGATGGCCACCGCCACCGCGATGTACCACTCGGGCAAGAACCCGCTGCGCAAGGTCACCTACAAGAGCGACGGCGTGACCATCGTCAAGAGCGAGGAGCAGCGTCGTCTGCACAAAGCGTTCCTGCGTTATCACGACCCGAAAGGCTGGCCGATGCTGCGTGAAGCGCTGACCCGCATGGGCCGCGCCGACCTGATCGGGCCGGGCAAGCACCAGTTGATCCCGCTGCATCAGCCGGCCACCGACAGCTACCAGAGTGCCCGTCGCAAGAACTCGACGCCGGCCGGCAGCCACAAGGTCGCGAAAGAGAAGACCACCAAGATCCTCACCCAGCACACCGGTCTGCCTCCACGCGCCAGCGACGGCGGCAATCCTTGGGACAAGCGTGAACAGGCCAAGGCCGTGGCATTCGCCCGCAACCAGCAGGCCGCCAAGGAGCGCAAGGAAGCCGCTAAAGGCAAAGGGCCGAAACCGGCACGCAAGCCGGTCGTACCGCGCTAACGAGAACGCCAACCTTTGGGTTGGCGTTTTGCATTTAGGAGCTCAATGATCGTTCCCACGTCGAACCGTCTGCGTGGGAATGCCTCCAGGGACGCTCCGCGTCCAGTGACGCAGAGCGTCACGGGCTGCATTCCCACGCAGGAGCGTGGGAACGATCACGGGAGAGGGTCAGGGGAAGGGGCTCCTCGCAACATTTGCGTGCAACTGTGCCAAACCATTTCAACGCATCGCCCGATTTTGGTGCTGTACTGCCCTAAGCATTCCGGGAAAGCGCCCAAGCCTCTGCATGGCATAAGTCTTGCGCGCTTTCGAATACGCTTGGGCTCGCAGGAGGCACGCCGTGTCGATTCATGTCGCATTGCATCACGTCACGCATTACCGCTACGACCGCGCTGTCGAACTCGGCCCGCAGATCGTGCGTCTGCGCCCGGCTGCCCACAGCCGCACGCGGATTCTGTCTTATTCACTGAAAGTCTCGCCCGAGCAGCACTTCATCAACTGGCAGCAGGACCCCCAGGGCAACTACCTCGCACGGTTGGTGTTCCCCGAGAAAACCGCCGAACTGCGGATCGAGGTCGATCTGCTGGCCGAAATGGCGGTGTTCAACCCGTTCGACTTCTTCCTCGAGCCCTACGCGGAGAAAATCCCCTTCGCCTACGCCGCCGATGAACGCAAGGAGCTGGCGCCGTACCTCGAAACCCTGCCGCTGACGCCGAAATTCAAGGCCTATCTGGACGCCATCGACCGCACGCCGCTGCCGGCCGTGGATTTCCTGGTGGCGCTCAACCAGCGTTTGAGCGAAGACATCAATTACCTGATCCGCATGGAGCCGGGCGTACAGACCCCGGAACACACCCTCGAACACGCCTCCGGTTCCTGCCGTGATTCGGCGTGGCTGCTGGTGCAACTGCTGCGCAATCTCGGGCTGGCGGCGCGTTTTGTCTCCGGTTACCTGATTCAACTGACCGCCGACGTGAAAAGCCTCGACGGGCCGTCCGGCACCGAAGTGGACTTCACCGACCTGCACGCGTGGTGCGAAGTGTATCTGCCCGGCGCCGGCTGGATCGGCCTTGATGCGACTTCCGGACTGTTCGCCGGTGAAGGGCATATCCCGCTGGCCTGCAGTCCCGATCCGTCCTCGGCCGCGCCGATCAGTGGGCTGGTGGAGCCTTGCGAATGCGAGTTCAGCCACGAAATGTCCGTGGAGCGGATCTGGGAAGCGCCGCGGGTCACCAAGCCCTACACCGATGAGCAATGGCTGGCGATCCAGACGCTGGGCCGGCAGATCGATGCCGATCTGCTGGAAGGCGATGTGCGCCTGACCATGGGCGGCGAACCGACCTTCGTATCCATCGACGACCCCGACGGCGCCGAATGGAACACCGCTGCGCTTGGGCCGGACAAACGCCGGCTCTCCGCCGAACTGTTCCAGCGCCTGCGCAAGCATTACGCGCCCAAAGGGCTGGTGCATTTCGGCCAGGGCAAGTGGTATCCCGGCGAGCAACTGCCGCGCTGGTCGCTGAATTGCTACTGGCGCCGCGACGGTGTGCCGATCTGGCACAACAACGCGTTGATTGCCGATGAGCAGCAGGATTACGGCGCTGATGGCGCACTGGCCGGGCGCTTTCTGGCGAGCGTCGCCGAACGCCTGAAACTGCCGACACGCTTCGTCTTCCCGGCCTACGAAGACAATTTCTATTACCTCTGGCGCGAGGGCGCCTTGCCGAGCAACGTCAGCGCCGAAGACTCGCGCCTGGAGGAGCCGCTGGAACGTGCGCGACTGCGCAAGGTGTTCAGTCAGGGGTTGGACAAGATCATCGGCCAGGTGCTGCCGCTGGCGCGCACCGCCAAGGGCGATCAATGGCAGAGTGGGCGCTGGTATCTGCGCGATGAGCATTGCCGGTTGGTGCCGGGAGATTCGCCGCTCGGCTATCGCCTGCCATTGGGTTCGCAACCTTGGGTGAAGGCGGCAGAGTATCCGTTCATTCATCCGAACGATCCGAATCAGGACTTCCCCGGGCTGCCCGAAACATCGCAGCTCAACGATCACCGTGAGCCCGCTCCGGCGGACGAGCGTGTGCCGAAGATCGACGAGTCCGCCGACTGGCTGACCCGCACCGCGTTCTGCGCGGAGGCCCGGGAAGGCCGGTTGTATCTGTTCATGCCGCCGCTGGAACGGGTCGAGGATTATCTGGAGCTGGTGGCCGCCATTGAAGCCACCGCCGAGGAGCTGCATTGTCCGGTATTGCTGGAAGGCTACGAGCCGCCGAGCGATCCGCGCCTGAGCAATTTTCGCATCACCCCGGATCCCGGCGTGATCGAGGTTAACGTGCAGCCGTCGGCGACCTGGGACGAGTTGGTCGAACGCACCGAGTTTCTGTACGAAGAAGCGCGCCAGACCCGACTGTCCACCGAGAAATTCATGGTTGACGGGCGACATACCGGAACCGGCGGCGGCAACCATTTCGTCCTCGGCGGCGCGACACCGGGTGACTCACCGTTTCTGCGCCGCCCGGACCTGCTGCGTAGCCTGATCAGCTACTGGCACAACCATCCATCGCTGTCCTACCTGTTTTCCGGCCTGTTCATCGGCCCGACCTCTCAGGCGCCGCGGATCGACGAAGCGCGCAACGATGCGCTGTATGAACTGGAAATCGCTTTCGCGCAAATGCCGGCGCCGGGAGAAGACTGCCCGCCGTGGTTGGTCGACCGTTTGCTGCGCAATCTGCTGATCGACGTTACCGGCAACACCCATCGCGCCGAGTTCTGCATCGACAAGCTGTATTCACCGGATGGCTCCACCGGGCGCCTCGGGTTGCTGGAGTTGCGTGGTTTCGAGATGCCACCCCATGCGCGCATGAGCCTGGCGCAGCAGCTGTTGTTGCGAGCGCTGGTGGCGCGGTTCTGGCGCGAGCCCTATGCGCCGCCGAAACTGGCGCGCTGGGGTACGGAGCTGCACGACCGCTTCATGCTGCCGCACTTCATCGAGCAGGACTTCGCCGACGTCATCGTCGAGCTCAACAATGCCGGTTACCCCCTGCGTGCGGAATGGTTCGCGGCGCACCTTGAGTTCCGTTTTCCCAAGGTCGGCGATTACGCCGTCAACGGTATCGAGCTGGAATTGCGTCAGGCCCTTGAACCCTGGCACGTGCTGGGCGAGGAGGGCGCGGCGGGCGGTACGGTGCGCTACGTCGACTCATCGCTGGAGCGCTTGCAGGTCAAACTCACGGGGCTGCCGCCGCAGCGTTATCTGCTGACCTGCAATGGAATACCGGTGCCGCTGCAATCGACCGGCCGGGTGGGCGAGTTTGTCGCCGGTGTGCGTTTCCGCGCGTGGCAACCGGCCAATTGCCTGCAACCGACGATCCCGGTGCATGCGCCGCTGGTGTTCGACTTGCTCGATACCTGGATGCAGCGCTCGCTGGGCGGTTGCCAGTACCACGTCGCGCATCCGGGCGGGCGCAATTACGAAACGCTGCCGGTCAACGCCAACGAGGCGGAGAGCCGGCGCATGGCGCGTTTCTTCCGCATCGGACATACGCCGGGGAAACTTCCTATACCGAACCTGACAACCTCCGACGAACTACCGATGACACTCGATTTACGACGCTTCTAAATCGGCTGTTTTATTTAGGAGCGTGACGCCCGGATTTTTCGTATATCCGGGCGTCATGTGCCTGCGTTAGTCTGACCGTTCCTTGCCGGCTGCCGAGCTTTCCATGCCTGACCTGCTTGACCGCTACCCGCTGACGGCGGGCACCTATCACGAACTGCTCGACGACAGCGGGGCGGTGCGCCCGCACTGGCGGCGACTGGTCGACCAATTGCAGCGCAGCACCCCGGCGCAACTGGTGCAGCGTCAGGCGTTGCTGACCCGGCAGATTCAGGAAAACGGCGTCACCTACAACGTCTATGCCGACCCCAAGGGCGCGGATCGTCCGTGGGAACTGGATCTGCTGCCCCACGTAATCGCCGCCGACGAGTGGCAACAGCTGTCGGCCGGAATCGCCCAGCGCGCGCGGCTGCTCAATGCGGTGCTGGCGGATCTGTACGGCCCGCAGCGGCTGATCAGCGAAGGGCTGCTGCCGGCAGAACTGGTGTTCGGCCATAACAACTTCCTCTGGCCCTGTCAGGGCATTGTGCCGCCGGACGGGGCCTTTCTGCACCTGTATGCCGTCGATCTGGCGCGCACGCCGGACGGGCGCTGGTGGGTGACGGCGGATCGTACCCAGGCGCCATCCGGCGCCGGTTACGCGCTGGAAAATCGCACCATCGTGTCCCGCGCCTTTCCCGAGTTGTACCGGGATCTGAAAGTGCAGCATCTGGCCGGCTTCTTCCGCACCTTGCAGGAAACCCTGGCCCGTCAGGCCCCCTGCGACGATGACGCGCCGCTGGTGGTGTTGCTGACCCCGGGGCGTTTCAACGAAAGCTATTTCGAGCATCTCTATCTCGCCCGCCAGCTCGGTTATCCGCTGGTGGAGGGTGGAGACCTGACGGTGCGTGATGCCACGGTCTACCTGAAAACCCTCAGCGGCCTGCGCCGGGTGCACGCGATCATGCGTCGGCTCGACGATGACTTCTGCGATCCGCTGGAATTGCGCACGGATTCGGCGCTCGGCGTTCCGGGATTGCTGGAGGCGGTGCGTCAGGGCCGGGTGCTGGTGGCGAACGCGCTGGGCAGTGGCGTGCTGGAGTCGCCGGGGTTGCTGGGTTTCCTGCCGAAGATCAATCAGTACCTGTTCGGCGAAGAGCTGATTCTGCCGTCCATTGCCACGTGGTGGTGCGGCGAAGCGCCGGTGTTGGCCCAGGCCCTGGAAAAACTGCCGGAGCTGTTGATCAAACCGGCGTTTCCGTCGCAAAGTTTTGCGCCGGTATTTGGTCGGGATCTGAGCGAAAAACAGCGTGAAAGTCTCGCCGCGCGCATGCAGGCCCGGCCTTATGCTTATGTCGCGCAAGAACTCGCCCAGTTGTCCCAGGCGCCGATCTGGCAGCCCGAGGACGGGCAACTGCAACCCCGGGCAATCGGCATGCGCATGTACGCGGTGGCGAGTCACGACGGTTATCGGGTGCTGCCCGGTGGCCTGACCCGGGTCGCGGCAGAAGCCGATGCCGAAGTGGTGTCGATGCAGCGCGGTGGCGCGAGCAAGGACACCTGGGTGCTGGGGGATCGACCGCCCAGCGGTGAACAGTGGAAAGCCCAGCGCAACATCGGTGTGCCCGATCTGGTGCGACGCGATCCGTATCTGCCGTCGCGGGTGGTGGAAAACCTGTTCTGGTTCGGCCGTTACTGCGAGCGTTGCGACGACAGCGCGCGGCTGCTGCGGATCATGCTCGCGCGTTACGTCGACGGCGATGACCCGCAAGCCCTGCAGGCTGCGGTGGATCTGGGCGAGCGACTGATGCTGCTGCCGGACGAAGGTGAACTGCCGGAGCGCTTGCTCGCGGCGCTGCTCGGCGAGGACTGGTCGTTCAGTTTGCGTTCCAACCTGCAACGCTTGCAGTGGGCGGCATCGCAAGTGCGTGGCAAGCTCTCGCGGGAAAACTGGCAGGCGCTGGTGGAGCTGCAGCGTGAGGCTTCAGAGCTGGACACTGACGAGCCGGATTTCGGCGAACTGCTGGATTTTCTCAACCGGTTGGTGATGTCGCTGGCGGCGCTGTCCGGGTTTGCCCTTGACGACATGACTCGCGACGAAGGCTGGCGCTTCCTGATGATCGGCCGGCGGATTGAGCGCCTGCAATTTCTCAGCAGCAGCCTCGCGGGTTTCTTGCGCGGCGCTGGCGCGTTCGATCAGGCCGGGCTTGAGTGGTTGCTGGAGCTGGGTAACAGCAGCATCACCTATCGCTCGCGTTATCTGGCGGTGGCGCAGTTGATTCCGGTGCTCGACCTGTTGCTGCTGGATGAGCAGAACCCCCATGCGGTGCTGTTCCAGTTGACGCTGGTGACTCGCACCTTGAAGCGGCTGAATGATGACTTCGGTGTGCCGAGGGAGGCGGGGTTGCCGCCGCTGGTCGAGCGTCTGGCGCGCTTCGACCTGAGCTGTCTGGAGAATCCGCTGTTCGGCGAATCCAGCGTGCGCGCGGCCCTCGACGGTCTGGCGGACCTGCTGCAGGAAATCGCCGACGCCAGCAGTCAGGTGTCGGATCGACTGGCCCTGCGCCATTTCGCCCATGTCGATGATGTCAGCCAGCGCACGGTGTCCGTCTGATGAGTGCCCATTACCAGATCCTTCACGACACCTGCTATCGCTACGACAGCCCGGTGTCCCTGGCCCAGCAACTGGCGCATCTGTGGCCGCGCGAATGCGAGTGGCAGCGCTGCAGCGAGCAGCAATTGCTGATCAGTCCGGAGCCGACCGCCCGCCGTGACGAGCAGGATGTGTTCGGCAATCCGCTGACTCGCCTCGCCTTCGAGCGACCCCACGATGAATTGCAGGTCAACGCACGGCTGACGGTGGAAGTGCTGGCGCGACCCGTGGTGGATTTCCAGCAGTCACCGGCCTGGGAACTGACGCGCAACGCGCTGACCTACAGCAGTCAACCGCTGTCCGCCTCGTTGCTGGAAGCCTGTCGCTATCGATTCCAGTCGCCCTACGTGCATCTGAAGCGCAGTTTCGTCGAGTTCTCGGAGAGCTGTTTCCCGACCGGCAGACCGTTGATGCTGGGCGTGCAGGCCCTGATGCAGAAGATCTTCAGCGAATTCACCTTCGATGCCGAAGCGACACAGGTCGCGACGCCGCTGGTGGAAGTGCTGGAGCGCCGGCGCGGGGTCTGTCAGGACTTCGCGCACCTGATGCTCGCCTGTGTGCGCTCACGCGGGTTGGCGGCGCGTTACGTCAGCGGCTACCTGCTGACCCAGCCGCCACCGGGGCAGCCACGGTTGATCGGCGCCGATGCGTCCCATGCCTGGGTTTCGGTGTTTTGCCCGGTGCTGGGCTGGGTGGACTTCGATCCGACAAACAATGTGCAGCCGGCACTGGAGCACATCACCCTGGCCTGGGGCCGGGATTTCTCCGATGTCTCGCCGTTGCGTGGGGTGATTCTGGGGGGAGGGAGCCATGATCCGGAGGTGCGGGTCACGGTGATGCCACTGGAGTAAGTGCGATCCATCGTGGGAGCCAGTCAGCTCCCACAATGGAGGGTGTTCAATTTCGCGATTCAGCTCAGGCGTCGGGTGCCTGGTCTTTCGGTGCCTCAACATCATCATCGGTCGCCACTTCACCGTCAGGGTTCAGTGCCGCTTCTTCAGCCATCTGTTTCTTGCGCTGAAGCTTTTCCTCTTTCTTCTGTTCCTTGGCCAGGTCACGTTGACGTTTGGCGAAGGAGTAATTGGGTTTGGCCATGGGCGATCCTCTGGGGTCGAAGGTGAGGTTGAGCGGCGCGTATTCTGCCCTGTATCGGTGCCCGGCGGTTAACCGGGTTTCTGGTCGACCCATTTTGGCGTGACGGTGGGCTTCCAGTTATCGAGGGCTTCGAGCAGCGTTTGCGGCGATTCGCTCACTTGCAGCATGTCACGGTGCGGCGCGCGAACGAAGCCTTCGCCGACGATGTGATCGAGAAATGCAGTGAGTTTGCTGTAGAAACCGTTCACTTCCAGCAGGCCCAGCGGCTTGCCGTGGTAGCCGAGCTGGCCCCAGGTCCAGACTTCGAACAACTCTTCCAGGGTGCCGAGGCCACCGGGCAGGGCGATGAACGCATCGCTGAGTTCGGCCATCCGCGCCTTGCGCGCGTGCATGCCGTCGACTACTTCCAGACGGGTCAGGCTCTTGTGACCTATTTCCTTGTCCATCAGGCTTTGCGGAATGATGCCGATCACTTCGCCACCGGCCGCCAGCGCGGCGTCAGCGACAATCCCCATCAGACCGACGGCGCCACCGCCGTAGACCAGCGTCAGCTTACGTTCTGCGAGAGCTGTGCCGAGGGCAATGGCGGCTTTGGTGTACGCCGGGGTGGTGCCGGCGTTGGCACCGCAAAATACACAAACGGATGTGAGAGACATGCCTTCCTCCTGGGTCAATCGGTCACAGGGTAATGGCTGGCACGCCTTGATCCAAGGGCTAGACTTCGCGTTTCGGGGTTTCATAGGTGCCGCTTGCACCACAGGCGTAGGCGGCGAGCAGACTGCACAACAGGCTGTTGAAGGACATGACGGATGCTCCAGATGAACGTTGAGCCCTGAAGATACGGCCCGGCCAAACGTCTGGCTGTTAGATTGTTTCGATGAGTGTCATAGCCTGAAAGTTGTATACAATTTTTGACTCAAGTCATAGGAACTTGCGAAGATTTCAGGCAGTCTTCCAACCATTCGTGTTTTTGTTAACCCTGCCTTGGAGATTCACCATGTTTTCCAAAGTTGTTGCGGTATCCCTGCTGGCGCTGGCCAGCAGCCAATTGATGGCTGCCGAGTGCAAAACCACCGTTGATTCCACCGACCAGATGTCCTTCAACACCAAGGCCATCGAAATCGACAAGAGCTGCAAAACCTTCACCGTCGAGCTGACCCACTCCGGCAGCCTGCCGAAGAACGTCATGGGCCATAACCTGGTGATCAGCAAAGAAGCCGACATGCAGCCGATCGCCACCGACGGCCTGGCCGCCGGCATCGACAAGAACTACCTGAAGGACGGTGACGAGCGCGTTATCGCTCACACCAAGATCATCGGCGCCAAGGAAACCGACTCGCTGACCATCGACGTGTCCAAGCTCAAGGCTGACGAGAAGTACGGCTTCTTCTGCTCGTTTCCGGGCCACATCTCGATGATGAAAGGCACCGTGACCCTGAAATAAGCAACACAAGGTCAAAAAAAAAGCGTCCTGAAGGACGCTTTTTTTATGCCCTGGATTCAAGGCGCAAACGGCATGACCCGCTTGTGATGGGTCTTTTTGTAGGTGTTGACGATGATGTCGAACGCTTCCTGACGCACCGGCTCGCCGTGCAGGAAGGCGTCGATCTCGGCGTAGGTCACACCGTGGGACGCCTCGTCCGGCTTGCCCGGCGACAGGTCCTCCAGATCCGCCGTCGGCACTTTTTCCACCAGCGATTCCGGTGCGCCGAAGCTGCGGGCGATGGCCCGGACCTGATTTTTCACCAGACCGCTGAGCGGGGCCAGGTCGCAGGCGCCGTCGCCGAACTTGGTGAAGAAACCCATCACCGCTTCCGCCGCGTGGTCGGTGCCGATCACCAGGCCATGGGCCGCGCCGGCGATGGTGTACTGGGCGACCATGCGCATCCGCGCCTTGGTGTTGCCGAGCACGAAATCCACCGACACCGCGTGCTTGCCTTCGAAGGCTGCGACTTCGCTGGCCAGGGATTTGACTGCCGGGCCGATGTTGACGGTGTGGCGCTCGTCCGGGGCGATGAAGTCCACCGAGGCCTGGGCATCGTGTTCATCGAACTGCACGTCGTACGGCAGGCGCACGGCGATGAACTTGTAAGCCTCGTCACCGGTGCGCTCGCGCAGTTCACGCATGGCGCGCTGGGCCAAAAGGCCTGCGGTCAGCGAATCGACGCCGCCACTGATGCCCAGCACCAGGGTCTTGAGTCCGGAACTGGTCAGGCAATCCTGGATGAAGGTGATGCGTCGGGCGACTTCCGCTTCGAGGGCCTGGTAATCGGCGAACGGCGGCTGAACGTTGAGCTGTTCAGCAATCTCACGCTGTACGGCTTGCATGAATTCACTCCTTGCTAGAAAGGCTGGAAACGGCAGGAACCTGGAAAACGTGTCGCAAATAGGCGACGAAATTCGGGTCTTTGCAGTGGGTCTTGCCCGGCTCGTCGGAGATCTTCGCCACCGGTTGGCCATTGCAGGCGGTCATTTTAAGCACGATGCTCATCGGTTCGACACCCGGAATGTCACAGGTCAGGTTGGTGCCGATGCCGAAGCTGACATTGATCCGGCCGCGCAGGGCCCGAAAGATCTCCAGCGACTTGGGCAGTGTCAGGCTGTCGGAGAACACCAGGGTCTTGCTCATCGGGTCGATGCCGAGCTTGTGATAGTGGGCGATGCATTTTTCGCCCCACTGCACCGGATCTCCGGAATCGTGACGCAAACCGTCGAACAGCTTGGCGAAAAACAGATCGAAGTCGCCGAGGAAGGCGTCGGTGGTGATGCAGTCGGTCAGGGCGATCCCCAGCAGGCCGCGGTACTCGCGAACCCAGCAATCGAGGGCGGCGATCTGGCTGTCGATCAGCCGTGGACCGAGTTGCTGGTGGGCCATGATCCACTCATGAGCCATGGTGCCCAGCGGTTTCATGTCCAGTTCGCGGGACAGGTGGACGTTGCTGGTGCCGACGAAACGCCCGGGGAAATCGTGCTTGAGCACGTTCACCACTTCCTCTTGCACGCGGTAGGAAAACCGCCGGCGTGTGCCGAAATCGGCGACCTGCAACTGCGACAATTCTTCCGCCGAGGCGTTGGCGGTCAGCCAGTCGAACTTGCGGTAAAGCTGTTCGCGGGCCTGTTCCAGTACCGTTTCACGGTAGCGATAGCGGTTGCGCACTTCGCTGACGATCGCCAGCAGCGGCACTTCAAACAGGATCACATGCAGCCACGGCCCGCGCAGGCGGATGAACAACTCGCCGTTCTCGATGCCGGTGTGCAGGTAGCGCAGGTTGAAACGGAACAGACCGAGGAAGCGCAGGAAGTCAGGTTTGAGGAAGCTGATGCGCTCGAGGAAACTCAACTGATCGGCGCTCAGGCTCAACTCGGCCAGACGCTCGACCTGGAAGCGGATCTCCGCCAGATACGGGCGCAGATCTTCACTGTTACGGCAACGGAACTCCCATTCGACTTCGACGTTGGGGTAGTTGTGCAGCACCGCCTGCATCATCGTCAGTTTGTAGAAGTCGGTGTCGAGCAGGTTCTGCACGATGCGATCGGCAAACACACTCTCGCTCATAACGGGGTCTCCAGACGGGCCGCGCGTTGGCGCGGTATCAATCAATGGCGCTAGTGGCGCATATCCGGGGTGGGGATTGCCAGCGATTTTTATCCCGGCACAGCGCCTCAGACCGCATCGGGACTGTCGATCTGCTCCAGCATCCACTTCACGAAATCCCGCACCTTGGGCACTTCTGCCGCGTGTTCCGGGTAGGCCAGGTAATAGGCATCGGTGCTGGGCATTGCATGCTGCCAGGGAATGACCAGTTTGCCGTCGGCCAATTCCTCTTCCACCAGAAACCTCGGCAGCAGGGCGACGCCGCAACCGACCTGCGCCGCGCGGATGCACATATAAAAGGTTTCGAAACGCGGGCCGTGGTAGCTGTGTTCGGTCTGGTAACCCTGGCTGTCGAACCAGTCGTGCCACGCTTGTGGGCGCGAAGCATTCTGCAGCAGGACCAGATCGGTGAGTTGCGTTGGATCAGTCAACGGAGTGTCCGGCAGGCTGCTCGGCGCGCAGACCGGCACCAGTTCTTCGCCGAACAGCTTCAGGCATTCGGTGCCGGGACGTGAACCCTGGCCGAAATAGAATGCCAGGTCGCTGCGCCCTTGCAGCAGGTCATCGGCCTCCTGCTCGTTGCAAAGGTCCAGATGAATCGATGGATGGCGCAGACGCCAGCCCTTGAGGCGCGGCACCAGCCAGCGGGCGCCGAAGGTCGAGGGTGTGGAAACGCGCAGGACTTCGGTTTCGCCGCCGTAGGAACGCAGGTAATGGGTCGACATCTCGACCTGGGTCAGGATTTTTCTGACTTCCACCAGGTACAGATCGCCGGCGGGGGTCATCTGCAAACGGCGGCGCACCCGGCGGAACAACAAGTGCTGCAGCAATTCTTCGAGCTGCGCCACCTGCTTGCTGACAGCGCTCTGGGTCAGGTTCAGTTCCTCGGCGGCCCGGGTGAAACTCAGGTGCCGGGTCACGGCCTCGAAGCACTGCAACGCGGTGATCGACGGCAAGTGGCGTTTGTTCAGCATGGGCGATCCTTTTCTTGTCTTTCTGCGCAGCATGAATAAACGGAATGATATCTCGCGTAAAGGTCGTTTGTTGCACAGCCTTCCTGACGCTACAACTAAAGGTCTGCCCGGTCGTGAAAACGCGCCCGCACACATTCAGTTTTTTGCTCGAGGAGTGACCCATGGTTGCCGCATTGCTTGATCGTCTAGGTGTGAACCCGGCCCTGTACCAGAACGGCAAAGTGCCGGTGCATTCGCCCATCGACGGCAGCCGCATCGGCGCCGTGAACTGGGAAGGCCCGGCCGAAGTCGAGCAGCACATCAGTCGCGCAGATCATGCGTTCGAACAATGGCGCAAGGTGCCGGCCCCGCGTCGCGGCGAGCTGGTGCGTCAGTTCGGCGAAGTGCTGCGTGAATACAAGACCGAACTCGGTGAGCTGGTGTCCTGGGAAGCGGGCAAGATCACCCAGGAAGGCCTCGGTGAAGTGCAGGAGATGATCGACATCTGCGATTTCGCCGTCGGGCTGTCCCGCCAGTTGTACGGTTTGACCATCGCCTCCGAGCGCCCGGGCCACCACATGCGTGAAACCTGGCACCCGCTGGGCGTGGTCGGCGTGATCAGTGCGTTCAACTTCCCGGTCGCGGTGTGGGCGTGGAACACCACGCTGGCGCTGGTCTGCGGCAACCCGGTGGTATGGAAGCCGTCGGAGAAAACCCCGCTGACCGCGCTGGCCTGTCAGGCGCTGTTCGAACGCGTACTGAAGAATTTCAGCGATGCCCCGGCGCACCTGAGCCAGGTGATCATCGGCGGTCGCGATGCCGGCGAAGCGCTGGTGGATGACCCGCGTGTCGCGCTGATCAGCGCCACCGGCAGCACCCGCATGGGCCGCGAAGTGGCGCCGAAAGTCGCTGCGCGTTTCGCCCGCAGCATTCTCGAACTGGGTGGCAACAACGCAATGATCCTCGGCCCGAGCGCCGATCTGGACATGGCAGTGCGCGCCATTCTGTTCAGCGCCGTCGGCACCGCCGGCCAGCGTTGCACCACGTTGCGTCGCCTGATCGCCCATGAATCGGTGAAAGAAGAAATCGTCACCCGACTGAAAGCTGCGTACTCCAAAGTCCGTATCGGTCACCCGCTGGAAGGCAACCTGATCGGTCCGCTGATCGACAAGCACAGCTTCGAAAACATGCAGGACGCGCTGGAACAAGCGTTGAGCGAGGGCGGTCGGGTATTCGGCGGCAAGCGCCAACTGGAAGATCAATTCCCCAATGCTTACTACGTGGCGCCGGCCATTGTTGAAATGCCGGAGCAGAGCGACGTGGTGTGCAGCGAAACTTTCGCTCCGATCCTGTACGTGGTCGGCTACAGCGATTTTGAAGAGGCGCTGCGCCTGAACAACGCCGTGCCGCAAGGCCTGTCGTCGTGCATTTTCACCACTGATGTGCGCGAGGCCGAGAAATTCATGTCGGCGGTAGGCAGTGACTGCGGCATTGCCAACGTCAATATCGGCCCGAGCGGCGCGGAAATCGGCGGCGCGTTTGGCGGTGAAAAAGAAACCGGTGGTGGTCGCGAGTCGGGCTCGGATGCATGGCGCGCGTACATGCGCCGGCAGACCAACACCGTGAACTACTCGCTGGAGTTGCCGCTGGCGCAGGGCATTACGTTCGATTGAGGGTTGAGCGGTAAGTCCCTTGTGGGAGCGAGCCTGCTCGCGATAGCAGTGTGTCAGTCGACACCAATGTTGGCTGAAACGCCGCTTTCGTTGGAGCGCCGCCCGGAGCAGGCTCGCTTCCACATTGTTGAACTGTGTGTTTGTTAGGTTTCTGTTGGAGTCTGGCAATGCCGTTACGCGAAGAATGTCTGTGGGAAAACCTCACGCCGCAACGACCGGATAACACGGCGCTCAGGGGCGAGGTCAAGGTTGATGTCTGCGTGATCGGCGCCGGGTTTACCGGGTTGTCGGCGGCGCTGCATCTGTTGGAAAAAGGCAAGAGCGTCTGCGTGCTCGAAGCCCATCGCGCCGGGCATGGAGGCTCCGGGCGCAACGTCGGGCTGGTCAACGCCGGGATGTGGATTCCGCCGGACGAGATCGAGGCCGGCTTTGGCGAGGCGGTTGGCAGCCAGCTCAACCGCATGCTTGGTGCGGCGCCGGCGCTGGTGTTCAGCCTTGTGGATAAGTACAACATCGATTGCCAGTTGCGCCGCGAAGGCACCCTGCACATGGCGCACAACGCCAAGGGCGAGGCGGACCTGCGCAGTCGCGAAGAACAGTGGAAACGCCGGGGGGCGCCGGTTGAACTGCTGACCGGCAAGGCCTGTGAACAGGCGACCGGCACACAGAAGATTGCCGCCGCGCTGCTCGACCGGCGCGCCGGTACGCTCAATCCGATGGCCTACGTCACCGGGCTGGCCAACGCTGTAATGAGCCTTGGCGGGCAAATGTTCGATCATTCCCCGGTCGCGCGTCTTGAGCGCCAGGGGCAGAAATGGTCGGTGCAGACCGAGCAGGGTTCGGTGCTCGCCGAACAAGTGGTGATCGCCTCCAACGCCTACACCGAAGGCGACTGGACCGAACTCAAGCGCAACTTCTTTCCCGGTTACTACTATCAGGTCGCTTCGGTGCCGCTCACCGAAGACGCCGCCCAGGAAATTCTCCCGGGCGGGCAGGGCTCGTGGGATACCCGTCAGGTGCTGAGCAGCATCCGCCGTGACAAGGATGGTCGTCTGCTGCTGGGCAGTCTCGGCAACGGCAATCAGAAACCGACCTGGTTCCTCAAGGCCTGGGCCGACCGGGTGCAGCAGCATTACTTCCCCAACCTCAAACCCGTGGAGTGGGAATGCACCTGGACCGGGCGCATCGCTTTCACTCCCGATCACCTGATGCGCCTGTTCGAGCCGGCGCCCGGACTGGTGGCCGTCACTGGTTATAACGGCCGTGGCGTGACCACCGGCACCGTGGTCGGCAAGGCCTTCGCCGATTACCTGTGTAACGGAAATCCTCAGGCATTGCCGATTCCCTTCGCACCGATGCAGCCCCTGGCGGGTGTGGGCTTGCGCAGTTGTCTGTACGAGGCGGGGTTCTCGCTGTATCACGCGGGCCAGTGCCTGCGGATCGTCATTTGAGTGTTGAAATATGTTGCCGGAAGCGGCGCTTTTCGATGTAGCGACTAGCCTGTAATGGTGCGGGTTGTAGCAGTCCCGCACCAGCAGTGTGCAGTTCGGTGACGCGGGCTGTTACAGGCTGGTTGCACGTCGTTTGGCGCCGCGGTTGCAATGATGGCGCGTGCGGGTTGCGCCTGAAAAAATAATTGGTTTCACCTTCCGCGGTTTAGACGGTTGCACGCCCAATGAAAATGGGAACGAAACAGTCGAAATAACAAGAAAGCAGCGACTTTTTGAAGAATAAAAAACCGATGGCACGGCCCTTGCTCTGAGCATTCAAGTGAAGTCGCAGTGCCAACTAAAAAAAACCTTGGAGCACCACCTCATGTCCCAGACGTTTTACAAGAAAGGCTTTCTGGCCCTCGCAGTGGCTACTGCGCTGGGTGTTTCTGCGTTTGCACAAGCTGATGTGAAAATCGGTGTGGCGGGTCCGATGACGGGCGCCAACGCGGCATTTGGCGAACAGTACATGAAAGGGGCACAAGCGGCGGCCGACGCGGTCAACGCGGCGGGCGGCGTCAACGGGGAGAAGATCGTCCTGGTCAAGGGCGATGACGCTTGCGAGCCGAAACAGGCGGTGACGGTCGCCAAGGACCTCACCAACCAGAAGGTCGCCGGTGTGGTCGGCCACTTCTGCTCGTCCTCCACCATTCCTGCGTCCGAGATCTACGACGAAGCCGGCATCATCGCGATCACCCCGGGTTCCACCAACCCGCAAGTGACCGAGCGCGGCCTGAGCGCCATGTTCCGGATGTGCGGCCGTGACGACCAGCAAGGCATCGTGGCCGGCGACTACATCGTCGACGTGCTCAAGGGCAAGAAAGTCGTCGTGCTGCACGACAAGGACACCTACGGTCAGGGCCTGGCCGATGCCACCAAGGCTCAGCTGGAAAAACGCGGCGTGAAGCCGGTGTTGTACGAAGGCCTGACCCGTGGCGAAAAAGACTTCAGCACCATCGTCACCAAGATCCGTGGCGCCGGCGCCGATGTTGTCTACTTCGGTGGCCTGCACCCGGAAGCCGGCCCGCTGGTTCGCCAACTGCGTGAGCAAGGCCTGAAAGACGTCAAGTTCATGTCCGATGACGGCATCGTGACCGACGAACTGGTGACCACCGCCGGTGGCCCGCAATTCGTCGACGGCGTGCTGATGACGTTTGGTGCCGACCCGCGCCTGCTGCCAGACAGCAAGACTGTGGTAGATGCGTTCCGCAAGGCTGGCACCGAGCCTGAAGGCTACACCCTGTACGCCTATGCATCGGTTCAGGCCCTGGCCGCCGCCTTCAACGGCGCCAAGTCGAACAAGGGCGAGGAGGCCGCTGCCTGGCTGAAGAAGAACCCGGTCAAGACCGTCATGGGTGAGAAGACCTGGGACTCCAAAGGCGACCTGAAGGTCTCCGACTACGTGGTCTACCAGTGGGACAAGGATGGCAAATATCACCAGCTGGAAAAACAGAAATAACGGCACCTGATCAACCGGACGCCACATTCCCTGTGGGAGCGTGCTTGCCCGCGATGACGGCCTGACAGTCGACAACTTTGTTGAATGTTCTACCGCTATCGCTGGCAAGCCAGCTCCCACAAGGGGGTTGCGGTTTCCTGTCTGACATTGCTCCGACGTAAATCTGTATTTTTCCTAGAAGAACCGCGCGCCCCAGGGTGTGCAGGTTCTCACTGCGTGAGATTGCGTTATGGATGGTATTTTCCTGCAGCAACTGGTCAACGGCCTGACCCTCGGGTCGGTCTACGGCCTGATCGCCATCGGCTACACAATGGTCTACGGCATCATCGGCATGATCAACTTCGCCCACGGCGAGGTTTACATGATTTCCGCTTACCTCGCGGCAATCAGTCTGGCTCTGCTGGCTTACTTCGGTATTGAATCCTTCCCACTGCTGATGCTCGGCACCCTGATATTCACCATCGTGATCACGGCGGTGTATGGCTGGGTCATCGAGCGAGTCGCTTACAAACCCCTGCGCAACTCCACCCGACTGGCACCGTTGATCAGCGCCATCGGCATCTCCCTGATTCTGCAAAACTACGCACAGATCGCCCAGGGCGCCAAACAACAGGGCGTACCCACGCTGCTGACCGGTGCATGGCGTGTCGAAGTCGGTACCGGCTTCGTGCAACTGACCTACACCAAAGTCTTCATCCTGGTGGCCGCATTCGTCGGCATGGGCCTGCTGACCTACGTCATCAAGTACACCAAGCTCGGGCGCATGTGCCGTGCGACCCAGCAAGACCGCAAAATGGCTTCGATCCTCGGCATCAACACCGACCGGGTCATTTCCTACGTGTTCATCATCGGTGCGGCCATGGCGGCGTTGGCGGGCGTGCTGATCACCATGAACTACGGCACCTTCGACTTCTATGCCGGCTTCATCATCGGCATCAAGGCATTTACTGCGGCGGTACTGGGCGGGATCGGTTCGCTGCCTGGCGCCATGCTCGGCGGGATCATCCTCGGGATCTCCGAGTCGCTGTTCTCGGGCCTGGTCAACTCCGACTACAAAGACGTGTTCAGCTTCTCGCTGCTCGTACTTGTTCTGGTCTTCCGGCCTCAGGGCCTGCTGGGTCGTCCTCTTGTGTCGAAGGTGTAAGCGATGTCTTCAACCACTACAAAATCCATCGATGTCAAAAAAAGCCTGGTTGAGGCGATTCTCGCCGGTCTGATTGCCCTGATCGTGTTCGGGCCGATTGTCGGCGTGGTACTCGACGGCTACAGCTTCAACCTCGAACCGACCCGCGTGGCGTGGATCATTGCCATCGTCATGGCCGGCCGTTTTGCCCTCAGTCTGTTCCTGCAAACCCCCAAGGGCCTGCGCATTCTCGACGGATTCGAGAGCACCGGTTCCGGCGTGCACGTGCTGGCCCCGGACTACAAATCGCGCCTGCGCTGGATCATCCCGCTGATGATCGCCATCGCCGTGGCGTTGCCGTTCTTCTCCAACTCCTACCTGCTGGGCGTGGTCATCCTCGGACTGATCTACGTGCTGCTGGGTCTGGGCCTGAACATCGTGGTCGGTCTGGCCGGCCTGCTCGACCTGGGTTACGTGGCGTTCTACGCCATCGGCGCCTACGGTCTGGCGCTCGGATATCAGTACCTCGGGCTGGGCTTCTGGACCGTGCTGCCGCTGGCGGCGATCACTGCTGGCCTTGCCGGTTGCATCCTCGGTTTCCCGGTGCTGCGCCTGCACGGCGACTACCTAGCGATCGTGACCCTGGGCTTCGGTGAAATCATTCGTCTGGTGCTCAACAACTGGCTGTCCCTGACCGGCGGCCCGAACGGCATGCCGGCGCCACTGCCGACCTTCTTCGGTCTGGAATTCGGCAAGCGGGCGAAGGATGGCGGGGTACCGTTTCACGAGTTCTTCGGCATCGCCTACAACCCGGACGTGAAGTATTACTTCATCTATGCCGTGCTGTTCCTGGTGGTACTGGCCGTGCTGTACATCAAGCATCGCCTGGTGAAGATGCCGGTCGGCCGCGCCTGGGAAGCCCTGCGTGAAGACGAAATCGCCTGCCGCTCGATGGGCCTCAACCACGTGCTGGTCAAGCTCTCGGCGTTCACCATCGGTGCGTCGACGGCAGGTCTGGCGGGTGTGTTCTTCGCCACTTACCAAGGCTTCGTCAACCCGACCTCGTTCACCTTCTTCGAATCGGCATTGATCCTCGCCATCGTGGTGCTCGGCGGCATGGGCTCGACCATCGGTGTGGTGATTGCAGCGTTCGTGCTGACCGTCGCCCCGGAACTGCTGCGCGGCTTCGCCGAATACCGCGTGCTGCTGTTCGGGATCCTGATGGTGTTGATGATGATCTGGCGACCTCGCGGGCTGATCCGCATCAGCCGTACCGGAGTCACTCCACGCAAAGGTGCCATTCACTATGAGAGGACTGCGCCATGAGTGAAGTCGTACTCTCTGTTGAAAAACTGATGATGCACTTCGGTGGCATCAAGGCCTTGAGCGATGTCAGCCTGAAGGTCAAGCGCAACTCGATCTTCGCCCTGATCGGCCCCAACGGCGCCGGCAAGACCACGGTGTTCAACTGCCTGACCGGTTTCTATAAAGCCTCCGGCGGCAAGATCGAACTCAACGTGCGCGGCCAGCAGACCAACGTCATCCAGCTACTGGGCGAGTCGTTCAAGCCGACCGACTTCGTCTCGCCGAAAAACTTTGCCAGCCGTCTGTATTACAAGATGTTCGGCGGCACCCATCTGGTGAACCGCGCCGGCCTGGCCCGGACGTTCCAGAACATTCGCCTGTTCAAGGAAATGTCGGTGCTGGAAAACCTGCTGGTGGCCCAGCACATGTGGGTGAACCGCAACATGCTGGCCGGCATCCTCAACACCAAGGGCTATCGCAAGGCTGAAAGCGACGCGCTGGACTGCGCGTTCTACTGGCTGGAAGTGGTGGATCTGGTGGACTGCGCCAACCGTCTGGCCGGTGAACTGTCCTACGGCCAGCAACGCCGTCTGGAAATCGCCCGGGCCATGTGCACGCGGCCGCAGATCATCTGCCTCGACGAACCGGCCGCCGGCCTCAACCCTCAGGAAACCGAAGCGCTGAGCGCGATGATCCGGCTGCTGCGCGACGAGCACGATCTGACCGTGGTGCTGATCGAACACGACATGGGCATGGTAATGAGCATTTCCGATCACATTGTGGTGCTGGACCACGGCATCGTCATCGCCGAGGGCGGACCGGATGCCATTCGTAACGATCCGAAAGTGATCGCGGCCTACCTGGGCGCCGACGAAGAGGAAGTCGTATGACGCAACCCATCCTCGAACTCAAGGATCTGGACGTGTTCTACGGTCCGATCCAGGCCCTCAAAGGCGTTTCGCTGCAGATCAACGAAGGGGAAACTGTCAGCCTGATCGGCTCCAACGGTGCCGGTAAATCCACCCTGCTGATGTCGATCTTCGGCCAGCCACGGGCGGCGGGCGGACAGATCCTCTATCAAGGCGTGGACATTACCCACAAGTCATCGCACTACATCGCTTCCAACGGCATTGCGCAATCGCCGGAAGGGCGGCGGGTGTTCCCTGACATGACCGTCGAGGAAAACCTGCTGATGGGCACCATTCCGATCGGTGACAAGTACGCCAAGGAAGACATGCAGCGCATGTTCGAGCTGTTCCCGCGGCTCGAAGAGCGCCGCACGCAGCGGGCGATGACCATGTCCGGCGGCGAGCAGCAAATGCTCGCCATCGCCCGGGCGCTGATGAGCCGGCCCAAGCTGTTGCTGCTGGATGAACCAAGCCTGGGGCTGGCGCCGATCGTGGTGAAACAGATCTTCGCCACCCTGCGGGAACTGGCGAAAACCGGCATGACCATTTTCCTCGTCGAGCAGAACGCCAACCATGCGTTGAAACTGTCCGACCGGGCGTACGTGATGGTCAACGGCGAGATCCGCCTGACGGGCACCGGCCAGGAATTGCTGGTGAACGAGGAAGTGCGCAACGCTTACCTCGGCGGTCACTGATCGTTTGAAGTTGTCCACAAGCCCCGATGCGTGAGTGTCGGGGCTTTTTTGCGTCTGCTCGTTCACTGGAAACCAGGACTTTCGGGAAATTGTGGAAAACAAAATCGCCAACCTGCCAAAGCGCGACATAAAGCCGCTGCAAATGGCTGTTTTTCCACAGTTTTGACTTGTCCCCGTTTGCTGTGGAGCTGGCTGTGAATAACGTGGGTGTAGCTGGCTGAAAGCCTTTGAAACCGTGGCTTGCAGCGCTGTGGTTGTTTTTTGATCAGCGTGTTTTCGCTGAGGAGAAGGCCTGTTTGTCAACCTTTTTATGGGGGTGCAAAACAGCGCTGATGGCTGTGGTCAATCCTGTGGATAAGTCTGTGATTAAACTCTGGAAAGACTTGGCTAAGGGCCGTAATTGCTGGCCTCGCGCAATCATGGCCATGACCGGTCGGTCGTGCAAGATGCCCTGCCCGGCACAACTGGTTGTTCAGGGTCAAGCAAAAAACTTTCTGAATCGCTCGCAAAGCCTTGTGTGGCGCGGCTTTGCGCTTTTCCACTTGCCCCCGGAAACTGTGGAAGGGCTTGTGGATAACGTGCGTGCACATGGCTACAGGCCGCGGCGCATATGGCGTAGCGGCCGCTGATCAATTAATGAGCAGGATTCGGTGGTTGCCGGTTAAAGCGGGGCCGGGCATGCTGCCCGCTGATTTTCTATTCCAATGGCTGCCCCGGCGGCCGAAGCAAGGAGAACACGATGTCCAACACCCTGTTTATCACCGGCGCGACCTCCGGTTTTGGTGAAGCCTGTGCCCGTCGTTTTGCCGAGGCCGGCTGGAAACTGGTGCTGACCGGTCGTCGTGAAGAACGCCTCAATGCGCTATGCGCCGAGCTGTCGAAGCAGACCGAAGTGCATGGCCTGGTGCTGGACGTGCGTGATCGCAAGGCGATGGAGGAGGCGATTGCCAACCTGCCGCCATCGTTCGCCAAGCTGCGCGGCCTGATCAACAACGCCGGGCTGGCGCTGGGCGTGGACCCTGCACCGAAGTGCGACCTCGACGATTGGGACACCATGGTCGACACCAACGTCAAAGGCCTGATGTACAGCACTCGCCTGTTGCTGCCTCGCCTGATCGCCCACGGTCGCGGCGCCGGCATCGTCAACCTCGGCTCCATCGCAGGTAACTACCCGTACCCGGGCAGCCACGTCTATGGCGCTACCAAGGCGTTCGTGAAACAGTTCTCGCTGAACCTGCGCTGCGACCTGCAGGGCACCGGCGTGCGCGTCAGCAACATCGAGCCGGGCCTGTGCGAGAGCGAGTTCTCGCTGGTGCGTTTCGCCGGTGACCAGGCGCGTTACGACGCCACCTACGCCGGTGCCGAGCCGATCCAGCCGCAGGACATCGCCGAGACGATCTTCTGGGTGCTGAATGCGCCGGCGCACATCAACATCAACAGCCTTGAGCTGATGCCGGTGAGCCAGACCTGGGCCGGTTTTGCCATCGAGCGTAACAAGGCTTGATACGGTTTTGCCCTCTTTGCCAGTCTGCTGGCGAAGAGGGCAAATCGGCCAAATTCTGGCAGTAAGGTAGACTCACTCCTCAAGGACCCCACCGCACCCTGCGGTTTTCAAGGTTTTCGAGGAGTCAAAGTGAGTAACCGAGGTGAGCAGTCGCTGCTCAAACAATCGACCATCCTGATGTTGGCCGTGTCGATCGCCGGGATCGCCACCGGTTTTGTTTCGGGTTCCCAATCCATCCTGTTCGATGGCTTTTTTTCGCTGATCGCAACCTTCATCAAAGTTCTGATGCTGATCACCGCGAAGCTGATCGCCAAGCAAAGCAACCAGCGTTTCCAGTTCGGTTTCTGGCATCTGGAGCCGATGGTGCTGCTGATCGAGGGCAGTTTCCTGCTGCTGATCGCCATCTACGCGTTTCTCAACGGTGTGTTCGGCATCATCAACGGCGGTCGTGAAATCGAGCTGGGGCTGGTGATCATCTACGCGGCGGTGTTCACCGTTGTCGAGTTCGCCTACTTCTTCTACGTGCGTCACCGCAATCGCAAGCTCAAGTCGAGCCTCATCCAGTTCGACAACATCAGCTGGCTGGTGGACGCGATGCTGTCGGTGGGCCTGCTGATCAGTTTCCTCGCGGCGCTGCTGCTCAAGTCCCAGGGTTATGGCGAGTGGGCGAAGTTCGTCGACCCGCTGATCCTGATCGTGCTGGCCCTGACCATGCTGCCACCGGCCTTCAAGATTCTCGGCCCGGCGCTGCGGGACGTGCTCGGTATTGCGCCGGACACGCTGGACGATCAGGTGCGCCAGGTGATGGATGCGGCCAAGGTCGAGCATGGTTTCGACGACTACGTGTCCTACGTGCAGAAGCACGGGCGGGCGCGGTTCATCGAAATTCATGTGGTGTTGCCGGCGAATTACCGGCTGCAGAGCGTCGGTCAGCTGGATGTGCTGCGTGAGGAGATTTCCGCGAAGCTGGGCAAACCGGATGCGGCGCGCTGGCTGACCATCAGCTTCACCGGCGACAGGAAGTGGATTGCCTGATGTTGCGTGGGGGGGGAGTCGCCTCCCTGCCACGGCTGTCAGCTCAGATAGTCGGCGAGGCCGCGGTAGCAGGTCGCCAAGTGATACGGCGTGGTCGACGGCATGTCCTTGCGGCTGACCTCGCCCTGATCGTCACGGCATTCGTGCCAGCCGCCGGCATGCAGGAAGCGCTGTTGCAGCGCCTGCAACTGGCGCAGCACCGCACTTTCACTGCCCGGACGCAAGGTCAGGGCGCGCAGGTATTCGGCCTGGGCCCAGATGCGCTGGGTCGAATCCTTCCCGTGTCCTTGCGGATCGAGCATGGCCAGCACCGCACTGGTGTCGCTCTCGACGCCCTGCTGTTCCGTGAAGGCAAACGCACGATCCAGTGCCGCGTGCAGCTTCGACCCGCGCAGCAGCGGTGAGGATTCCAGCAGGAAATACCATTCGAACTGATGCCCCGGCTCAAACCAGTTATCCACAGCACCCAGCGGTTTTTCCATCAGCACGCCTTGTTGCGGTTCGATGAAGCGCCTGTGCATGGCTGTGCATAACTCGCTCAGCGCCTGCCGGGTCTGGGGATCTTCGCGCACGGCCAACGTAGCCAGGAACGCTTCGGCCAGGTGCATCAGCGGGTTTTGCAGCGGGCCGGTTTCCAGGGTGATCCAGTCGCGGTCGAGGCAGGCTTCGTAGAGGCCGTCGCCAGTGGCGAAGCGCCGACCGATGACTTCCAGCGCGGCGTTCAGGGTCGATTCGACCAAGGGCTCGCGGGACTTTTCCCAGTAATGCGCGCAGGCAAACAGGATGAAGGCGTGGGTGTAGAGATCCTTGCGCTTATCCAGCGGTTTGCCCTGCGGATCGATGCTGTAGAACCAGCCGCCGTGCTCGGCATCGTGGAAGTGCCGTTGCAGGGAACGGAACAACGCAGCCGCGCGGACTTCGGCGTTATCCACAACCCCGATCAGGCTTGAGAACAAGTACAGCTGCCGTGCGCAGGCCATCGCCCGGTAGCGCTGTGGTGGCAGCGGCTGATGTGCAGCGTCCAGCGCCTCATAAGGCAACGCCATGTCGGCGTTCCAGCCCGGCCCTTGCCAGAGGGGCACGATCACGTCGAGAAAGTGCTGTTGCACTTCACCGAACAGGGCGGTCAGTTCAGGCAGGGAGGTGGAGCGGGAGGCGTGGGGCATGGGCGGACGTCGTCACGGCAGGGGCGATTGCGCGACATGGTAGCAGAGAGTGGCGATCGATCGTTCCCGCGCCATACGCGGGAACGATCAGAGGTACAATTCAGCCGGCCAGCAACCACGCGCCCGTCACCGCCGAAGCGGCGCCGGCCAGTCGCACCAGCGGCGCGGCCGCCTGAGGCAGAAAACGCACGACCGCATAACCCGCCGCATGCAGCGCAGCCGTTGCGACCACGAAACCGGCGGCATACGCCCAAGGGCTCGACATGTCCGGCAACTCGAGGCCGTGGGCCACGCCGTGGAACAGCGCAAACAGCGCCGTCGCCGCCACTGCCATTACCAGCGGCGGACGCACCGCCAGCGCCACCGCCAGACCCAGCGCCAGCACCGAGGCGGCAATCCCGCTTTCCAGCGTCGGCAGCTCCAGCCCTTCAAAGCCGAGCAGACCGCCGATCAGCATGGTGCCGACAAAGGTGCACGGCAGCGCCCAGCGTGCGGCGCCTTGCTGCTGCGCCGCCCACAGACCGACGGCCACCATCGCCAGCAAATGGTCGAGACCGCCGATCGGGTGGCTGATGCCGGCCACCAGGCCAGAGTCGCCGTGGCCAGGGTGGGCGAAGGCCAGGGCCGGAGTCAGCAGCAGCGCGACGGCGCCGAGAATGCGTTTGAGTGTCATGGATAAGCTTCCTTGTTGATCAGTGAATCAGGCTGCAGTCAGCAGGCCCTGGCGTTCGATGAAGGCAATGATGTCTTCCAGGCCCTGACCGGTTTTCTGGTTGCTGAACACGAACGGCTTGCCGTTGCGCATGCGTTGGGTGTCGCTGTTCATCATCTCCAGCGAGGCGCCGACCAGCGGCGCGAGGTCGATCTTGTTGATTACCAGCAGGTCGGATTTGCAAATGCCGGGCCCGCCCTTGCGCGGCAGCTTGTCGCCGGCGGAAACGTCGATCACGTAGATGGTCAGGTCGGACAGTTCCGGGCTGAAGGTCGCGGAAAGATTGTCGCCACCGGACTCCACCAGAATCAGGTCCAGCCCCGGAAAACGCCGGTTCAGTTGATCCACCGCTTCGAGGTTGATCGAAGCGTCTTCGCGGATCGCGGTGTGCGGGCAGCCGCCGGTTTCCACGCCGATGATGCGTTCTGGCGCCAGCGCTTCGTTGCGCACCAGAAAGTCGGCGTCTTCGCGGGTGTAGATGTCGTTGGTGACTACGGCCAGGTTGTAGCGTTCGCGCAGCGCCAGGCACAGGGCCAGGGTCAACGCGGTTTTCCCGGAACCGACCGGGCCGCCGATGCCGACGCGCAGGGGTTGTGTGTTCATGTGATTCTCCAGATAAAAGGCCCTAGGAACGGAACAGGCGGCTGTACTGGCGCTCATGGGCCATGCACGCCAGGGACAGACCGAACGCGGCGCTGCCGAGGTGTTCGGGATTGATTCGGGTGGCGTCCTGCTGGGCCTGTTGCAGCAGCGGCAGCAGTTCGCTGGTCAGGCGCTGGGCGGCTTGCTGGCCCAGCGGCAGGGTTTTCATCAGCACCGCGAGCTGGTTTTCCAGCCAGCTCCACAGCCACGCGGCGAGGGCGTCCTGCGGGCTGATCTGCCAGGCGCGCGCGGCCAGTGCCCAGCACAGGGCCAGGTGCGGTTCGGCGCAGTGTTCGAGAAAGCCCCGCGCGGCCTGATCGAGTTCGGGCAAGCCGTTGAGTAGTTGCTGCAACGAGTAGCCCATCTGCCGGCTCTCCAGATGCAGTTCGCGGGTTTCGCGGCTGGCGCGATGGCTTTCGCAGAGCTTGCGCAATTCATCCCAGTTTTCATCCGCTGCGGCCTGGCAATGGGCAAGCAACATGGGCGCCTCGAACCGCGCGAGGTTGAGCAGCAATTGATCGCTGATCCAGCGGCGGGCGCTGTCCGGGCTGTCGACACGGCCGTTATCCACAGCCATTTCCAGGCCCTGGGAATAGCTGTAGCCGCCAATCGGCAATTGCGGACTGGCCAGGCGCAGCAGCGCCCAGGCCGGGTTCACAAACGGACGCCGAACTGATGGAGTTTCGGCGCGTAGTTGAAGTCTTCGTCACCGTGCCGCGAATGATGATGGCCGCCACCGTAGGCGCCGTGTTCCGGCTGGAACGGGGCTTCGATCGATTCGACCTGCGCGCCGAGTTGTTCAAGCATCGCCTTGAGCACGTAATCGTCGAGCAGCCGCAACCAGCCGTCACCGACTTGCAGCGCGACGTGGCGATTGCCCAAGTGATAGGCCGCGCGGGTCAGTTCAAAGGCGTTGGCGCAGGTGACGTGCAGCAATTGTTCAGGGCGGGCACAGACCCGGACGATCCGGCCATCTTCGGCTTGCAGGCACTCGCCGTCATACAGCGGCGGTTGACCGCGCTCCAGAAACAGTCCGACGTCCTCGCCTTCGGCACTGAAACAGCGCAAGCGGCTTTTGCTCCTGGCTTCAAAGGTCAGGTGCAACTCGGCGGCCCAGACGGGGTGGGGCTCGATTCTGCGATGAATCACCAGCATCGGAAAGCTTCCAGCAATGGACAATGCTCAGGCTAGAGCAAGGGGCTTGCCAATCGGACGAAGCGTAGGAAAACCCTGTCGGAGCCTAGTGGATGTTTCAAGATGTTGCAGGATTGTGGGGTGTTTTGGTGCATGAAGTTTTTTTCATGCACCAATTTGCAGCGCAAAAAAAATCGCAGCTCCAGGCTGCGATTTTTTGCTTTCTCACTCGGTACTGCCGAGCCCTTGCCAGTGCTTCAACCCGATAAAGATGAAGCGCAACTGCTGGGTGATCTTCGCCTGGGGCGTCAGATGCTCGGGCAGGGCTTCGGCCGGCGGGTCGATGATGTCCGGCAGGGTGGCGAACACCGATTTGACAATCAGGTCGGCCATTACGCTCAGGCCTTCGCGATTGAGGTGCTGGAGCTTGGGCATCAAGGCCAGATCCGCCGCCAGGTCGGAGCTGATGTCCTCCCGCAAACGGCCAATGGCCTGACGCACCGGCAACGATCCGCCGTACTGCTCGCGGGCCAGAAACAGGAATTGCGAACGGTTGGCGCTGACCACGTCGAGGAAAATCCGCACCGACGCATCGATGATGCCGCCCATGACGAATTCGTTGTGGCGTACCAGGCGGATGGTTTCGCGGAATGTCTGGCCGACTTCGCTGACCAGTACCAGGCCGAGTTCGTCCATGTCGGCGAAATGCCGGTAGAAACCGGTGGGCACGATGCCGGCGGTTTTCGTCACTTCACGCAGGCTCAGGCTGCCGAATCCTCGGCCGCTTTCCATCAAGTGGCGGGCAGCGTCCATCAGGGCGTTGCGGGTCTGTTGTTTCTGTTCGGCGCGGGGCAGCATCGCAAGGGTGTGTTCTTAGGCAAGACAAGCGCCGCACTCTAGCAAATCGGCTTTGTCGGCGTCGAACGGCAGCGGGGGAGATGGAGCAGGGAAATCGCGACTTCTTTATACAGGCTGCTGAAAAGTCAAAAGCCCAATCCGGGGATTGGGCTTTTTTTCCAGGCCGCCATGGGCTTAGCTCAAAGCGCTGTTGCGTTCGATCACACGGTCACCACCACCTTCGGCCAGCGTTTGACCTTGTGGGGTGCGATCGGAACCGTCGGCTGCCAGGGTTTGGCCCTGTGGAGTGCGATCGGAACCGTCAGATGCCAGGGTTTGGCCTTGTGGGGTGCGTTCAGAACCGTCAGATGCCAGGGTTTGACCTTGTGGAGTGCGATCCGAACCGTCTTGAACCAGACCTTTTTCTTCCAGACGATCGCGGCCGCCTTCGGCTACGGTTTGACCTTGTGGGGTTTTGTCATAGCCATCTTGAACCAGACCTTTTTCTTCCAGACGGTTACGACCGTTTTCAGCCAGGGTCTGGCCTTGTGGAGTGCGGTCCGAGCCATCAGCGGCAACAGTCTGGCTGAACACCGAGTGGCTGGTTTTGACTTGCGGAGTCGCTTGATCGGCAGCTGGCAGGGCGAAAGCGGTGCTGGCCAGCATCGAGAGGGTAAGACTGAACAGAAGTTGGCGTTTCATGATGGGTTGCTCCTTGGGAGGGCGATAAAGTGGGTACGAGGGCAATGCTACTCTCGATAAGTCGATATAAAAGTTCATAAACACAATGGTAATAATCAACAGAATTGATTGTTCGCTTGAGAGGCTCTAGCTCGGGCGTTTCAGGCGGGCGGTTTTGCACTGCGGTGGGTATTTTCCACCCACTCGCGCCCCGCAAAAGTGCGGGTCCGGTAACGCCAATTCGACCGATCGGTCAGAATGGCGACCGTTTTTTCCCCTCGATGGGGCTTTGGATTAAACCTGCGGGCTGTTTGTCAGTCACAGATTTCATGAGGGCCATCACGGCCCGTAGTTTCAGCTGCGTCGTGCCAATGGATGCAGTCGTCTTCAGGAGCTTTGTGCATGACGCGCACCCGTAAAATCTTCGCCTGGACCTTCGCCACCCTTGTGCTGCTTCTGGCGGTGCTGGTGTTGGTCATCGTGTTTTTCGACTGGAACCGGATCAAGCCGCCGCTCAATGCCAAAGTCTCGGAAGAATTGCACCGACCGTTCGCCATCAACGGCAACCTGTCGGTGGTCTGGCGGCGTGAGCTCGACGAGGGCGGCTGGCGCGCCTGGGTGCCGTGGCCGCATGTGGTTGCCGAAGACCTGACGCTGGGCAATCCCGACTGGTCGAAGCAACCGCAGATGGTCACCCTCAAACGGGTCGAGCTGCGCATTTCGCCACTGGCCTTGCTGGCGCAACGGGTCGCGATCCCGCGCATCGACCTGACCGAACCCAACGCGCAACTGCAGCGTTTGGCCGACGGCCGCGCCAACTGGACCTTCAAGTTCGATCCCAAGGACCCGAATGCCGAGCCCTCGAACTGGGTGGTCGACATCGGCGCCATCGGTTTCGACAAGGGCCACGTCACCCTCGATGATCAGACCCTCAAGACCAACCTCGACCTGTTGATCGATCCGCTGGGCAAGCCGATTCCGTTCAGCGACATCGTCGGCGACAAAGCCGCAAAAAACGCGCAGGACAAGGGCGGCGCACCGCAGGATTACGCCTTCGGCCTGAAAGTCACCGGCCAGTATCACGGCCAGAAACTCGCCGGCCAGGGCAAGATCGGTGGCTTGCTGGCTCTGCAGGACGCGAGCAAACCGTTCCCGTTGCAGGCCCAGGCGAAGATCGGCGATACCAGCGTCGAACTCGCCGGCACCCTGACCGATCCGCTGAACCTCGGCGCCCTCGATCTGCGCCTGAAACTGGCCGGCGCCAGCCTCGGCAACCTGTATCCGCTGACCGGCGTAACCCTGCCGGACACCCCGCCTTATGCCACCGACGGCCATTTGATCGCCAAGCTGCATGAGCCGGGCGGGGCGCAGTTCCGCTATGAACAGTTCAACGGCAAGATCGGCAGCAGCGACATCCATGGCGATTTGGCCTACGTCGCCAGTCAGCCACGGCCCAAGCTGAGTGGCGCGCTGCTGTCCAATCAACTGTTGTTTGCCGACCTCGCGCCGCTGATCGGTGCCGATTCCAATGCCAAGCAGAAGGCCCGTGGCGGCGAGAGCAAGCAGCCGGCGGACAAGGTGTTGCCGGTGGAAGAGTTCAAGACCGAGCGCTGGCGCGACATGGACGCCGACGTCGAATTCACCGGCAAACGCATCGTCCACAGCGAAGAACTGCCGTTCACCGACCTCTATACCCACCTCAAACTCAACGACGGCGAGCTGAGTCTGGAGCCGCTGCGCTTCGGCGTGGCCGGTGGCAACCTCGATGCGCAGATTCGCCTCAACGGTCGCACCGAACCGCTGGAGGGCCGGGCCAAATTGACCGCGCGCAAGTTCAAGCTCAAACAGCTGTTCCCGACCTTCGAACCGATGAAGACCAGTTTCGGCGAGCTCAACGGTGATGCCGATATCGCCGGTCGCGGCAACTCGGTGGCCAAACTGTTGGGCGGTGCCAACGGCAACCTGAAGATGCTGATCAACGACGGCGCGATCAGTCGCGAGTTGATGGAGCTGGCCGGGCTCAACGTCGGCAACTACGTGGTCGGCAAGATCTTTGGCGACAAGGAAGTGAAGATCAATTGCGCGGCGGCGGACTTCGATATCAAGACCGGTCTGGCGACGACAAGACTGTTTGTGTTCGATACCGAGAACGCAATTATCTACATCGACGGCACAGCGAACATGGCCACCGAGCAACTGGATCTGACGGTGACGCCGGAATCCAAGGGCTGGCGTTTGATTTCCCTGCGTTCGCCGTTGTACGTGCGTGGCAAGTTCATCAAGCCGGATGCGGGGGTGAAAGCGGTGCCGCTGATGTTGCGCGGGGCGGGGATGGTGGCCTTGGGCGTGATCGCTGCGCCGGCGGCAGGGTTGCTGGCGCTGGTGGCGCCGAGTGGTGGCGAGCCTAACCAGTGCGCGCCGCTGCTGGAGCAGATGAAGGCGGGCAAGGCGCCGGTGACTGTCAAACCTACCAAGTAATTGCAGCAACCCGATCGTTCCCACGTCGAACCGTCTGCGTGGGAACGTCGCCATGGACGCTCTGCGTCCGCTCTTGGGACGCTGAGCGTCCCGGGATGCATTCCCACGCGGAGCGTGGGAACGATCGGTCAGCGGGGGGAGCGGGGATTAGAGGTCTTTCAGAATATCCGCCATGTCATCCGCATGCTCTTCCTCCTGAGCCAGGATGTCTTCGAAGATCCGGCGCGTGGTCGGATCCTTTTCACCGATGTACTGGATGATCTCGCGGTAGCTGTCGATGGCGATCCGCTCGGCCACCAGGTCTTCGTAAACCATTTCCTTCAAGGTGTTGCCGGCCACGTATTGCGCGTGGGACATCTTCGACAGCAGGTCAGGGTTGAACTCGGGCTCGCCGCCCAGTTGCACGATGCGCTCGGCGAGACGGTCGGCGTGTTCGGCTTCCTGAGTGGCGTGCTCGAGGAACTCGTCGGCGGCGACGTTGGCTTTCAGGCCGTTGGCCATGAAGTAGTGGCGCTTGTAGCGCAAGACGCAGACCAGTTCGGTGGCCAGCGATTCGTTGAGCAGGCGCAGCACTTCTTCACGGTTGGCGCTGTAGCTTTCGGTCACTGCGCCGTTTTCCACGTGCTGGCGTGCGCGCTCGCGCAGGGTTTGAACATCAGACAATTGCAGATCACTCATTTCAGTCTCCTGGAGGCTAATCCGATTGGCGTCACGTTCTGCTGACGTGATCGTTACCTGGTTGTGAGTGATGAACGCGGCAAAAAGTTTTGTCGGATTCAGCGCGGGGCATGCCCGGAGAGCTGCGCCTCTTCGCGCAGCCAGGCAAAAAACGCCTTTACCGGCGGATGCCGCTCGCGGCCCGGTACACAAAGCGCGCTGTAACCGGCGCCGTCGACCTGCACTTCGTCCTTGTACGGCACCAGCAGACCGCTGGCGACGCTCTCCGACACCAGAATATTGCTCGCCAGCACCAGCCCCTGTCCGGCAATGGCTGCTTGCAGCGCGTAGTGCTCTTCGTCGTATTCGCGGACGGCCGGTTGCTGATTGAGCCAGTTCTCGCCTGACTGCGCGCACCAGGCTTCCCAGCCGTGGGCGTAGAGCTTTGAGTTGTGCCAGCGCACGCTGATCAGCGCCGGGGTACGGCGGGCGGCCAGCGCCACCTGCTCCGGCGAGCCATACACGCCGAACGACTCATCGAACAGGCACAACCCGTAGAGGTTCGGGTAATCGTCGAGGCTGTAGCGCAGCACCAGATCGACGCTGGCGTCCTGATGCAGGTCGATGACTTCGCAATGGGTGTCCAGCCGCACATTGATGTTCGGATGCTTCGCATAAAACCGCCCCAGTCGCGGCACCAGCCACAGCGCGGCGAACGCGGCGGTGGTCGACAGCGTCAGGCTGCTGCCGCTGCGTTGCGGGCGCAGGGTGTCGACGCTTTGCGCCACCTCCAGAAATGCGCCGTGCAGGCTGCGGAACAGCCGCTCGCCACCCTCGGTCAGGCGCACCTGACGCGGTAGGCGTTCGAACAGCGCCACGCCGAGCCAGTCCTCCAGCGAACGGATCTGATGGGAAATCGCCGTGGGCGTCACCGCCAGTTCTTCGGCGGCCGCCTTGAAACTCAACAGGCGTGAGGCGGATTCGAACGCACGCAGGGCGGTCAGGGGCAAGGCAGCGAACATGAAAGCTCCACGGATGAAATAAATTCATCCTGACTGATTTTTGCTCATTTGAGGTGATGAAGTGATGCCCGCAATCTGGCGCCACACAGTCACTCAAGTCTAGTCCCAAGGAGATTCAGATGAGCAAGATTCTCGTGATCCATGCCAGTCCTCGCGGTGAGCGTTCCCATTCGCGGCGTCTGGCGGAAAGTTTTCTCAGCGCCTGGCAAGTCCGTCATCCACAGGCTCAGGTCACTCGCCGTGAAGTCGGCCGGGCATTGATTCCGGCGGTGAACGAGGCGTTTGTCGCGGCGGCGTTTTACCCGGAGCCCGAGGCAAGGCCGCTGACGATGCAGGCCGATCTGGCGCTCAGCGATCAACTGGTGGGCGAGTTGTTCGATCACGACCTGCTGCTGATTTCCACGCCGATGTACAACTTCAACGTGCCCAGCGGCCTCAAGGCCTGGGTCGATCAGATCGTGCGGTTGGGTCTGACGTTCGACCATACGCTGGACAACGGCATCGCCCAATACACGCCGCTGCTGCACGGCAAAAAGGCGCTGATCGTCACCAGTCGCGGCGGTTTCGGTTTCGGCCCGGGCGGTGAGCTGGAGGCGCTTAACCACGCCGACCCTTGGTTGCGCACCGCGCTTGGCTTCATCGGCATCAACGATGTCACGGTGGTCGCCGCCGAGGGCGAGGAATCCGCCGAGCGCACCTTCGCGGTGTCGGTGGCCGAGGCCGAGCAGCGCTTGCTCGACCTCGCCCGGGAGCTCTAGGTGGCCTGGCTGTTTCTGCTGATCGCAGCGGGGTTCGAGGTCACCTTCGCCATGGGCATGAAGTACGCCGAGGGTTTCACCCGGCTCTGGCCGTCGCTGATTACCGTGGTCGCGGCGGTGGGCGGGGTGTACTTCCTGACCTTGGCGATGCGCGAGTTGCCGGTGAGCATCGCCTACCCGATCTGGACCGCCATCGGTTCGCTTGGCACGGTGTTTCTCGGATTCGCCCTGCTGGGCGAGAGCCTGACGCTGGTGAAGTTGCTGTCCGTGGGGCTGATTGTGGCGGGGGTGGTGGGGCTGAAGTAGGCTGGTCGTGGAGTTGTCATCATCGAGGCGGATGCTTGGCGGGCGTTTTGCACGCCCTGCATCCACTCACCGACCACAAGGATGTTTGCCCATGTCGCAAGATTCGGCCACACGTTATCCACTGGTGCTGGTGCCGGGAATGCTCGGTTTCATCCGTCTGGTGCTGTACCCGTACTGGTACGGAATCATCAAGGCGTTGCGCCGGGGTGGTGCAACGGTGATTGCGGTGCAGGTGTCGCCGCTCAATTCCACCGAGGTGCGCGGCGAGCAGTTGCTGACGCGCATCGATGAAATCCTTCGTGAGACCGGCGCGGTCAAGGTCAATCTGTTCGGCCATAGCCAGGGTTCGCTGACGGCACGTTACGCGGCGGCCAAGCGACCGGATCTGGTGGCGTCGGTGACGTCGGTTGCCGGGCCCAATCACGGTTCGGAACTGGCCGACTATCTGGCGAAACACTATCCGGCGGACAGCGCCAAGGGCCGAATCCTCGAGGCGCTGTTGCGTTTTGTCGGCTGGCTGATGGCGCTGCTGGAGACCGGCTACCACGGGCCGAAACTGCCGGTGGATATCCACGCCTCGCACCATTCCCTGACCACCGAAGGCGTGGCGCTGTTCAACCAGCGTTATCCACAGGGCCTGCCGCAAACCTGGGGCGGGCAGGGGCCGGAAGAGGTCAACGGCGTGCGGTATTACTCGTGGTCCGGCACCTTGCAGCCGGGTAAGACTGATCGCGGTGGCAACCTGTTCGATGGCACCAACCGCAATTGCCGGTTGTTCGCCAAAACCTTCGTGCGTGAGCCGGGGCAGTGCGATGGCATGGTCGGACGCTACAGCTCGCACCTGGGCACGGTCATCGGCGATGACTACCCGATGGATCACTTCGACATCGTCAACCAGTCGCTGGGTCTGGTTGGCAAAGGCGCGGATCCGGTGCGGCTGTTCGTCGAGCATGCGGCGCGGTTGAAAGCCGCCGGGGTCTAGGCGGCGCTCGGGGTGCGGGAGCGACCGAGGGCGGTGGTCCAGCGCTCGGAAAGAATCACCCCGCCCAGCGTCAGCAAGCCACCGACCAGGTGATACATCGCCAGTTGTTCCTTCAGCACCACTGCGGCAATCAGCGCCGTGATCAGCGGCAGCAGGTTGAAGAACAGCGTGGTCCGGCTCGGGCCCAGACGCTGCACGGCCTGCATCCACGCCAGCGGCGCAAGCATCGAGGCCAGCAGGCACGCGTACAGCACCAGCGGAATGTTCTGCAGGTTCAGGCCGGTTTTCGGTGAAGTCGCGTACAGCGGAAACAACACCACCACCGCCACCAGCACCTGCAAGTACAGCAACACCAATGGCGGCAGGCGCAGCTGCCATTTTTTCAGCAGGGTGCTGTAGATCGCGTAGGCGAGGGTGGCAATCAACATCATCGCGTCACCCAGGTTCACCCCGTGTTGCAGCAGTGCGCCGAGGCTGCCGGAGGACACCACCACCAATACACCCGCGAATGAAAGTACGGCTCCGACCAGTGCGCCGGCGGTCAGGCGCTGGCCGAGGCTGATGATCGCCATGGCCAGCGACATCAATGGCATCAACGACAGGATGATGCCCATGTTCGTGGCGCTGGTCATGGTCGCAGCGAAGTAGGCCAGGCTCTGATAGACCGCCATGCCGAGCACGCCGAGGATGAAGATCTTGCCCAGGTTCGGGCGGATCTGCGGCCAGTGCGCGATCACCTTTTTGAGCATGAACGGCGTGAACAGCAGGCCGGCGAGCAGCCAGCGGTAGAAGCCGATCTCGGCGGGGAAGATCGCACCGACCGCGAGCTTGTTGATCACGGTGTTGCCGGCCCAGATGAAAATCGCCAGCAGGGGAAACGCGTATTGCATGGGAGGAGAAACCAGTACGTTGATGAACGGTGATTATCCCTTGTCTGGATGCAGGCCTATACTGCGAACCGGACAACCCGCCCCTGATTCCGGACAGCATGAACAGTAAACACATCGATCTTCTGGATTTCAGCGAACTGCCGTCAGCGGTGTATTTCCGCTATGCCGACTTCAACGCTCACGAATACGCCGCGCCGCATCGCCATCCGTGGGGCACACTGGAATACGCGGCACACGGCGTGCTGCACATGGATGTCGACGGCAGTCGCTTCATGTCGCCGCCGCAATACGCGGTGTGGGTGCCGCCGCAGGTCGAGCACAGTTTCTACAGTCATCAGCCGGTCAACTATCGGGCTGTGTGTCTGGCGCCGGATGTCTGTTCCGATTTGCCGACGCAGGCCTGCACTCTGGCGATCAGCGACATTCTCAAGGCGATCCTCAAGGACTTCGCCGCCCGTGATGTGAAGATCCCGGCGTTCGAAGCCGACCAGCGCCTGGCCCAGGTGCTGGTGGATCAATTGCGCCAGGCGCCGGTTCACCAATGCTATTTACCTTACGCCAGCAGCCCCGGATTGCTGACCATTCTCGAAACCCTGCAGGCCGAGCCCGGCAACAATCAGCCGCTGGCGCACTGGGCGGCGCAAGTGCATGTCAGCGAGCGCACTCTGGCCCGGCAATTCGTGCGGGAATTGGGGATGAGTTTTGGCGAATGGCGCCAGCGGCTGCGCTATCTCGCGGCCATCGAGGCGCTGGAGTCGGCGCGCAGCGTGCAGGAAATCGCTTTCGATCTCGGCTACAGCAGCGGCTCGGCCTTCATCGCCATGTTTGCCCGGCAGGCCGGATGTACCCCCGAACAATACCGGCGCAGCCATCTTGAGGGCAGGAAGGTGTAACAAGCTTTGACTACACTCAGCCGGAGGCCGCCTCCATCGAGGCGGCGCCAAGGAGAAAACTCCATGAAGATGCTGCGTGTCCCTTTGTTGATGATCGGTCTGCTGCTGTGCTCCCAGGGTTTCGCCGCCACGGCGCAACAGAACAAAATGACCACCTGCAACGCCGACGCCACGGCCAAGAGCCTCAAGGGCGACGAGCGCAAAGCCTTCATGAGCACCTGCCTCAAGGCAACCCCGGCAGCAAACGACGCCAAGGCCCTGACCCCGCAGCAACAGAAAATGAAAACCTGCAACGCCGATGCGGCCACCAAGGCGCTGACGGGTGATGCGCGCAAGACCTTCATGAGTGATTGCCTGAAGAAAAAATAAAGCGGGTTTGAGTGGTGACTGGCAGATGTGTCCGGCTTGGGATCCAGGCCCTCTCCCAGAGGGAGAGGGGACTGACCGCGTTGTTTCCAGGCATTCTTCGACCTGAAACATCCGGTCGATTATGGATTCGATACAGAGCTTTCAGGTCGCCGGATCACCCGAGCATCCCGCAATCAGTGCCCTCTCCCTCCGGGAGAGGGCTAGGGTGAGGGGTGGTTCTCAAGCCGAGCCCCAAACCTACAAACACCGCATATCCCTAGTGCTCCCCAAGGATCGCTGGCAGACTGCCAATCCTTTTACGCCGTTCGTTTTGAGGCTGTATGCCAACGTTTTCTGAGCGTCATGTAGTGTTCTGGGTCAGTTGCATCATCATTTTCGGCGGTCTGTTGCTGGTGTTGCCATTGCGTTTGCTGCCCAGTCTGCTCGCCGGGCTGCTGGTATTCGAACTGGTCAACATGCTCACCCCGCAACTGCAACGGCTGATCGAAGGTCGCCGTGCGCGGTGGCTGGCGGTGGCGCTGCTGGGCACGCTGGTGGTGAGTGTGCTGGCGTTGATCTTTGCCGGGGCCATCAGTTTCCTGTTGCACGAGGCGGAAAACCCCGGCGCTTCCCTCGATAAATTCATGGGTGTGGTCGACCGCGCGCGTGGGCAGCTCCCGCCGTTTCTCGACAGTTACCTGCCGGCCAGTGCCGCCGAATTCCGGGTGGCCATCGGTGAATGGGCGAGCAAGCATTTGTCCGACCTGCAACTGGTGGGCAAGGACGCGGCGCACATGTTCGTGACGCTGCTGATCGGCATGGTGCTGGGCGCGATCATCGCCTTGCAGCGCGTGCCGGACGTCACCAAGCGCAAGCCGTTGGCGGCCGCACTGTTCGACCGTCTGCACTTGCTGGTTCAGGCGTTTCGCAACATCGTGTTCGCGCAGATCAAGATTTCTCTGCTCAACACCTTCTTCACCGGGATCTTCCTGGCGGTGATCCTGCCGATGTTCGGGATCAAGCTGCCGCTGACCAAGACCCTGATCGTGCTGACCTTCCTGCTCGGTCTGCTGCCGGTGATCGGCAATCTGATGTCGAACACGCTGATCACCATCGTCGGCCTGTCGCTGTCGATCTGGGTGGCCATTGCGGCGCTTGGGTACCTGATCTTTATCCACAAGCTCGAATACTTTCTCAACGCGCGCATCGTCGGCGGGCAGATCAGTGCCAAGTCCTGGGAGTTGCTGCTGGCAATGCTGGTGTTCGAGGCCGCGTTCGGCTTGCCGGGGGTAGTGGCGGGGCCGATTTATTACGCGTATCTGAAGAGTGAGCTGAAGCTGGGCGGGATGGTTTAAAAGCAGCTGCGAGTTTTGAGCTGCAAGCCGCAAGAAAAAGGCAAGAGCGGTGGTCGCTCTTGCCTTTGCTTTTACTTGTAGCTTGAAGCTTGCAACTTGAGGCTGGCGTTAAACGCCGTAGCGCTTCATGGCTTCAATCGCCAGGCCGCTGCCGATGCTGCCGAAGATATTGCCTTCCACATGCCGCGCGTTCGGCAGCATCGCCGAGACGCTGTTGCGCAGTGCCGGAATGCCGCTCGAGCCACCGGTAAAGAACACCGTATCAACCTGACCCACCGCCACATTGGCGTCCGCCAGCAACTGGGTGACGCTGCCGCGCATGCGCTCCAGCTGCGACTCGATCGCCGACTCGAACAACGCCCGGGTCAGTTCCACGCTCAGGCCCGGCTCGATGCGATCCAGCGGCACATGGCGGCTGTCGTTGTGGGTCAGCTGAATCTTGGTTTCTTCCACTTCCATCGCCAGCCAATGCCCGGCGCGCTGTTCGATCAGCTTGAACAGACGGTCGATGCCGCCGGTGTCTTCGATGTCGTAGCGCATGCTGCCCAGGGCCAGGGTCGATTTCTGCGAGTACACCGAGTTGATGGTATGCCAGGTCGCCAGGTTCATGTGGTGACTGGTCGGCATGAACGCGCCGCTTTTCATGCGGCTGCCGTAGCCGAACAGCGGCATCAGGCCTTGCAGGCTCAATTGTTTGTCGAAGTCGGTCCCGCCGATGTGCACGCCGCCGGTGGCGAGGATGTCGTCGTGACGGTTATCCACACCACGACGCTCGGGCGACAGGCGCACCAGCGAGAAGTCTGACGTACCGCCGCCGATGTCGACGATCAGCACCAGTTCTTCCTTTTCGATGGTCGACTCGTAGTCGAAGGCTGCGGCAATCGGCTCGTACTGGAACGACACGTCCTTGAAACCGAGTTTGCGCGCCACTTCCACCAGGGTGTCTTCGGCTTCCTGGTCGGCCAGCGGATCGTCGTCGACGAAGAACACCGGGCGGCCCAGTACAACCTGCTCGAACTCCCGACCGGCGGCAGTTTCCGCGCGGCTCTTGAGCTGGCCGATGAACAGCCCGAGCAAGTCCTTGAACGGCATCGCGGTGCCGAGAACGCTGGTGTCGTGCTTGATCAGCTTGGAACCGAGAAGACTTTTGAGCGAGCGCATCAGCCGGCCTTCGTAGCCTTCCAGGTACTCGTGCAGCGCCAGACGGCCGTATACCGGACGGCGCTCTTCGATATTGAAAAAGACCACCGATGGCAGGGTGATCTTGTCGTCTTCCAGCGCGATCATCGTTTCCATGCCGGGGCGCAGCCAGCCGACGGTGGAGTTGGACGTGCCGAAGTCGATGCCGCAGGCACGGGCTGGAGAGGCGTCTTTCATGGTCTTTCGGTTCCGGTCAAAAAAACGGCCGCGCAGTGTATGTCAGTGCGCGACAGATTCGAAGGCCGGTCATCTGCTATTTCACGACTAAGCTTGCTTGAAACTCGGCGCTTTGCCCCAAACTTGCTGGCATGGGTCGGCAGAAATACCGGCGGTCGCAAGAACCGCCGTCCACTGCCGATAAACTTCTGCTGCGCCACCCGGTCACAAACTTGAGATCGGTCAACCCGGCACGCGCGAATAGGCGCATGCTGGGATCGGCGCGAAATCGATAACGGATGGTGATTCCTTCGATGGACTTCAAAGACTATTACAAGATACTCGGCGTGGAGCCGACGGCTGACGACAAGGCAATCAAGGCTGCCTATCGCAAGCTGGCGCGCAAATACCACCCCGATGTCAGCAAGGAAAAGGACGCCGAGGCCAAGTTCAAGGACGCCTCGGAAGCCTATGAAGCGCTGAAAAGTGCCGACAAACGCGCCGAATACGATGACCTGCGCCGTTACGGCCAGCACGGTCAGCCGTTCCAGGGCCCGCCGGGCTGGCAGAGCCGTGGCGGCTTTGGCAACAGTGGCGGTCAGGACACCGGTGACTTTTCGGACTTCTTCAGTTCGATCTTCGGCAATCGCGGCCCCGGTTTCGGTGGCGGCGCTGGCCGGCAATCCCGCAGCGCCGGACGGCGAGGGCAAGACGTGGAACTGGAACTGCCGATCTTTCTGGAAGAGACGCTTTCGAACGAATCGAAAAAGATCAGCTTTCAGGTGCCGCAATACAACGGTTCGGGCCAGCACGTCAGCAACACCAGCAAGAGCCTGAACGTGAAGATCCCGGCCGGCGTGGCCGACGGCGAGCGCATCCGCCTCAAGGGTCAGGGCGCACCGGGCATTGGTGGCGGCGCCAATGGTGATCTGTACCTGACCATCCGTTTCGCGCCGCACCCGAAATTCGACGTCGAAGGCGAAAACCTGATCATCACCTTGCCGCTTGCTCCCTGGGAGCTGGCGCTGGGCGCCGAAGTGGCCGTGCCGACCCTGACCGGCAAGATCAACCTCAAGGTCCCGGCCGGCAGCCAGAATGGCCAGCGCATGCGAGCCAAGGGCCACGGCCTGCAGAACAAGGCCGGCGAGCGCGGTTATCTGTTCGTCCAGCTCAAGGCCGTGATGCCCAAAGCCAACGGCGATGACGTCAAGGCGCTGTGGCAGGAACTGGCGAAGAAGGCCGCCTTCAATCCGCGAGAGAACTTCTGATACTGACGACGGAGTAGCCCATCATGAGCAGCCCCCTGATCGTTCAACTGGACATGGCAGAATTCTGTGAGGCGGCCGACCTGTCGGACGTCTACGTGATCGAAATCGTCGAGCACGGCATCCTCGAACCTCAGGGCACGCAGCCCCGGGAATGGCGCTTCACCGACTACGAACTGGCCCTGGCCAAACGCGCCGCCAAGCTGCGGCGCGACCTTGACCTGGAATGGGAAGGCGTCGCCCTGGCGCTGGACCTGCTGGAAGAAGTGCAGGAGTTGCGATCCGAGAACCGCATGCTCCGTCAGCGTCTGGCGCGGCTGGTGGTCGAGTAGCGCTTCAAACCTGTCTGGGCAGCGTCACGCTGAACAGCGTTCCGTCGGCTTCGCTTGAACTGACTTCGATCGTCCCGCCGTGGGCGGTCACCACTTCCTTGATGATGAACAGGCCCAGACCGAGGCTGGTCGACGGCTGGCCGAGTTCTTCGTCGGCACTGCGCACCAATGGATCGAAAATCGTACCGATGGCTTCTGCGGGAATGGGGTTGCCGCAGTTGTGCACGGTCAGAAGCACGTGCCCGGCTTCTCCCTTCAACGTCACGATCACTTCGCGCGGATCAGACCCATGCTGCAAGGCATTGCCGATCAGATTCTGCAGCAGTTGATCGATCCGTCCGGCATCCCAGTTGCCACGGGTGTCACCCTCGGTTTTCAGTGTCGGATCACTTTCCGGATTGCCGGCGCAGGCTTCGGCGATGGCGGCGCGCGCCGCGTCGGCCAGGTCCATCGGTGCCGGTTCGATCGGCAGGCTCTTGCCCAGGCGGCTGCGCACCAGTTCCAGCAGGTCGCTGACCATCGCCGCCATATGCCGCGCACCCTGTCTGATGTTCAGCGCGCAGGTCAGCGCATCGCCTTCCAGCGCCGTTTTGCGCATCAGCAACTCGGTGGACATGCTGACCGCTTGCAACGGTGCGCGCAGGTCATGGCCGAGGATGGCGAGAAAGATATCCCGTGAATGAGCAACCTGTTCGGCGTAAGCGGCCGTCGATTCGGCCAGGGCTTCATCAACGGCTTCGTTGAAACGGATCATGTCCTGGAAGTACGCGATGTCCGGTGATTCCAGACTGTTGACCCAGAGGCGGATCACACAGGCACGCAAATGACGGAATTCGGACGTCATCTGCACCAGGTCGAAACCCACTGTATGGCGCAACTCTCCGTGGCTGGCACCGGCCTCGTCCAGGCTCGGGGTTTTCTCCGGGCCTTCGCCTTTGGCTTTGGCAATCTGCTCGCTGGCGGTCTGTGCGGTGTCCATGTCGCGGGCGGCGGCCAGCAGAATCTCTCTGGCATGATCGCGCAGCGCCGTTCTGTCCATGGTCTCGGCCGCCGGGGTGATGGTCCTGGCGAACTGTTCCCACTCCTCGACGATGTGATCCGCGTGTTGCCGGATAAATTCGGATAAACGCATGTCCGGGTTCCTGGAAATTCAAGTCGGGGCGTTCGAATATTAGCCCCTTTGGGCGGGAATGAAAGTGCCGCTCGGGCCTGAAATCTCCGCTGACAAGACGCCGTGCCGCGATACCTATATACCGCCGCCGTTGAGTCTCGCCATGGTCTGCTTTCGCTCCATTTCAAGGAGTGAAACCATGCCCGAAATCCCTGTCTCCCTCTCTTCAACCGATAACGTTACCTCCTCGCCGGGGCCGCTCGCGACGCAAAGTCTGCACGCCGATTTCCTGCACAAGGCCAGCCCGGACTGGTTGGTCAACGCACCGGTTCGACAGCAGGACGCGCTGAAAAATGCCATTGCCGCCACACCGGACTGGTACAGGCGCGCGTCGCGCGATCAACGCAAAGCCGTGGGCGATGCCGTGACCGCCAGCCTCGCCGCCCAGACCCGCCTGGACAACGTCATGTCAACCTTCCAGGACATCGACAGCTTCGCCGCGCCGTTGTTGACCAGGGCCCTCAAGGACCGCTTCAACGTGACGCTGGATGTCAGCAAGACCTGGCTGGTGCTGAATAAACCGGTGGAGATGGGCATCTTCGCCATCGACATCGATTACTTTGAGGTATTGAAACTGCCTCTGCTACAGGCGGCGCTGCACAACTTCGAAGCCCGCGAATGCAAAAGCGGGGCTTTTCATGAATCATCGGGATTTCGCAGTGAAAGCCTGGAACCCGGCACCCTTGCGCCGTTGAGCACTTCCCTGACGGTCGAGCAGTTCACCGGCCTGTGCCGCTCGCTGGATATCGGGGCGAAATACCAGGCTTACCTCAAGGATTTCCTGCACCCCAGGGACGCGGTGGCCGAGCACGTGCTGCGCGATAAATTCATCGACGCCCATAAAACCGCATTGCGTGCGGCTGCCGAACTGGCATTGGTCAAAGGTGATATCGGGCGTGAAGACTACGCCTCGATTCGTTCAATCCTCGACGGTGAGCTGGCACCGGTTCAGGGCGATCGGCAGATATGGTTTCGCGATCTGAGCCTGATGGGCCGGCGCATGACTGGCTGCGTCATGTTCACGATCTGTGAGAAGTACCGTTACAGCGACGATTCGATTCTGTATATCCCGGGCGATCCCTATCACCCGCTCAAGCGCTACAGGGGCGGGGAGATGGCCGCGATGTTCAAGCGGCGGTTCACCGCACCCGATGCTACTCAGGCTCATCCAGCGGAACCCAACGGCTACCAACGGTTTTTCAGCCAGTTCGTCGCGTATGCCGACCGCTCGCGTTACTTCGGCCAGTTCACTGACGACCCGCCGAACCGTACGCTCGCCCAAAGGCTGGCGCCCTATGAAGCGCTGCTCAATGAGTTTTACAAAGCGGTCAATCCATTCAACGCCGCCCTGACCGGTATTCACGAACTGCCGCCTGCGCCGTCGATCGAGCAGGTGCCGAACACCGATCCCTATCTGAACCCGGTCGGCCTGCCGCGCAAAGGCCATGGCATCTGGGCGCAGAACGTTGACTTGTGGGATTACCTTTATCACCGGCATCGCGACCGGATGATGGACGATGCCCGCAGCCATGCAGTGCCGACGGCGGATGTCGATGCCAAAGTGCGTTCGGAAAAATTCGCCGGATTGTTGAACATCGGCATGCTGGTGCTGATGGGCGTCTCGATGTTCGTGCCGGTTTTGGGTGAAGTGATGATGGTGGTGATGGCCGGGCAACTGCTCGAAGAAACCCTTGAAGGCGCCATCGAGTGGAGCGAGGGTGATCGCAAGGCCGCCAAGGCGCATCTGATCGATGTCGCGCAGAACCTGGCGTTGATTGCCTTGATGGCGGGTGCCGGCAAAGGGCTCGCCCGGCTGACCGCCGCCCGATCGACACCGGTCATCGAGAACCTGCATCAGGTGGAAATGCCCGACGGCACGGCCCGCTTGTGGAAGCCTGATCTGAGTGGCTACGAGAGTCCGGTCACACTGGACGCGAACGTTGGACCGAATGCGCTGGGGCAGTACGAGTCGGGAGGAAAAATCTGCATCCGCTTTGACGGCAAGACTTACCAGCAGACTTACGACGAGTCGCTCAAAGCCTGGCGCATCCAGCATCCGAGCGATTCGCAGGCCTATCAGCCGCCCCTGACGCATAACGGCGCCGGTGCATGGCGGCATACCCTGGAACGCCCGCAGGACTGGGACCGGTTGACGTTGTTGCGGCGTATCGGCCACAGCACTGACCCGTTTGCTGACGAGCAATTATTGACGATGGCCGATGTGGCCGGCGTCAGCGACAACGCCTTGCGCAAGATGCACCTGGACAACGCCTTGCCGCCGCCGGAACTGGCCGATGCCATGCAACTGTTCAACGCCGAGCGCGATGCTGGATCGATCGTCGAACAGGCAGCAGGAACACGGGTGGTCGACAGTCGCTTCATGCATCTGATGCCGCTGCTTCCCGACATGCCGCGCTGGCCGTTCGGGCGCAGGCTGCAGATTTACGACAGCCCTGATCTCTCGGGACGTGCACTCGGTTACGGGACGAAGCGCGGCGGCAAGGTGCCGATCCGGATCAGCCGGGCCGAGGTGCTGAACGGTGAGCTACCGACCCGGGTACTCGCGGCACTGGATGAGGCGGAGACGGTGCGTCTGTTGGGTGGCGAGCCCGCGCGCGTTCGCGCATCAAGGGCCCAGGAGTTCTCCAGGCAGATTGCCGACTACGCCAGCGCGCACCAGCCTGCGTTGTTCGACAGTCTTCTCAAGGCAACCGAGCCAGTCGAGCCCCGGGCGGCAAAGCTGCAACGAGTCGTCCCCGGGCTGACCGGGCGGGCCGCAACAGCTGCGTTGGGCGAGGCCAACGCCGAGGAACTGGCCCGATTGGACGGCACTGCGAAGGTCCCTTCGCATTTGCAGGAGCTCGGTCGCTGGTATGGCCAGCAAGGACGCCTTACCCGGGCGCTGGCCGGGTTGCGCAGTGAGACCATGGCCTCGCCCGACAGCCGTCATCTCGCGTTGCAGACATTGGGTCGGCTGCCGGGCTGGTCGGATGACGTGCGTCTGGAACTCCGCGAAGGCAGTATCAGCGGCCCGCTGCTGGATGCCATCGGCAGCGAAACGGCCTCTGCGCACAAGTATCTGGTCAAGTACGCCGATGCCTTTCAAGCCGCCAACGAGCGTGGCGAGCCGCTCAATGGCATTCCCCACAGGGGGGATAACTTTTTCAGCTCGTTGATGCATGCCTTGCCCGATCCGGCACGGCAGGCGCTGGGGCTGCCGCATGTCGGACAGAGCGTCGAGCTGCAAGGTGCGATCGCTGAACGAGCGCTTGCCGAGCGCAGTCAGTCGGCCTGGCTTCTGCGTGCAGGCGCCGCAGAAAAACCATGGTTCAAGCCGCCGCAGCGTATTGCCTCCCGACTGCTTGGCTATCGCGCGAGTGGCGATGGGCCGGGGCCGGATCCGTCGTTGACCGGTCACGTCCAGAATGTCTACCCGGATCTTACCGATGTTCAGGCACGCGGTTTCATCCTTGAACAATGGCGTCTGGGCAAGAATGACCAGCAGATCTTTCACTTGCTCAATAATCGATTGAGCGAGTGGCGGAGTCTGGAAACAACGCTCGATCAATGGTTGATGTCGCAGAATTTGCGTTTGCGCGCTTCCCGGGACGAGTTCGTCAGTGTGGTGCAAAACATCAAGGACTGTTGGCGCAATGCACCGTTGGCCGGACACGATCCGCAAGCGGCCCGCCTGACGCTGATCAGTGACGCGTCGCTGCCTTCGTTGGCGGCGGACTTTTCCCATGTGCGCGAACTGATGTTGCGCGTTCCGGTCGTGGGCGACACGCTTGCGGCATTTCCCAATGTCGAAAAACTGACATTGACCGCCAGTGTTGCGGAGTTCGACAAAGTGCTCGCGACGTTGAGGACGTTGCGGCACATGACCCGCCTGAAACTTTCCACACCGATTACCGGGCAAGTGGCGACACGGCTTCGGGAACTGAACCGGCTTGAAGAGCTGGAGCTGCACTGTTCCTCTGGAGGCATGAACCCGGTGGTGCCCATGACGCTCGACGTCGGCGGCATGCGCCAATTGCGCAGGCTCGAAATCGGCAGCCCGCAAATGCACCAGTGGCCGCGCGGTGTTCTGGACTTGCCACGACTGGAACGCCTGAATTTGCGATCAACCGCGATCAATAGCCTGCCGATGGAAATCTATGAAGGCCATCAGCGGCTGTTGTCCGGCCTGTCGCTGGACTGGTCGAAATTCCCGCGTCGGGTGTTCAAGCCGATCTACGAATTTATCCGCAGCCAGCCCCGGCATTTGATCGATCTGGACGAAATGGTCGCGGATTACTGCCGCGGTGAGCTCAAGCGTTTTGTCGGCATGGAGCCGAGCCTTTTCGATGTCCTGAGTACGGGGTTCAAGGCGCAATGGCCAGACATCGGCAGCCGCTTCGCCGCGATCGAATCCCTGAGCGAGCAGTTCAGCGAACTCAACCGGCTTCAGGAGTGGGTCGGTTCCGAGCCGACGGTCCTCAACGGCGGTGCAGTACGTTCGGCAGTGGCCGAGGCGCTGAAGACCAGCTGGCGCAGCGGGTTGTTCCAGCGTTATGGCGCGCGCACCGAGAGCCTGTTTTACAACCTGTATGTCAGCCTGCCCAATGATGCCTCGGTGCTGGATATTCTCGGCTCGCCGGTGGACAGTCTGCCGGCCCTGTCGCCTGAGGGGTTCGCTCATGTCAGAAGTCTGAATCTGGCCGGGTTGCAGGCCCCGGTCGAACAGTTGCGCGGTTTTATCCGCACGTTTCGCGGGGTCGATAACCTCGACCTGAGCCATTGTGGCTTGACCGAACTGCCGCTGGACTCAAGCGATCTGCCGGCACTCGAAACCCTGAACCTGCATGACAACCCGCTGAACAGCATCGATGTGCGCGGGATGAATCGCCTGATGGCACTGGACCTTAGCGCGACGACCCTGCGCGAATGGCCGGTCGGTGCGGAGTCTCTGCCGGAGCTGACCTGGCTGGATCTCAGCGACAGTCAGTTGACCGCGCTGCCGGAGGCGTTGCTGGCGCGTGATGCGTTGTTGCTTGATACCAGCCTGGTTGGCACACCGCTTACCGAGCAGGCCAAAGTGTCGCTGGGCAGTGCGCGCCAGCGCATCGAAGAGGCCAGAGGTCTGATGCCTGGATCGCTTCAGCGCTTTGCCCTGGAAGAACCGCGCCATCGCACGCCGCCTGCGGAAAGCGGCTCGGTGATCGCCCGGCGGTTGCTGCCGCTGCCTCCGCTCACGGCAACGGGCGAGGGGGCGGCCGGGTGGGCTGCTCGCGTCCGGCGTTTGCGTCCGCAGTACGACAGCGCGCAGGCGCAGCAGGCGATAGTACGGATGCAGGGCGCCGGGTTGACCGAGGTGCAGATCGGTGCGCGAATCGACGCATGGGAGCAGACATTCGAGTCGCTGACCCGGCGTCTGAACGATTGGCTGTTCACCCATGAAACCCGCGGCATGGATTGGGTCGTGTCATCGCGCACCCGCCAACTTGCGGCGCAGCGGATCATCGAATGCTGGCGTGAAGGTACGATTGACTGGAATGGCGTGACTGATCGAGAGCTGAACCTCGACGGTCTGCAAGTCGGCAATCTGCCCGAACTGTCAGAGGCGTTTCCTGCGGTGAGCACCCTGAATCTGGCGGGGGTCAAGCTTTCCACCGATGGCTCCAGTGCTTTCCTCAGGGCATTCACGCAGGTGCGAAAGCTCAACCTCAGCGGCAACCACTTGCCGGCAATCCCTGAGCCTGTCGGGCAAATGCGTCAGCTGGAACGACTGGAACTGTCACTCACCGGCCTCGCGGATTCCGCAGCGCTGGATCAAGCGCTCGAGGGGCTGTCGCAGTTGCAGTGGCTGGACCTGAGCCATAACGGCCTGCGCACATTCAGCGTCACTCGTCTCGAGCGACTGGAGCGGCTGGACCTGCGTGACAACCTGCTCACGGCATGGCCGGAAGGCGTGCTGCAAGCGCCCCGTCTGCGAGTGATCGACCTGAGCAACAACGAGATCTCGTCGATTCCTGTCGAGTTGTACGACCGCGACCATGCCATGTTGCTCGCCGGCAGCAATCTGTCGGAGAACTACGAGATATCGCAGCAAAGCCTGATGCGCCTGCGTGAGTACGCCGATGCCCATGGGCGTCGCGATGTGTTGGGTATGACGTATGCCGATATCGACCGGATGATCGATGACATGGAAAGTACGACCGAAAGCGACGACGAAGGCGCGGGTACAGAGAGTGATGCAGAACCGGATGAAGTGGTCCCGACACTCGCTGAAAGCATCCTCGAACAACAAGCCGCGCCCTGGATTGAAAACATCCCGCAAGAGGACGCCGCACGATATCGGGCCATGTGGCAGCGGTTGGCTGCCGAGCCTGACAACGGGGCGTTCTTCCATCTGTTGTCGCGGATGCCGGATACCGAAGAGTTTCGGGTATTTCGCGCCGACCTGACCCGGCGCGTGTGGGAAGTTGTCGAGGCGGCGGATGGCAGTCAGGAGCTGCGCGACACGCTGTTTTCGATGGCGACCACCCACACCACCTGTGTTGATGGCCGCACCCTGGCGCTCAGTGAAATCGAGGTCAAGGTCTTCGAGTACAACGCCTTGCGACACTTGCAGCCCGGCCTCGCGGCGAAGGGGCGCGTCTTGCTCGACTTGTCGCGGCAGCTGTTCCGCCTGGGCGAGGTGGAAAAACTGGCCGCACGCAGCATGGGCCGTCACGCCGATCCGGCGGAAGTGCGACTGCAATACCGGATCGGTCTGACTTCAGGCTGGGAGGACGGTCTGCAACTGCCGGGGCAACCCAGCCACATGCGATTTGCCCGGCCGATCAGGGGCGAGGAGCTGGTGACCGCGCGTGAGGCGGTGGTGAAAGCCGAAAAAGGCGAGCGGTTCTATGAAGAACTGATCAGCCGCGATTACTGGGTGCAGTACCTGACCGAGAAGTACCCGGATGAACTCGGTGCGCTCAAGCGCAGCGCGGATGAAAAGCTGCAACGACTTGAGGACGAATATGAGGGCGTGACCAGCACGGCATACCAAGAGGCGGTACAGGCGCTCGAGATCGAGCGTGGTATCGAGCGCAATCAGCAACTGATTGCCCTGTCGCGCCTGGAAACCGGCGAACCGGTGACGGTCGGGCTCGACGATGAGCAGCCTGGCACTTCAGGTTATCTGATGGACACCTCAACCCGCTGAGGCGCTGTCAGCCCCGATCGTCGAAAGCTCGACGACCGGGGCTTTGGCTCAGAACAGAAAGTAACGCTGGGCCATTGGCAGGGTTTCGGCCGGTTCACACCAGAGCAACACCCCGTCGGCCTTGACCTGATAGGTCTGCGGGTCGACGTCGATGTTGGGCAGGTAGTCGTTGTGGATCAGGTCGGTTTTCTGCACGTCGCGGCAACCTTTGACCACCGCGATTTTCTTCTTCAGGCCCAATGCTTCGGGCAATCCCGACGCCTGCGCCGCCTGACTGATGAAGGTCAGGCTGGTGGCGTGCAGCGAGCCGCCGTAACTGGCGAACATCGGGCGGTAGTGCACCGGTTGCGGGGTCGGGATCGACGCGTTGGCGTCGCCCATCAGGCTGGCGGCGATGGCGCCGCCCTTGAGGATCAGCGTCGGTTTCACGCCGAAGAATGCCGGGCGCCACAGCACCAGATCGGCCCATTTGCCGACTTCCACCGAACCCACTTCATGACTGATGCCATGGGTGATCGCCGGGTTGATCGTGTACTTGGCGATGTAGCGTTTGGCGCGGAAGTTATCGTTGCCTTCGCCGTCCTGCGCGAGCGGCCCGCGCTGTTTCTTCATCTTGTCGGCGGTCTGCCAGGTGCGCGTGATGACTTCGCCGACGCGGCCCATGGCCTGGCTGTCGGAGCTGATCATCGAGAACGCGCCGAGGTCGTGGAGGATGTCTTCGGCGGCAATCGTTTCGCGGCGGATGCGGCTTTCGGCGAACGCCACGTCCTCGGCGATGCTCGGGTCGAGGTGGTGGCAGACCATCAGCATGTCGAGGTGTTCGTCGATGGTGTTGCGGGTGAACGGCCGGGTCGGGTTGGTCGAGCTCGGCAGCACGTTGGCGAAACCGCAGGCCTTGATGATGTCCGGCGCGTGGCCGCCACCGGCACCTTCGGTGTGATAGGTGTGGATGGTCCGGCCCTTGAACGCGCCGAGGGTGGTTTCGACGAAACCGGACTCGTTGAGGGTGTCGGTATGGATTGCCACTTGCACGTCGTACTGGTCGGCGACGCTCAGGCAGTTGTCGATGCTCGCCGGGGTGGTGCCCCAGTCTTCGTGCAGCTTGAGGCCGATGGCGCCGGCCTTGACCTGCTCGATCAGCGGCTCCGGCAGGCTGGCGTTGCCCTTGCCGGTGAGGCCGATGTTCATCGGGAATGCGTCCGCTGCCTGGAGCATCCGCGCCAGGTGCCACGGCCCTGAAGTGCAGGTGGTGGCGTTGGTGCCGGTGGCTGGTCCCGTGCCGCCGCCGATCATGGTGGTGACACCGCTCATCAGCGCTTCTTCGATCTGCTGCGGGCAGATGAAGTGGATGTGGGTGTCGATGCCGCCGGCCGTGAGGATCATGCCTTCGCCGGCAATCACTTCGCTGCTGGCGCCGATGGCAATGGTCACGCCGGGCTGCACGTCCGGGTTGCCGGCCTTGCCGATCGCGGCGATGCGCCCGTCCTTGAGGCCCACGTCAGCCTTGACGATGCCCCAGTGGTCGATGATCAGCGCGTTGGTGATGACGGTGTCGACCACTTCGGCCGCCAGCAACTGGCTCTGGCCCTGGCCGTCGCGGATCACTTTGCCGCCGCCGAATTTCACTTCTTCGCCGTAGGTGGTGAAGTCCTGTTCGACCTCGATCCACAGCTCGGTGTCGGCCAGGCGCACCTTGTCGCCGACGGTGGGGCCGAACATGTCGGCGTAGGCTTGTCTGGAAATCTTCATCTGGCGTCCTTCAGGAAAATAGCGGTGAGCCATTGACCCTCACCCTAACCCTCTCCCGGAGGGAGAGGGGACTGATCGCGGTGAGGCAGTTATCGGTGGTTGGCTCCCTCTCCCCTGGGAGAGGGCTGGGGTGAGGGGCTGCGGTACACGCGGACTCAGAGGTCACCCATGACCCGCCCGGCAAACCCGAACACCCGCCGGTGCCCGGCATAGTCCACCAGTTCCACCTCGCGGCTCTGCCCAGGCTCGAAGCGCACGGCGGTGCCCGCCGGAATGTTCAGGCGCATGCCACGGCTGGCCGCGCGGTCGAAGGTCAGGGCATCGTTGGTTTCGAAAAAGTGATAGTGCGAGCCGACCTGGATCGGCCGGTCGCCGCTGTTCGCCACTTTCAGGCTGACAGTGCGGCGACCGACGTTGAGTTCGATGTCGCCGGGCTGGATTTTGTATTCGCCGGGAATCATCAGTTCGCTCCTTGCAGGACTTTGTAATAGAGGGCCGTCGGGCGATAGGTGCCGTTCGGGTCGCAAGCGTAATCGGGGATTTCCCCGGCCCGGGTGTAACCCAGGGCCTTGTAGAAATCTTCGGCGGGGGAGCCGGCCTCGGTGTCGAGGTAAAGCATGCCGCGCTTGTACTGACGCGCGGTCTGTTCCAGTGCTTGCATCAACTGCTGGCCGAGGCCGCGTCGCCGGGCGTGTTCGCGCACCAGCAGTTTCTGCACCTCGGCGCGGTTCAGGCCGTTGGCCTTCTGGCACAGGCTCAACTGGACGCTGGCTTGCACCTGTTCGTCCTTGACCACCACCCACAGCAAGACGTTGCCCTTGTTCAGGTTGTCCTGCACATCGTCGAAATAGGCGCGGGCCTGCGCGGCATCGAGGTCGGCCATGAAGCCGACGCTGGCGCCATAACCCACGGCGTCGAGCAGCAGGTCGATCAGGCCCTGACGATAGTGCGCAAAACTTTCAGCATTGACGCGTCGCAGTTGGGCGGGGTTCATCGGTGTCACTCCTTGTGGGCGGGCGGCGGCTCCGCGCCAGGATTGAGGGTCAGTTGCATGAAGGTCAGGTCGAGCCAGCGGCCGAACTTGGTGCCGACTTGCGGCATCTGCCCGGTGGTGATGAAACCGGCGCGCTCGTGCAGGCGGATAGACGCAGCGTTGCCGCTCTCAATAGCGGCGACCATGACGTGCTTGTCGCAGGTTTTCGCGCGTTCGATCAGCGCGGTCATCAGTTGCGGGCCGAGGCCGTTGCCGCGCTGGTCGCTGCGCACGTAGACCGAGTGCTCGACGGTGTGGCGGAAACCGTCGAACGGCCGCCAGTCACCGAACGAAGCGTAGCCAAGGGTGGTGTTGTCGGCGTCGACGATCACCAGGATCGGATAACCCTGAGCCTGACGGGCGCTGAACCACGCCTGACGGTTGCCGAGGTCGACGGCGGATTCATTCCAGATCGCCGTGGTGTTGAGCACGGCGTCGTTGTAGATGTCACGGATCGCCGGCAGGTCGGCGTGCAGTGCATCGCGGATGGTGTAAGTCATGGCGCGGCCTCAGACGATCGGTTGGTGGACGGTGACCAGTTTGGTGCCGTCGGGGAACGTCGCTTCGACCTGGATCTCCGGGATCATTTCCGGGATGCCTTCCATCACCTGATCGCGGGTCAGCAGGGTGGTGCCGTAGTGCATCAGTTCGGCCACGGTCTGGCCGTCACGGGCGCCTTCGAGCAGCGCCGCCGAGATATAGGCCATGGCTTCCGGGTAATTGAGCTTCACGCCACGGGCCAGTCGCCGCTCGGCAACGAGGCCGGCGGTGAAGATCAGCAGCTTGTCTTTTTCGCGTGGGGTCAGGTCCATCGTTTTAAATCCATTTGGGCAGATTTGTGTGGTTCTTGTGGTGAGTGGGGTGCCAGTCAGACCCAGCCCTCACCCTAACCCTCTCCCGGAGGGAGAGGGGACTGATCTCGGTCGTTTTCAGTGGCCAGTTCAGTCAATTGAATTCTCGTGTCTGAAACATTTCCAGCGGTCACCTCGGTCAGGCCCCCTCTCCCTCCGGGAGAGGGCGGGGGGTGAGGGCTGGTTTTCAGGTGTTCCATATTCTTGGCGGTACAGCCTCGCGTCCCATCAATTTCGGCCGCAACAAGCGCCACAATTCAATAAGCCACGCCCGCGCCAGCAACGCTTCACTGGCCAGGCAACGGGCGACCAAAAGTCCTGGAAGTTGCGTCAGATCCCCACTCACGTGGTGGTTTAGTGAGCGGCAGCTCTCCAGCAATTCAGCATCGATCTCGCCAGTCACCAGCAACGTCGCAAACACCGGATTACCATCCAGCCCGATCGGCGAATCGAGCAAGCCGTCATCGCCGACGATGCGCTGGCGCTCATGCCAGAGCAGCCGGCCATCACGGCGAATATCCAGATGCGCCTGGAAATGCCCGAGGTCGAAACGCTCGCCACTGGCCGGACGCCCGAGGGCCACCACGTCCCAGTAAAACAGTCGCGCATCGCCTTCAAGCTCGATCGAGGTCGTGAGTTCAGCCTGGGCGGCGCTGTAGACGATGGTTTCCTGGGGCAGCCATTCCAGTGTCGCGCCATCGGCGACATGCAGGTTCAGCGACTGATAAGCGGGCCCTGCCGCGCGATACCACTTGGCCGCGCCGGGGCTGGTGATCTGCGCCCAGGCGCCTTGTTCGACGCGGGCGCTGATGTCCAGCCGGTCACCGCCGGCGATCCCGCCCGGCGGGTGGACGATGATGTGCTGACAGACCTCGGGCCCTTCGGCATACAGATGCTTTTGCACCCGCAACGGGCCGAGGTGCCGGCGTCGGGTCGGCCGCGTGCAATCGCCGAAGCGGGCGTAGGCCAGCTCCAGCTCGGCGTGCCAGCTCGGGGTAAACAGGGCAGTCGCAACAGGTAAGTTCATGTTTTCTGATTATCGTTAGGACGCTACAGATTAGACCGTAACCTCAAATAGTCACCAGCCCGCGTACACCTTCGGCTTCCATATTTTCGCCACGGCCCTGCTGCACGATCTCGCCCCGGGACATCACCAGGTACTGATCGGCCAGTTCGGCGACGAAATCGTAGAACTGCTCCACCAGCAGAATCGCCATGTCGCCCCGGGCCGCGAGCTTCTTGATCACCGCGCCGATTTCCTTGATCACCGACGGCTGGATGCCTTCGGTGGGTTCGTCGAGAATCAGCAAACGCGGACGGCTGGCCAGTGCGCGGCCGATGGCGAGCTGCTGTTGCTGACCACCGGACAAGTCGCCGCCGCGCCGCTGTTTCATTTGCAACAGCACCGGGAACAGCTCGTAGATGAACGCCGGCACTTCTTTGGCTTCGCTGCCGGGGAAACGTGACAGACCCATCAGCAGGTTTTCTTCCACGGTCAGCCGGCCGAAAATTTCCCGGCCCTGCGGCACGTAGGCGATCCCGGCGTGCACCCGTTGATGCGGCTTGAACGTGGTGATCGGTTTGCCTTCCCAGTTCACCGCGCCTTCCTTGGCCGGCAACAGGCCCATCAGGCATTTGAGCAGCGTGGTCTTGCCCACACCGTTACGCCCGAGCAGGCAGGTCACTTCGCCGACCTTCACGTCAAAGCTCAGGCCGCGCAGGATGTGGCTTCCGCCGTAGTACTGATGCAGCTTGTCGACTTGCAGCATGTTCAAACTCTCCCCGGTGAACGTTCCCACGCTCTGCGTGGGAATGAATCCCGTGACGCTCCGCGTCACATAACGGCGGACGCGGAGCGTCCATGGCGGCATTCCCACGCGGACGGTTCGACGCCTCGACGTGGGAACGATCTGAATCGCAGGGCTAACGACCGAGGTAAACCTCGATCACGCGCTCGTTGTCCTGCACCTGTTCCAGTGATCCTTCGGCCAGCACGCTGCCCTGATGCAACACGGTGACGTGGTCGGCAATCGAACCGACGAAGCCCATGTCGTGTTCCACCACCATCAGCGAGTGCTTGCCCGCGAGCGACTTGAACAGCTCGGCGGTGAATTCGGTTTCGGCGTCGGTCATGCCCGCCACCGGTTCATCGAGCAGCAGCAATTGCGGGTCCTGCATCAGCAACATGCCGATTTCCAGAAACTGCTTCTGCCCATGAGACAGCAGCCCGGCGGGGCGATTGACCGAAGTGGTCAGGCGAATCGTGTCGAGCACTTCGCTGATCCGGTCTTTCTGCTCGCCGCTCAACCTCGCCCGCAGGCTGGCCCACACCGACTTGTCGGTTTTCTGCGCCAGCTCCAGGTTCTCGAACACGCTCAACGCTTCGAACACCGTCGGTTTCTGGAACTTGCGCCCGATGCCCGCTTGGGCGATCTGCACTTCGCTCATCTGCGTCAGGTCGAGGGTTTCACCGAACCACGCCTCGCCGTGGCTCGGGCGGGTCTTGCCGGTGATCACGTCCATCAGCGTGGTTTTGCCCGCGCCGTTGGGGCCGATGATGCAGCGCAGTTCGCCGACGCCGATGTACAGGTTCAGATTGTTCAGCGCCCGGAAGCCGTCGAAGCTGACGCTGATGTCTTCCAGGGTCAGGATCGTGCCGTGGCGGGTGTCGAGGCCCGGACCGACGCGTTGCCCGAGGCCGATCGAGTCGCGGCTGGTGCCTTCGTCCTTGTTCGGCTCCACCGGGAAAAAGGCCGGTTCCAGCATGAATTCAGCGCTCGCCGTGACTCTCATGATTCACCTCGTTTCTTCAGCAGACCGATCACGCCTTTGGGCAGGTACAACGTCACGACGATGAACAGCGCGCCGAGGAAGAACAGCCAGTATTCGGGGAACGCCACGGTGAACCAGCTCTTCATGCCGTTGACCACGCCGGCTCCGAGCAGCGGGCCGATCAGCGTGCCGCGCCCGCCAAGGGCTACCCACACGGCAGCTTCGATCGAGTTGGTCGGCGACATTTCGCTCGGGTTGATGATCCCCACCTGCGGCACGTACAACGCGCCAGCCAGACCACACAACACCGCGCTCAACACCCAGACGAACAGCTTGAAACCACGCGGGTCGTAGCCACAGAACATCAGGCGGTTTTCCGCATCACGCAGCGCGGTCAGCACCCGGCCGAACTTGCTGCGGGCCAGGCGCCAGCCGATGAACAGGCTCGCCACCAGCAGCAACACCGTCGCCAGAAACAGCACCGCGCGAGTGCCGGGTTCGGTGATGCCGAAACCGAGGATCGTGCGGAAATTGGTGAAACCGTTGTTGCCGCCGAAGCCGGTCTCGTTGCGGAAAAACAGCAGCATCCCTGCGAAGGTCAGGGCCTGGGTCATGATCGAGAAATACACGCCCTTGATCCGCGAACGGAAGGCGAAGAAACCGAACACCAGCGCCAGTAACCCCGGCGCCAACACCACCAGGCACATCGCCCAGAGGAAGCTGCCGGTGCCGCTCCAGTACCACGGCAATTCGGTCCACGACAGGAACGTCATGAACGCCGGCAGACCATCACCGGCGGCCTGACGCATCAGGTACATGCCCATCGCATAACCGCCGAGAGCGAAGAACAGACCGTGGCCCAGCGACAAGAGACCTGCGTAACCCCAGACCAGATCCAGCGCCAGGGCAACGATGGCGTAGCAGAGAATCTTGCCGACCAGCGTCAGGGTGTAGGCCGAAACATGCAGCGCACTGTCCGCCGGCAACAGCGACAGCAGCGGCAGGGCGATCAGCAAGGCGAGCACCACCGCGCCGATGGCGAGCGTGGCTTTCGGGCCGGCCTTTTGTGTGGCCGTGACTAGTAGAGGCTGGTTCATCAGTCGATCACCCGTCCTTTCAGTGCGAAGAGGCCTTGCGGACGTTTCTGGATGAACAGAATGATCAGCGCGAGGATCAGGATCTTGCCGAGCACCGCACCGATCTGCGGTTCGAGAATCTTGTTGGCGATGCCCAGGCCGAATGCGGCGAACACGCTGCCGGCCAGTTGGCCGACGCCGCCGAGCACCACCACCAGGAACGAGTCGATGATGTAGCTCTGGCCGAGGTCAGGGCCGACGTTGCCAATCTGGCTCAGAGCCACGCCACCGAGCCCGGCGATGCCCGAACCGAGGCCGAAGGCGAGCATGTCGACGCGCCCGGTCGGCACGCCGCAGCAGGCGGCCATGTTGCGATTCTGGGTGACGGCGCGCACGTTCAGGCCGAGGCGGGTCTTGTTCAGCAGCAGCCAGGTCAGCACCACCACGAACAACGCAAAAGCGATGATCACGATGCGGTTGTACGGCAGCACCAGATTCGGCAGCACCTGAATCCCGCCGGACAGCCACGCCGGGTTCGCCACTTCAACGTTCTGCGCACCGAACACCAGTCGCACCAGCTGAATCAGCATCAGGCTGATGCCCCAGGTGGCGAGCAGGGTTTCCAGTGGTCGACCGTAGAGGTGACGGATCACCGTGCGCTCCAGCGCCATGCCGATGGCGGCCGTGACGAAGAACGCCACCGGCAGCGCGATCAACGGATAGAACTCGATGGCCTGCGGTGCGTAGCGCTGGAGCATCAGCTGCACGACGTAGGTCGAGTAGGCGCCGAGCATCAGCATCTCGCCGTGGGCCATGTTGATCACACCCAGCAGGCCGAAAGTGATCGCCAGACCCAGCGCCGCGAGCAACAGAATCGAACCGAGGGACATGCCACTGAAGGCCTGGCCGAGCAGTTCGCCAACCAGCAGTTTGCGCTTGACCTGGGCGAGGCTGGTTTCGGCGGCAGTGCGCACGTTGGCATCGGTTTCGACGCCGGGTTCGAGCAGGCCTTCGAGGCGGGTGCGGGCCAGCGGGTCGCCGGTTTCACCGAGCAGACGCACGGCCGCGAGGCGCACCGCCGGGTCGGTGTCGACCAGTTGCAGGTTGGCCAGCGCAAGGCTCAGGGCGGCGTGGACGCTTTCGTCTTGTTCGCCAGCCAGTTGCTGGTCGAGGAATTTCAGCTGCGCCGGTTTGGCGCTTTTCTGCAATTGCTGCGCGGCGGTCAGACGGGTTTTGGCGTCGGCGGCGAGCAATTGGTGGCTGGCCAGAGCGGTGTCGATAAGACCCCGCAGGCGGTTGTTCAGGCGCAGGGTCTTGGGTTGGCCGTCGACGGTCAACTCGCCTTGTTGCAGGGCGTTGATCAGTTCGACACGCGCCGGATCGGGCTGCGCGGCCCAGGCTTCCAGCAGTTTGGCCTGTTGCATCGGGTTGGCGGCGACGAAGTCTTCGGCGTCGCTGGCGTGGGTCATCATGGGCAACAGGAGCAAGATGGCCAGGATAATGCGGTAAAAGGCAGTGGGCATGGGTGGTGCTTCCTGTGTTGCGGTGGCCGATGGAGCGGTGTCCGACTGCGAAATCCAGCCCTCACCCTAGCCCTCTCCCGGAGGGAGAGGGGACTGACCGAGTTGTCTGTTCATCAAGCATCGACCTGAAAAAACAGAGTCGAACTCAGGCTTTGAAAACGATGGAGATCTGCTCCCTTTCCCCCTCTCCCTGAGGGAGAGGGCTGGGGTGAGGGGGAAGGTCTCAAGTCCGCCTCAAGGTCTGAATCCGCCTCAGTTGCTCTTCACCGCATACTCCGGCTTCTTGTCATTACCCGGAATGAACGGGCTCCAAGGCTGCGCACGAATCGGCCCTTCGGTCTGCCACACCACGTTGAACTGACCGTCGCTCTGGATTTCGCCGATCATCACCGGTTTGTGCAGGTGGTGATTGGTCTTGTCCATGGTCAGGGTGTAGCCGGACGGCGCGGCAAAGGTCTGGCCGCCGAGGGCTTCGCGGACCTTGTCGACGTCGGTCGATTTGGCTTTCTCCGCCGCCTGCGCCCACATGTGGATGCCGACGTAAGTGGCTTCCATCGGATCGTTGGTCACCGCTTTGTCGGCGCCCGGCAGGTTGTGTTTCTTCGCGTAAGCTTTCCAGTCGGCGACGAATTTCTTGTTAGCCGGGTTATCCACCGACTCGAAGTAGTTCCACGCCGCGAGGTTGCCCACCAGCGGCTTGGTGTCGATGCCGCGCAGTTCTTCTTCGCCCACCGAGAATGCCACCACCGGTACGTCGGTGGCCTTCAGGCCCTGGTTGGCCAGCTCTTTGTAGAACGGCACGTTGGAGTCGCCATTCACGGTCGAGATCACAGCGGTCTTGCCGCCGGCCGAGAATTTTTTGATGTTGGCGACGATGGTTTGATAGTCGCTGTGGCCGAACGGGGTGTAGACCTCTTCGATGTCCTTGTCGGCCACGCCTTTGGAGTGCAGGAACGAGCGCAGGATCTTGTTGGTGGTGCGCGGGTAGACGTAGTCGGTGCCGAGCAGGAAGTAGCGCTTGGCACTGCCACCTTCTTCACTCATCAGGTATTCAACCGCCGGGATCGCTTGCTGGTTCGGCGCGGCGCCGGTGTAGAACACGTTCGGCGACATCTCTTCACCTTCGTACTGCACCGGGTAGAACAGCAGGCCGTTGAGTTCTTCGAACACCGGCAGCACCGATTTGCGCGACACCGAGGTCCAGCAACCGAACACCACCGCGACCTTGTCCTGGGTCAGCAACTGCCGGCCCTTTTCCGCGAACAGCGGCCAGTTCGACGCCGGGTCGACCACCACCGGTTCGAGCATCTTGCCGTTCACCCCGCCCTTGGCGTTGATCTCGTCGATGGTCATCAACGCCATGTCCTTGAGCGACGTTTCGGAGATCGCCATGGTGCCGGACAACGAATGCAGAATCCCGACCTTGATGGTCTCGGCGGCCTGTACGGTCCAGGTCATGCCCATCGCGGCAATGGATGCCGTGAGTGTGAAAGCCTTGATCAAACTGCGACGCTTCATTGTGCGATCTCCATGAACGTTAAAGTTTTTTATGGTTGGCAGATGCGAACGACTGAAGGCTGTTTTGCAAGGGCTGTGCCCGGTCGGGTTTGGGCAGGGAAATGTCGGTTTAGAGCGGTTGCGCACGAAGTCGGCGCACCATGAGGGGACGTGTTGCATGCAAAGGTGCAACGGGGTGCGCCAGATTGGGGCGCACCCGGAGGATTCAGCGGCGGCGCATCAGGCCGATGAAGAACAGGCCGCCGAGGGCTGCGGTGGCGACGCCAATGGGCAGGTCTTCAGGGGCGATCAGTGTGCGTGCGGCGACATCTACCCAGACGAGGAAAACGCTGCCGAGCAACACGCACACCGGCAGCAGACGCCGATGCTCGGCACCGATCAGGCGCCGGGCAATGTGCGGCACCATCAGCCCGACAAAACCGATGGAGCCGCTGATCGACACCAGCACCCCGGTCATCAATGAAGCAATCACGAACACCCGCAGACGCACCGCCCGCGCATTCAGGCCGAGGGTGACGGCGGTCTGTTCGCCGGCCATCAAGGCGTTCAGCGGACGGGCCATGCCGATCAGCAGAATCAAGCCAAGCAACACGCTCAGCGCCGGCACCGCCAACAACTCCCAGCGCGCCAGACCAAGGCCACCGAGCATCCAGAACATCACCGCCGAACTGGCGCGGTGATCGCCCATGAACAACAGCAGGTTGGCGATCGCCATCATCACGAACGAAACGGCCACGCCACACAGCAGCAGACGATCACTGTCCAGCCGACCCTGCCGATTGGCGATGCCCAGCACCAGAAACATGCTCAACAACGCGCCGATGAACGCGGCGATCGGCAAGGTCAGCAGGCCGACGATTTCGCCGATGTGCAGTACCACGATCACTGCGCCGAGGGTGGCACCGGAGGTGACGCCAAGCAGGTGCGGATCGGCCAGCGGATTTCGCGTGACCGCTTGCAGCACCGCGCCGATCAACGCCAGCCCGGCGCCCACCAATGCACCGAGCAGCATGCGCGGCACGCGGATCAGCCAGACGATGTGTTCCTGGCCGGCGCTCCAGTCCGGCACACCGAGGCCGAACAGTTTGTGCAGCAGAATCCGCCACACCACGTCCACCGGCACCCGCGCCGGGCCGAAACCCAGCGATACCACGCAGGACACCAGCAATACGGCACCGAGGGCGATCAGCAGCAGCGCATAGCGACGGTCGATCATTCGCCGTGGAAACCTTTGGCCAGGGTTTCCACCGCCAGCACGTTGTCGATCCCCGGCGTGGCCTGCACGTAAGGGATGACGATGAAGCGCTGGTTCTTGATCGCGTCCACCGATTGCAGCGCCTTGTTCTTCAGCAGGAATTCAATCTTTTGCTCGGCGGTGATTTCGCTGTAGTCGACGATCACGATCACCTGCGGATTGCGCTCGACCACGGTCTCCCAGTTGACCCGGGTCCAGCTCGCTTCGACGTCATCGAGAACGTTGCGCCCACCGGCCGCGTCGATCAGCGCTTGCGGCATGCCGAGGCGGCCGGAGGTCATGGCGCGGTCTTCGCCGCTGTCGTACAGGAACACCCGTGGTTTTTCAGCGGGCAGGTCTTTGCGGATTTCGGCGACCTGACTTTGCATGTCAGCGATCAGCGCGTTGGCGCGATCCTGCACGTCGAAAATCTTTCCGAGGTTGCGCAGGTCGTTGTAGGTGTCGTCCAGCGTCGCGGCCGGGCGCTTCATCACGAAGGCGCAGGACTCGGTCAGTTCATACACATTGATGCCCAGCGGTTGCAGGGTCTGCGGCGTGAGATCGCCGCCGACGCGCATGCCGTAATCCCAGCCGGCGAAGAAGAAATCGACGTTGGCGTTGAGTAACGTTTCCACCGACGGGTACTTGGCTGCCAGCTCCGGCAGACCGTCGAGAAGACTCTGCATTTCAGGCGTCACCGACTTCCAGCCACTGACGCCGCTGTAGCCGGCCATTTTCGGCTTGAGGCCGAGGGCGAGCATCATCTGGGTCATGTTGATGTCGTGACTGACCGCGTGTTTCGGTGCTTGCTTGAAGGTCACTTCGCGGTTGCAGCTCTGGATCGTCAGCGGGTACTTCGTGGCCTCGGCAAAGGCTTGGGTGGTGCCCAGCAGCAGAGCGAGGCAAAGCAGGGAGCGCACAGTCATGGTCGGGTTATCCAGGTGATTCGCGGGTAGCCGTGGAGGGGGTGGGAATCGATCAATGCTTCGACGCCGAACACGTCGCGCAGCAGTCCGACGGTCAGGACTTGTTGCGGGGTGCCGCTGGCGACGATGCGACCGTGGTTGATCACATACAGCCGGTCGCAGAACGCGGCGGCCAGGTTCAGGTCGTGGATGCTCGCCAACGTGCCGATCTGCAAACGCTTGACCAGTTGCAGCAGTTCCAGCTGATAGCGCGGGTCGAGGTGGTTGGTCGGCTCGTCGAGGATCAGCAGTTGCGGTTGCTGGGTCAGTGCGCGGGCGAGGATCACGCGTTGTTTTTCACCACCGGACAACGTGGCGAACGCGTGGTCTTCGAAGCCGTCGAGGCCCACGGATTTGAGGGCCTGGGTGGCGAAATGGCGGTCTTCCAGCGTGTCGCCGTCGAACAGGCCTTTGTGCGGCGTGCGGCCCATGGCGACCACTTCTTCGACAGTCAGGCCGAAGACGTCGGGGAATTCCTGGAGGACGACGGCGATGCGTTGCGCACACCAGCGTGAGGATTGCTTCCACACGTTGTGGTGATCGAGTCTGACCTCACCGGTTTCCGGCTGACTGAAGCGGTAGGCGCAACGCAACAGGCTGGTCTTGCCGCTGCCATTGGGCCCGATCAGCCCGACGAACTCACCGGCAGCCACTTGCAGCGAGGCGTCACGCAGCTGGAACTGGTGATGACAGTGGCCGTGGCCCAAGGGGGACCAAGCGAGATTAGTGAGGGACAGTGAGGTCATGTGAGGTTCAGTGTGATTTCTAAGGTTATGTCTGTCTGGTAGATCCATCCCCCTCACCCCAGCCCTCTCCCCCAAGGGGGCGAGGGGGAAAGGGAGCCGATCTTCGTGCTCTTCAAATCCTGAGTTCGACTCGGTATTTCAGGTCGGTGTAACTTGCCCAAACACCTCGGTCAGCCCCGTCCATAGGGGAAATGGGAGCCGATCTTCGTGCTCTTCAAATCCTGAGTTCGACCCGGTATTTCAGGTCGGTGTAACTTGCCCAAACACCTCGGTCAGTCCCCTCTCCCTCCGGGAGAGGGTTAGGGTGAGGGCGGGGCCAGTGAGTCAAAAGGTGTAGTCAGCCGTGACAAAGAACGAACGAGGTTCACCCAGAATCCACTGCTGGCCCTCATTGTATTGGCTTTGCGCATATGTCCGGTCAAACAGATTGTTCACCTGCAACCCCAGCGTGGTGTTGCGCAGGGCTTTCCACGACAGCGTCGCATCGATCACGGTGTAGCGCGGCAGCTCGTTACGGTTGGCCATGTCGGCGTAGCGCGCATCGACGTAACGCACGCCGGCGCCGGCTTTCAGGTCATCGGTCAGCGCCTTGCTCAGCCACAGATTGGCGGTGCGCCGTGGTACGTCCACCGGACCTTTGCCATTGCGCGACACCGGCACGCCGCCGACCACTTCTTCAAAATCGTCGTACTTGGCCTTGACGATCGCCGCGTTGGCTTGCAGTTGCCAGGCGTTCGGCAGTTGCAGATCGAGGCTGGCTTCCAGGCCGTTCGACGATTGCTGGCCGACCTGCTGCTTGAGCGTCGGGTTACCGGGATCGTCGGTCAGCAGCTTCTTCTTCACGATGCGATACGCCGCCAGCGTGAACTCACCGCGCTGATCCCAGAACAGTTGCTTCAGGCCGATCTCGGTCTGCCGCGCGGTCGACAGGTCATATTGCTGCTGGCTCGGGCTCAGGGAAATCAGACCGCCGATGCCATCGGTGCTGGTGGCGACCTGGCCGTAGAACGAGGTGTCCTGCGTCAGTGCGAACACCAGGCCGGCCTTCCAGTTGTTGCCGGTCAGGGTCTTGTCACTCTGGCTGCCGTCGACCAGGTTGTTGCGATCCACATGCACGTAGTCGCGGCGCACACCGGTTACCAACGACCAGCGTTCGCTCAGTTGCGTGCGGTTTTCGGCGAACACCGACATCTGTTTGGTGGTGCTGTCGAATTGATCGCGATACGGGTCGGCGCTCTCGAAGTAACCGGTTTGCGGGTGGTACAGATCCAGCGGCTGGCCGTTCGGCAATACGTCGTTGAACGGCGAGTTGCTGTCGAGCTGGAAGCGGATGCGGTTGTAATCAACGCCGGTAACGGTCTGGCTGTCGAGACCAAACAGCGAATGCTTGAAGGTGAAGGTCTGGCGGTCGCCGACCTGTTCCTGTTTGTGTCCGATACCGAAGTAGCCGCTGCGGCTGAGCTGCTGACTGTCAGCGTCGAAGTTGTAGTTCTCGGCGTTCTGCCAGCGGCGTTGGGCCTTGAGGTAGTACAGCTCATTGCTGGCGCTGACTGCATCGTTGATCTGCCAGTCGCTGGTCAGGCGCGTCCATTGATCGTTGTAGTGCTGCTTGTCGTCGCGCACGTTGTAGTTCTTGTTGCGCAGGCTGTCCTTCAACTGGGCGTTGATCAGCGGCGTGCCGAAGTAGTTCTGCGGACGCTGGTCGCCGTAATCGTGGGCGAGGGTGAAGGTCAGATCATCGGTGGCCTGCCAGCGCAGGGCGGCGCTGATGAAGTCGCTGGACGAATCACCGCGATCGACCCAGCCATTGCTGCGCAGGCGATTGAGGTTGAGGCGATGGCTCAGGGTGTCGGTCAGCGAGCCGCCGCTGTCGAACGCCTGCTGCTGACTATCAAACGAGCCATAACCGACGCGCACGTGGTTTTCGATTTCGCCTTCGAACGGCTTTTTCGGGATCACGTTGACCACCGCACCGGTCGCGCCTTCGCCATACAGCACCGAGGCCGGGCCGCGCAGCACGTCGACGCGCTCCACCGACCAGGTGTCGACCGGGAACGTCACGGTGCCCATGCCGGTGTACATCCGGTTACCGTCATACAACTGCATCACCGAACTCTGCCCAGTAAAACCCCGAGCCTGCAACGAGGTGCCGCCATCGCCCGGCGTGCCGGTGCGGCTGATGCCGGTGCTGCGCGACACCGCGTCCTGCACGCTGCGATCGCCACGGGCGCGGACTTGCTCGCCGCTGAGGCTTTCGACGCTGGCCGGGGTTTCCATCGCGCTGAGGTTCAGACGCGAGCCGGCACTGGTCGGCGTGGTCAGGCTGACGGTCTGGTCGTCATTGGCCGGGGCGGTGATGGTGCCGGTGGGCAGCGTCAGCGGGGCATTGTCGGCGTGGGCGCTGTTGTTCAAGGCGAACAGACAGAGGCTGGACAAGAGGTACTTGTTCATCGGGGCGGTGAATCACTTCTTCAAAAGAAAAGCCCGCAGGCTCATGACGGTGCATGGCTGCGGGCGGAGCAGCAAATTTGCGTTATACAGTAACACTAAAAAATGCCGGAGTTTAAGCCCCGGCAGTTTAAAGATCTGTCTAAATCGCGCATCTCGCCTGTTTCATGATGAAGTTGAGGCAGATTCAGCTTGTCGGCCCAGACGCGACACCAGCAGCCGATCCAGCAACCACACCACCACCAGCGAAGCCCCCACTAGCGGAAACACCACCGCCAGAACCAGCATGATCGCCACCCCGGTTTTCCACTTCGGCAGATCGTGGCGCAGCGGCGGCACGCCGAATTTTCCTTGCGGGCGGCGCTTCCACCAGATCACCACGCCGCTGACGGCGCTGAGCAGAATCATCAGGCAGATCAGCAGCACGATGATTTGATTGAAGGTGCCGAACATCTTGCCTTCGTGGAGCATCACGCCGATCTCGGTAGCGCGGGCAACAGCGCCGTACTGCTCGAAGCGCACGTCGGCGAGAACCTTGCCGGTGTACTGATCGATGTGCAGGGTCGCGTCGTTGCGTGGGTCGTCGGCGAACACCGCGATGGTGAACACGCCGGTCGCAGTGGTCGGCATTGTGATGCTGTAGCCCGGCTCGACCTTGCGCTCAACGGCGATGTTCTGCACGTCCTGCAGGCGGATGGTCGGCGCGGCGGGACCGTGTTGCATGCCACCGTGGGCCATGTGTTCGGCATGGTCGCCGGACATCGGCATCGGGGTATTTTCCATCGCCCAGGGTACGGTCTGGCGCGCGGCGTTGTTGAGGCTGCCGGCCTCGACGTCGGAGGTCGGCACGTTGTCCCACATCGCCGCCGGGAACACGTTCCACACCTGCGCGTATTGCTTGCCCCAGAAGCCGGTCCAGGTCATGCCGCTGAGCAGCATCACCAGCAGCAATGCGGCGCCCCAGAATCCGGTCACGGTATGCAGGTCACGCCACAGCACGCGGCCGCGACTGCTCAGGCGTGGCCACAGAATCCCCGCGGCCTGACCTCGCGGCCACCACAGGAAAACCCCGGACACCACCAGCACCACGCCCCAGCCGGCGGCCATTTCGATCAGTCGGTCACCGACGGTGCCGATCATCAGTTCGCCGTGAATCGCCCGGGCGATGGCTTGCAGGTTCTGCCTGGCATCCTGCTCGCCGAGGATGTCGCCGTGGTACGGATCGACGAATACGTTCAGTTCATGGCCGGCATTGGCCACGACAAACTGCGCGCTGCGCTCGGCATTCGCCGGTGGCAGGTACTGGGTGACCTGGCCCTGTGGATAAGCGCTTTTGACCTTTTGCAGCAAGTCATCGGCCGGCACGGTGTGATGCCCGGCGGGGACGTTCAGCAGGCTGCTGTACATCAGCGAATCGAGCTGCGGCTTGAACAGGTAAATGATGCCGGTCAGGGCCAGCATCACCATGAATGGCGCGACGAACAATCCGGCATAGAAATGCCAACGCCAGGCCAGGTTGTAGAAATTCGGTTTGGGCTGTTTCATCACGTGTGCTCCGCTTGGCTTGGATCTTCTCGTTGTCTGTTGCCGCCCGCTCCCTCAAGGGAGCGAGCGCCCTTGAGGGTTAGAAACTCATGTCCACCTTGGTCCAGAGCGTGCGCCCCGGTTCATTGATCGCTTGCGGGTCGTTGGCCGGGTAGCCGAACCCGGCGTTGCCCGCCAGGTTCAGGTGTTCGGCGTAAGCCTTGCCGAACAGGTTGTCGACGCCGGTACTGACCTTCCAGTGTTTGTTGATCCGGTAGGCGCCGTTGAGCGAGAACACGCCGAAGCCCGAACTCTTGTCGTAATCCTTGCCGACCACGTTGCCCTTGTTCTGGTCGATACGGTTTTGCGCGGCAACCACCCTCCACAGTGCGCCGGCGCTCCAGTTGTCTTCGGTATAGGTCAGACCGAAGCGCGCATCCAGCGGCGGCATCTGCGGCAGAGCCTTGCCGTCGCTGCTGTTCTTGCCCCAGGCGTAGGCCAGGGTCGCATCGGCTTTCCAGTTGTCGGTGAGTTTGTAGGCGGCACCGAGTTCGCCGCCCATGATCCGCGCGTCGATGTTCTCGGCGCGGGACGTGCTCATGCCCATCATCCCGGGGGTGTAATCGAAGAGGATGTAATCGCGCACCTGGCCGATGTAACCGGAGGCCCAGGCTTCGAGCTCGGCGCTCTTGTAGTTCACGCCGAAGTCGAGCTGAGTGGTCTTTTCCGGCTTGATCGAATCGAACGCATTGACCGAACCGGCCGGGCCGGATTTGGGCGAAAACAGCTCCCAGTAATCCGGGAAACGCTGGGCGTGGCCGAGGCCGGCGTAGAGCGTGGTCGGGCTGTCGGCCAGGTCATGCTCGTAACGGACGAAGCCGCTCGGCAGGGTGTCGGCGCGGGTATCGCCAGCGGTCGGATTCGGCCGGGACATCATTCCCGAGCCGGTGGTCTGCCGGAAATCCCTGGCCGAGGCACGGTCGACCCGGGCGCCGGTGATCAGCCGGTCGCGGTCGGCGGCGTACCAGGTCATTTCGCTGAACACCCCGTAGTTATGGAAGTCGGCGTCCTTGGTGTACGGCTGATCCTTGTAGGTATCGATGCCCATGCCGCTGCGCTGCCGGTGTTCGTTGGTCTGCGCGTCGAGGCCGGTGATCAGCTGGATATCGGCCCAGCGCCAGGTGGCCTTGATCTGTGCGCCGAGGGTGCGGCGGTCGACGTTGGACGCCATGGGCCCGGCCATCATCCCCGTGCCGGACGGCGTGCGCAGGGTGTAGTTGTCCATCACGTGGTCGGCGTAGTTGTAGTAGACCTGGGCTTCGAGCTTCTCCAGCACATCGGTGATGTTGGATTTCTCGACGCGCAGACCGAGGCTTTCGCGCAGGAATTGCGAGCCGTCCATGCCGCGTCCTGCGTAGCGTGCTTCGCCGTCGCCCTTGCCGGCGGTGAGTTCGATCAGGGTGTCGGCATCCGGGGTCCAGCCCAGCGCCACGTCGCCGTTCCACTTGTCATAGCGCGAGGCAGCGATGTCGTTGTTGCCGTCGCGGTAGTCGTCGGAATGCGCGGTGTTGCCGATCACCCGCACGTAGCCCAGCGAGCCGCCGGCTGCCGCATCGACGACTTTGTCGAGGCGCCCGTGGGAGCCGGCCAGCACGCTGGCGTTCACGCGGGTGCCGAGCTCGCCGAAGCTTTCCGGCTCGCGGTCGAACAGGATCGTGCCGGCCGACGCGCCGGGCCCGTAGAGCACGGTTTGCGGGCCTTTGATCACGGTGAGTTTGTCGTAGGTCTCGGGTGAGATGTACGAGGTCGGCGCGTCCATCCGGCCGGGGCAGGCGCCGAGCATCATGCTGCCGTTGGTGAGGATGTTCAGGCGCGAACCGAACATCCCGCGCAGCACCGGATCACCGTTGGTGCCGCCGTTGCGCACCAGGGCGAAGCCGGGAATGGTCTTCAGGTAGTCGCCGCCGTCGCTGGCCGGCACCGGTTGGCGCGGGTCTTTCGGGTTGGTGACGATGGTCAGCGGCGAGCTCGGGGCGATGGCGGTGATCACCGTCGGGCTCAGCTCATCAGTGTGGCCGGCGTGTTCGTCGGCGTGGACCAGCGGGGACAGCAGGACGCCGCAAAGGACGGCGGTAGCGTGCCTGAAACGAACGCGGGATTCGTTCAGGGCAAAGGACGCCGGGGCAGAACCCGGGCGTGGGACAGCAGAAAACCTGGACATGACAATTTCCATCAAACAGTCGTAAACGACACGGCCGGCAGCCTGAAGCTGTCTTCTCAACCGTGTGCAATCAGAGGTGGGTGTTTACGCTGCGACGGGC
>NZ_POHV01000060.1:0-23495 GCF_002884345.1 Pseudomonas sp. GW456-12-10-14-LB2
GGGTTGGGGTGAGGGGGGAAAAGATCTAAAGCGAACTCAGACCTTCAGCACACCGCGATCAAAGCTTCGCTTTAACCGCCGCCAATGCATCTTTGCCATCCACCGTCTTCACCCCATCAAGCCACTTGTCCAACACCGCCGGATTCGCCTTGATCCACGCCTTCACCGCCTCCGCATTGCTGACCTTCTTGTTCACCACCTCGGCCATGATGCTGTTCTCCATCTCCTGAGTGAACGCAAGATTGGTCAGCAATTTACCCACATTCGGACAGGCCTCGGCGTAGCCCTTGCGGGTCAGGGTGTAGACGCTACCCGTGTCGCCAAAGTACTTCTCGCCACCCTTGAGGTAATGCATTTTCAGCTGCACGTTCATCGGGTGCGGAGTCCAGCCGAGGAAGGTGACGAACTTCTGCTTCTTCACCGCCCGCGAGACTTCGGCCAGCATCGCCTGTTCGCTGGACTCGATCAGCTTCCACTGGCCCAGGTCGAAGTCGTTCTTCTTGATGATCTCCTGCAGCGAGATATTCGCCGGCGCACCGGAGCCAATGCCGTAGATCTTCTTCTCGAATTTATCGGCGTACTTATTCAGGTCGGCAAAGTTATGCACACCCGCATCCCACACGTAATCCGGCACGGCCAGGGTGAATTCGGTGCCGTCGAGATTCTTCGCCAGTTGGGTGACGTCACCGGTGGCCACGAACTTGTCGTAGAAGCCCTGCTGCGCCGGCATCCAGTTGCCGAGGAACACGTCAACCTGGCCATCCTTCAAGCCGCCAAAGGTGATCGGCACCGCGAGGGTGTCGACCTTGGCCTTGTAGCCCATGCCCTCCAGCAGAAACCCGGTGATGGCGTTGGTCGCGGCGATGTCGCTCCAGCCGGGGTCGGCCATTTTCACCGTGTCGCAGCTCTCGGCGAACGCGGATGCGCTGCCCAGTGCCAGCAGACTGACCGTCACGACTGTGGATAACTTGACCATGGACTTCCCCTTAACGTTATTGGTTTTGGCAGGGTTGTGGATAACGGGCCTTGCGCTCCAGGTCATCGAGGTCGATGTGGTTGCGCATGTACTGCTGACTGGCGTCCACCAGCGGCTGGTGATCCCAGCTCTTCAGCTTGCCGATCGTCAGCGCCTCGGAGACGAAGCGCCGGCGACGCTGGCTTTCGAGGACTTCACGGTGGATCGCCGGGATGTCCCACTTGGCCCGTGCTTCAGCAAGAAAATCGTCGAAAAGCTGGCGATGTTGCGGTGATTGGCTGAGTTCTTCCTGCTCGCGCGGATCGTTGTCCACATCGAAGAGTAGGCAAGGGTCGGTTTCGCTGTAGATAAATTTGAAGGCGCCACGGCGGATCATCATCAGCGGACTGACAGTGCCTTCGGCCATGTATTCGCCGAATACCTCGTCGTGACCGCCCTGCCCTTGCAGATGTGGCACCAACGAACGGCCATCGAGCGGCAGACTTGGTTCCAGGCTGCCGCCGGCCAGTTCGACGAAGGTCGGCAACAGGTCGGCGGTGGAGACGGCAGAGCTGACACGGCCCGATTTGAACTGACCGGGTGCACTTATCAACAGGGGCACTCGAGCGGCCATTTCGTACCAGTGCATTTTGTACCAGAGGCCCTTCTCTCCCAGCATGTCGCCATGGTCGCCGGAGAACACGATGACGGTGTCGTCCGTCAGCCCACAATCTTCGAGGGTTTGCAGAAGTTTGCCGACGTTGGCGTCGATATAACTGCATGCACCGAAGTACGCGCGGCGTGCGTCGCGGATTTTATCCACAGGCAGCGGCTTGTCCCACAGATCGTAGACCTTGAGCAAACGCTGGGAGTGCGGATCGAGTGAATGCTGATCCGGCGTCGTCGGAAGCGGGATATTCGCATCGTCGTACAAATCCCAGAACGCCTTGGGAATCGTGTACGGATCGTGAGGGTGAGTCATCGACACGGTCAGGCAGAACGGCTGATCGCCGTCCTCGCGGATATGGTCGAACAGGTATTGCTGAGCCCTGAACACCACCTCTTCATCGAAATCGAGCTGGTTGGTACGCACGCACGGGCCGGCCTGAAGCACCGAAGACATGTTGTGATACCAGCTCGGCCGCACGTCGGGCTCGTCCCAATTCACCGCCCAGCCGTAGTCGGCCGGATAAATGTCACTGGTCAGGCGCTCTTCGTAACCGTGCAGTTGATCGGGGCCGCAGAAATGCATCTTGCCCGACAGCGCGGTGCGATAACCGAGGCGGCGCAAGTAATGCGCGTAAGTGGGAATGTCGGCGGGGAAATCGGCGGCGTTGTCGTAGGCGCCGATCTTGCTCGGCAACTGGCCGCTGACCAGGGTGAAGCGCGAAGGCGCGCACAGCGGGCTGTTGCAGTAGGCGGCATCGAACACCACGCCTTGTTCGGCGAGGCGGCTGAGATTCGGCAGTTTGATCGGCGATGGGCCGTAGAACGGCAACATTGGCGCGGCCATTTGATCGGCCATGATGAAAAGAATGTTCTTGCGCTTCATGTGATCGCGGCATTCCATAGTGAATATTTATGCGACATTGCTGCGATCGAGCATGGATTCCCCGCAATATCCGGTAAAGCCCGCGCCGGACAATGACTAGGATAAGCACAGCTTATGTATGAAGCCCTCGGTGTTTTGTCGCTGGACCTGTTGCGCGCCTTCGAGGCGGCGGCCCGTCATTGCAGTTTTACCGCTGCGGCGGTTGAGCTCGGCACGACGCAACCGGCGATCAGTCAGCAGATCAAACGGCTGGAGGAACAGCTCGGAACGCGACTGTTCGATCGCATCTACCGGGGCATCGAACTGACCGAGGTCGGCTCGATCCTGTTCGAGCAGGTTACCCTCGGTTTGCAGAATATCGACGCAGGATTGAGCGCGATCAGCACGCAACAGCAACATGAAGTGCTGCAGGTCGCCACCGATTTCGCTTTCGCCGCGTATTGGCTGATGCCGCGTCTGCACCGCTTCCATGAAGCTTATCCACAGGTGGACGTGAGCCTGGTCACCAGCGAACGCAATCACAACATGCTGCGTCCGGATATCGACGTTGCCGTTCTGTTCGGCGACGGTCGCTTCAAACAGGGCGAAAGTCACTGGTTGTTCAGCGAAGAAGTGTTTCCGGTGTGCAGCCCGCAACTGCTCAAGGATCGCCCCCTGCCCTTGCCGGCCCAGGCATTGATGGAGTTTCCATTGCTGCACCTGCGCGGAGAAAACAGCAGCAACTGGTTCGACTGGAGCGGTCTGTTTCGCGCGCTGAACATCAGCACGCCGCCGGCCCCGGGCCAACTGCGCTTCGACAATTACACCTTGTTGATTCAAGCCGCGATTGGCGGTCAGGGCGTGGCGATCGGCTGGCGGCACCTTGTGGATAACTTGCTTACCCAGGGACTGTTGTGCCGGCCGATCGCCGAAACCACCCTGTCGCGCCTCGGTTATTACGTGGTGCTGCCGCAACGCAAGCGCCGGGGCGCGTTGATCCAGACGTTCGTGGATTGGCTGATGGCCGAACAGGCGAGCAGCGCCGAATCCCTGGCCGGGCTGCCGTTGCCTTCGATTGCTGTGTAACGGATCAAGAGGCGGCGACAAAATCCACGTGCTGGCGCAGATGCAGATTCAGCCGCAGCTCATCGGCAATCCCCACCGCCACCCGGTTCAGGCGTTCCAGCGGTTCGGCCAGACCCGGTTCAAGCGTGCGGCCGACCTGACTGAAATGCTCGATGGTCAGCCCGGCGACGCTGCGCGGTGCGTTCACCAGCGTCCAGTGCAGCGGGCTGCTTTGCAGGGCTTCGCGCACTTCTTCGGCGGCGTGGCGTTGCAGCGGGTCGGCGTTTTCCGGGTCGTCCAGTGCCTCGAATTCGCCGATGACAAACAACCGCGAGATGTTCGCCGCCTGCAATCCGTCGATCAACGCATCCACCGCCAGCACCTGTTCCACCGGCCCCAGCACCACGGATTTCTCGACATGATCGCTGCTCAGCGGCAAGCCTGGCGCATTCAGCAGGCAGATCACCGCCGTGCTGCCGGCCACGCTCTGATTGACCCGCTCGGCATCCAGCAGATCGCCGCTTTTGGTGCGCAGACCCGGCCGAGGCGCGAGCGCCGTCAGATCGTCGAGGATCGCGATGACTTCGTGCTGGCGACGCAGCAGTTCAGCCATCAACGCACTGCCCAGGCTACTCATGGCACCATAGAGCACCACTTTCACCGCCGGGGTTTCGGCATTTTTCATGGCTGAGGTCCCTTTTGTTTTCCCTTGTATGGCGTGTGACATACGGGCAACGCCGAGGGTTCGAACCGATTCAGAGGGTTTGCGATGCAGACGATCAAGGGTTATCACGCCCATGTTTATTACGACGCCAGCACGATCGAACAGGCGCGGGCGCTGTGTGAGCAGGCCGCGCAATTATTCCCATTGAAGATGGGCCGCGTGCATGAACGTCCGATCGGCCCGCACTCGGACTGGAGCTGCCAGTTGGCCTTCGGCCCGGAGCTGATCGGCGACGTGCTGCCGTGGCTGGCGCTCAATCGCAAGGGTTTGGTGGTGTTCCTGCACCCGGACACCGGCGATGACTTGCTCGATCACACCGAACACGCGATCTGGATGGGCGCGATGCGGCCGCTGGATCTGTCTGTTTTTTAATCAGATGGTTTCTTCGGGCTCGCCCGGCAAATGCTCGTCCAGGTGCAGCCACGGCAACTGGCTGTCGGTCCAGATATGCCGCTCGGCGGCGGCCTGCTCCGGGTGATCCAGTGTGGCAATCGTCAGATCGATGCTCTCGGGACTGAGCAACGTTACCAGCGCCAGTTGTGCGCCGCAGTTCGGACAGAAGAACCGGGCGCAACTGGTCGATGAGTCATAGCGCGAAGGCGTCCCCGCCAGCCACTGGAAGTTCGCCGCCGGCAGCGTGATCCAGGTAGTGACGATGCCACCGCTGACCTTTCGACAGATCGAACAATGACAGTGGGCGATGTCCTGCAACGCGCCGCTGAACTGATAGCGGATATGTCCGCAATGGCAGCCACCGCCGTGCAACTCAGTCATCGCCCTGCCCTCCGCTTCCCGTGTTCATTGACTCTAGCCCGCATCCGACGGCCGGTTGGCCGTTCGCCCAAAGCTTTCTTGCGCGAAAGGTAGCTGAAAGGTTCCCCGATTAGGATCGCCCCCACTGCCGGCAACAGACCGGTTGGCCAACGCGTGTGATTGCTCGCACGACAGGCCCAATTAACAACAACAATGGTGATTCTGATGTCCTCTGTAACCCGCCTCCTCCCACGCCTTTTTTCTGACACTCCGCCCGTACGCCTCGTGATTCCCGTTCTGCGCTGATCCCGCCGATCCGCTCACTTACCTAGCCGCGCTACGCCTGGAGTATTCCCATGCTGACTTTCCTTGGCTTCGCCATGGTCATCACGTTCATGTTCCTGATCATGACCAAGCGCCTGTCTGCGCTGATCGCTCTGATCATCATCCCGATCCTGTTCGCTTTGTTCGGTGGCTTTGCGCCGAAGATCGGCCCGATGATGCTCGAAGGTATTACCAAGCTTGCGCCGACCGGCGTGATGCTGATGTTCGCGATTCTGTATTTCGCCCTGATGATCGACTCCGGCCTGTTCGACCCGGCCGTGCGCAAGATCCTCAAACTGGTCAAGGGCGACCCGCTGAAAGTTTCGGTCGGCACCGCCGTACTGGCGCTCGTCGTTTCCCTCGATGGTGACGGCGCGACCACTTACATGATCTGCGTGGCCGCCATGCTGCCGCTGTACAGCCGCATCGGCATGAGCCCGCGGATCATGGCCGGTCTGATCATCCTCGCCGGCGGCGTGATGAACATGACCCCATGGGGTGGCCCGACCGCCCGTGCCGCCAGTGCGCTGCACGTGGACCCGTCGGACATTTTCGTACCGATGATCCCGGCGATGGCTGCCGGTGTGGTGGCGATCCTGATCATTGCCTACTTCTACGGCAAACGTGAGCGTGCGCGTCTGGGCGAGCTGCACCTGATCGGCGACGAAATCGATCACAGCGAAATCAGCGTTTCGCAATTCCCGGATGCCCGCCGTCCGAAACTGATCTGGTTCAACGGCCTGCTGACCCTGGCCCTGATGTGCACTCTGATCGCCGGCCTGTTGCCGCTGCCGGTGCTGTTCATGGTGGCGTTCAGTATTGCCATGATCGTCAACTACCCTTGCCTGCAAATGCAGAAGGATCGCGTCGCCGCCCACGCCGGCAGCGTGCTGTCGGTGGTCAGTCTGATCTTCGCGGCAGGCATTTTCACCGGTATCCTGTCGGGCACCGGCATGGTCGATGCGATGTCGAAAAGCCTGCTGGCGGTGATCCCTGATTTCCTCGGCCCGTACCTGGCGGTGATCACGGCGCTGGTGAGCATGCCGTTCACGTTCTTCATGTCGAACGATGCGTTCTACTACGGTGTGTTGCCGGTGTTGTCCGAAGCGGCCAGCCATTACGGCATCACCGCGGTGGAAATGGCCCGTGCCTCGATCGTCGGTCAGCCGGTTCACCTGCTGAGCCCACTGGTGCCGTCGACATACCTGCTGGTCGCACTGGCGGGGATCGAGTTCGGCGATCATCAGCGTTTCACCCTGAAGTGGGCAGTGCTGGTCTGCCTGTGCATACTGGTCGCAGCCTTGCTGTTGGGGACTTTCCCGCTGTTCAGCACGTTGTAACGGCACCAAACTCACCAGGACGCCAGCTGATTGCTGGCGTCCTGGTTTAACACTCGCTCAAAGGAATACACATGGAATGGCTGACCAACCCTGAGATCTGGGTTGCCTTCTTCACCCTGACCGCCCTGGAAATCGTTCTGGGCATCGATAACATCATCATGATTTCGATCCTGGTCAGCCGCATGCCCAAACACATGCAGCAGCGCACCCGGATCTTCGGTCTTGGCCTGGCCATGATCACGCGGATCCTGTTGCTGCTGTCGATCACCTGGGTCATGCGCCTCACCGCCGACCTGTTCGAAGTGTTCGGCCAGGGCATTTCCGGTCGCGACCTGATCCTGTTCTTCGGTGGCCTGTTCCTGCTGTGGAAAAGCTCCCAGGAGATGTACCACGCGCTGGAAGGTGAAGATGAGAGCGGCGACGAGCCTTCGGGCAAGGGCGGCAATTTCCTCTACACCATCATCCAGATCGCGATCATCGACATCGTGTTCTCGCTTGACTCGGTGATCACCGCCGTCGGCATGGTGTCCCACGTTCCGGTCATGGTTGCGGCGATCATCGTGGCCGTGCTGGTGATGATGCTGGCCTCGGGCAAGATCAGCGAGTTCATCGACAAGCACCCGTCGCTGAAAATGCTCGCGCTGTCGTTCCTGCTGGTGGTCGGTACCGTGCTGATTGCCGAGTCGTTCGACGTGCACGTACCGAAAGGCTACGTCTACTTCGCCATGGCGTTCTCGCTGGCGGTCGAAGCGATCAACATCAAGATGCGCACCGCCATCGCGAAAAAACGCAAACAGCAGGATCCGGTGAAACTGCGCAAGGATATTCCGGGTCAGTAACCCGAACGCTGCGCAACAGATCAAAGGGCCTTCGGGCCCTTTTTTCATGGCTGCATGAACCTGTTTTCATGACACTTTTGTTTCAATCTCCGCTTTAGCTGTGCAATGCTGGCGCCCAGACCGTTAGCCAACTACAGCTTAAGTATCAGAACGTAGAAATTGCGCGGTACCGTCAACTTGCCCCTCTGGGGCGCTGCTATTACAGGGGGTCTGCATGCTCACCCTGCTGAATTTGCTGTCTGCCGTGGCCCTGCTGATCTGGGGCACGCACATCGTCCGAACCGGCATCCTGCGGGTGTACGGCACCAATCTGCGCCACGTGATCGGCCAGAACATGTCCAAACGCTGGCTGGCCTTTGTCGCCGGCATCGTCGTCACCGCGATGGTGCAGAGCAGCAACGCCACCGCCATGCTCGTGACGTCCTTTGTCGGTCAGGGCCTGATGGCGTTGACCCCGGCCCTGGCGACCATGCTCGGTGCCGATGTCGGTACGGCGCTGATGGCGCGGGTGCTGACGTTCGACCTGTCGTGGCTGTCGCCGCTGCTGATTTTTATCGGGGTGATTTTCTTTCTGTCGCGCAAACAGACGCGGCTCGGGCAGATGGGCCGTGTGTCCATTGGGCTTGGACTGATTATTCTGGCACTGCAATTGATCGTCGAGGCCGCTGCGCCGATCACCCATGCCCAAGGGGTGAAGGTGATTTTCGCCTCGCTGACCGGCGATATCCTGCTCGACGCCCTGGTCGGCGCGTTGTTCGCGATGATTTCCTATTCCAGCCTCGCCGCCGTGCTGCTGACTGCCACGCTCGCTGGCGCTGCGGTGATCAGTCTGCCGGTGGCTATCGGTCTGGTGATCGGCGCCAATATCGGCAGCGGCGTGCTGGCGTTCATGAGCACCAGCATGCAGAACGCCGCCGGCCGGCAGGTGGCGCTGGGCAGCCTGCTGTACAAACTGATCGGGCTGCTGCTGATCATTCCGGTGCTCGACCCGCTGGTGCACTGGATCGACAGCCTGGATTTCAGCCCGCAGGAAATGGTCATCGGCTTCCACCTGCTCTACAACACCGCGCGTTGCCTGATCCTGCTGCCGAGCGTCGGGCCGATGGCGCGGCTGTGCGCCTGGCTGCTGCCGGAGCGTCCGGAGGTCAACGGCACCGCCAAGCCGCGTCACCTCGACGCCACCGCGCTGGTCACGCCGAGTCTGGCGCTGGCCAACGCCGCTCGGGAAACCCTGCGCATGGGCGACCTGATCGACAACATGCTCGACGCGACCCTCGACGTGCTGCGCGGCAAGCAGACCGCCATCACTCAGGAAATGCGCAAGCTGACCGATGACGTCGAAGCGCTGTACAGCGCGATCAAGCTGTACCTGGCGCAGATGCCCCGCGAAGATCTCGGCGAGCAGGACAGTCGGCGCTGGGCGGAGATCATCGAACTGGCGATCAACCTCAAACTGGCCAGCGACCTGATCGAACGCATGCTGCGCAAAGTGCAGCAGCAGAAGACTTCTCAACGCCGGTCGTTCTCCGAAGACGGGCTGGAAGAACTGGCCGGGCTGCACCAGCAACTGATCGCCAACCTGCGGCTGGGGCTGTCGGTGTTCCTCAGCGGCGACAAGGAAAGCGCTCGTCAGCTGCTGCGCGAGAAACGTCGCTTTCGCGCACAGGAACGGCGTCTGGCCCACGCCCATGTCAGCCGGTTGCAACGCAAGATCGTGCAGAGTATCGAGACCAGTTCGCTGCACCTGGAGTTGATTGCCGACATGAAACGCCTGAACTCGCTGTTCTGCAGCAGCGCCTACGTGGTGCTGGAAACTTCCGATACCGGCGCGCTGGCGGCGGACGATATGGCGGACATCACGCATTCGCCTTGAACGTCTGGGGTTGTGGTCAGTCAGTAACTCAAGGTTCGGCCTCGCAGCCGGACTGACGACACGGATCTCCAATTCAGCCGTATGGAAGCTCGTTATGCGTTGCCTGTTGTTCGCCTGTCTGTTGCTCGGTTCCCTGCCCGCTTTCGCCCTGGATCGTTTTCAGGTCGAAGGCTATGCGCTGCCCAACGGTCTGCAATTGCTGCTCAAGCCCGGCACCGAGCGTGGGCACGTGGCGATCCGCTTGGTGATCGGCGTTGGTCTGGACGATTTCGACTGCAATGAAAAAGAGCTGCCGCACCTGCTCGAACACTTGCTGTTCAGCGGCATCGACGCCACCGGCGAAGGCGGTCTCGAAGAGCGCATGCAGGCCCTCGGTGGTGACTGGAACGCCTTCACCAGCAACGCCGACACCACGTTCGTCATCGAAGCCCCGGCGAAAAACCAGCGCAAGGTCCTCGACCTGCTGCTGGCTCTGCTGACCCAGACCCGCTTCGACGACAACGCGATCAACGCCGCCAAGCGGGTGGTCGAGCGCGAGGACGGTGGTCACTACACCCGCCTGCAGCGCTTCCTCGACCGGCAGGACCTGGGCCACACCGCGAGCAATCAGCTGGCGGTCGAACTGGGCCTCAAATGCCCGCAGCGGGCCGAAGTCGATGGCCTGACCCGCGAGCAGCTGGATAAGGTGCGCAAGGCCTGGTACGCGCCGAACAACATGACCCTGATCGTCGTCGGTGACCTCGACAAACTGCTGCCGGCCTATCTGGAACGGGCGTGGGGCGCGCTGGAAGCGGTAGAGCCGAGCGAACACCGTCCGTTGCCGGACATCCGCGCCAGCGCCGCCCACGAACGCACGATCACGCGCGGCTTCATCGGCAACAGCGCCAAGCTGCACTGGCTGGTGCCGGAGCCGGTGCTGGACGATCAGTACGACGAAACCTTCGACCTGCTCAAGGAATACCTGGAGTGGGCGTTGTACCGCCAACTGCGCCTGAACCACGGTTTGTCCTACGGGCCGTGGGCCGAACGCGAGGTGTTCGGTGGCGTCGGCTTCATGAGCCTCAACGCCGACCTGGATCGCGGTGACATCGCCGAAGCCGAACAGGTGCTGGAAGACCTCAAGGCCGACCTGCTGAAAAACGGCCTCGATGCCGACACCTTCAATCGCTTGAAACAAGCCGCCATCGCCCACCAGGCCTGGGCCGTGCAAGGCACCAGTGCCCTGGCCGATTACTACTGGAGCGCGCTGGGCGACTACGAGGATGGCCGCTTTGCCGATCCTGCGCGGGAGCTGCAAGGCGTGACGCTGGAGGCGGCGAACAAGGCCATGCGCGAGTTGCTGCTGCAGCCCGGCTATCTGCGGATCGAGAAACCGCTGCTCAGCGACGATCAGGTGTTGTGGCTGCTGGCGGGCGGATTGGGCGTGCTGGTGCTGATCCTGCTCGGCTGGCGCCTGCATCGGCGCAAATCCGTGGATCCGGACTGACCGGCAGCCTCGCCACACGGCCCGGCGGGCGGTACTCTGTCGAGGTTTTTTTCCTATCCAGTCGTGAACCGCCCAAATGTCTAAATTGACCCTCCTGATCCAGCGCATTCTCGAACTGATGAAGCGCTACCCCGGGGTCATTGCGCTCGGCGGTTTCATCTCCGGGGTCGGCAGTTTCATTCTGGTCGACCGGCAACAGGGGCTGGCGAGCTGGATCACCACGATCATGCTGCTGAGCTGGATCTGGCTGATGCTGGAAAACAGCCTGACCAAGCTGTTCACGCGGATCTTCAAACGGGAAATCCCCCAGCCGCTGCTGCGTTACGCGACGCAGATGATCCACCAGGAAAGCCTGTTTTTCGTCCTGCCGTTCTTCTTCATCACCACCACCTGGAACAGCGGCCAGCTGTTTTTCACCGGGCTGCTGTGCATCGCGGCGCTGATCTCGATCGTTGACCCGCTCTACTACAAATGGCTGGCGCCACGGCGCTGGGCGTTCCTCGCGCTGCACACCCTGACCCTGTTCGCCGCCCTGCTCACCGCGCTGCCGGTGATCATGCACCTGACCACCTCGCAAAGCTTCAAATGGGCGCTGGGGATTGCGGTGGTGTTGTCGTTCCCGAGCCTGGCGTCGATCTTCCCGATCCGCACCGTGCGCAACGCGCTGGCGATCCTGTGTATCACGGTCGGCATCGGTGGCGTCGGTTGGGTCCTGCGTTCGTGGGTGCCGCCAGCGACGCTGTGGATGACCGACGTGGCGATCAGCACCCAGGTGCAGGACCGGGTTCCGGGCGCCAGCCTCAAGGAAGTCAGCGCCGAACAGATCCGTGGCGGCGGGCTCTATGCCTACACCGCGATCAACGCGCCGCGCGGGCTTGATGAGCGGATTTATCACGTCTGGCAATTCAACGGCAAAGAGGTCGACCGCATCGCCCTCGACATCCACGGCGGGCGCAAGGAAGGCTACCGGGCCTGGACCCACAAGCAGAACTTCCCCGGCAACCCGGCGGGCAAATGGCAGGTGCGGGTGTTGACCGAAGACGGTCAGGTAATCGGCGTGCTGCGCTTCGAGGTCACGGACAGCACACCGACCAAAGAAAAGTAACCGGGTTCGTGCTATTACGTATGCCAGCGTATTCAGCCGAACAAGCACGGAGCTTATGACCAGCAGCCCAATGACCGGCAGTGCCCGCCTGGACACCTCGATCACCCCTGCCCGCCTGCGGGTCACCGGGGACTGGACGCTTGCCCATTACGCCGACCTCAAGCAACTGAGCGAAACGCTCCACGGCCAGTACGACGCCAACACCCCCATCGATCTCAACGGCCTCGGCGCCCTCGACACCGCCGGTGCGTCGCTGCTGGTGGAACTGCTCGGCTCCGAGCGGCTGAGCAAGTCCGCCGAACACCCCGACTGCACGATTTCCAGCGCCGACCGCGCCTTGCTGCAAACCGTGTATCGCTCGCTGACCGACTTCTGCGTACCGATCAAGGAACCGGAAATCAGCGTCAGCGTGCAATTGCTGACCCGTATCGGCCGGGCCGTTGATACGGTCTGGCAGGACACTTTGCAGCTGCTCGGTTTCGTCGGCCTGATCCTCGAAACCATCGCTCGCAGCCTGTTCCGGCCCAAGCGCTGGCGGATCACGCCGATGATCGCCCACATCGAACAGACCGGCCTCGACGCCGCGCCCATCGTCGCGTTGCTGACCTTTCTGGTGGGCGCGGTGGTGGCGTTCCTCGGGGCGACGGTGCTGGCGAGTTTCGGTGCCAGCGTGTTCACCGTGGATCTGGTGGGCTTCGCCTTCCTGCGCGAGTTCGGGGTGCTGCTCACGGCGATCCTGATGGCCGGCCGCACCGCCAGTGCCTTCACCGCGCAGATCGGCTCGATGAAGGCCAACGAGGAAATCGACGCGATTCGCACCCTCGGCCTCGACCCCATGGAATTACTGGTGGTGCCCCGGGTGTTGGCGCTGCTGGTGGCGCTGCCGATGCTGACCTTTCTGGCGATGATCTGCGGGATCGTCGGTGGCGCAGTGGTCTGCGCGGTGTCGCTGGATATCTCGCCGGCGATGTTCCTGTCGCTGTTGCAAAGCGACATAGGGATTCAACATTTCCTGGTGGGCCTGGTCAAAGCCCCGATCTTCGCGTTCCTGATCGCCGCCATAGGTTGTCTGGAAGGCTTCAAGGTCAGCGGCAGCGCCGAATCGGTCGGCGCCCACACCACCTCAAGCGTGGTGCAATCGATTTTCGTGGTGATCGTGCTCGATGCGGTTGCCGCGCTGTTTTTCATGGAGATGGGCTGGTGAGTCGTCTACCCCGCGCGCCTTCCGAGGCGGTGATCGAAGTCCGTGGCCTGTGCAATCGCTTCGGCAGCCAAAGCGTGCACGAGAACCTCGACCTGGACTTGTACAAAGGCGAAATCCTGGCCGTGGTCGGCGGCTCCGGCAGCGGCAAATCGGTGTTGCTGCGCAGCATCGTCGGCCTGCGCCAGCCCAGCGAAGGCATGGTCAAAGTGTTCGGCCAGAACCTGCCAAGCTTGCCGGAGCATGAGCGTTCGCTGATCGAGCGGCGCTTTGGCGTGCTGTTTCAGAAAGGCGCGCTGTTCTCGTCGCTGACCGTCACCGAGAATGTCGCCCTGCCCCTGATCGAACACGCCGGCCTGAGCCGCGACGATGCCGAACATCTGGCGGCGGTGAAGCTGGCGCTGGCCGGGCTGCCGTTGTCGGCGGCGGACAAGTACCCGGCCTCGCTGTCCGGCGGCATGATCAAGCGCGCGGCACTGGCCCGGGCGCTGGCGCTGGACCCGGACATTCTGTTTCTCGACGAACCCACTGCCGGCCTCGATCCGATTGGCGCCGCGCAGTTCGACCAATTGATCCTGACCCTGCGCGACGCGCTGGGCCTGAGCGTGTTTCTGGTGACTCACGACCTCGACACGCTCTACACCATCACCGACCGCGTCGCGGTACTGGCACAGAAGAAGGTGCTGGTGGCCGGTCCCATCGACGTGGTCTCGGAAACCGACGACGCGTGGATTCACGAATACTTCCACGGCCCTCGCGGCCGCTCGGCGCTGGACGCCGCCAAACAGCTCAACGAGGTCTGACATGGAAACCCGAGCCCATCATGTATTGATCGGCCTGTTCACGGTGATTGTGGTGGCGGGCGCCCTGCTCTTCGGTCTGTGGCTGGCCAAGTCCAGCGTCGACACCGAGTTCAAGGATTACGAAATCGTCTTCAACGAGGCGGTCAGCGGCCTGTCCCGGGGCAGCCCGGTGCAGTACAGCGGGATCAAGGTCGGCGATGTGGTCAGCCTGCGCCTTGATCCGAAGGACCCGCGTCGAGTGCTGGCACGCATTCGCCTGGCCGGCGACACGCCGGTCAAGGAAGACACCGAGGCCAAACTGGCCCTGGCCGGCATCACCGGCACGTCGATCATCCAGCTCAGCGGTGGCACGCCGCAAAGCCCGAAACTCAAGGGCCATGACGGCAACTTGCCGACCATCGTCGCCTCGCCTTCGCCCATTTCGCGGCTGCTCAGCGACAGCAACGATTTGATGAGCGGGGTCACGACGTTGCTCAATAATGCCAATCAGATGTTCTCCGCCGACAACATCGAGCGCGTGAGCAAAACTCTCGCGCATCTGGAGCAGACCACCGGCTCGATCAACGATCAGCGCGGCGACCTGCGCCAGGCCATGCAGCAACTGGCGACGGTCGGCAAACAGGCCGGCAACATGCTCGAACAGACATCGGCGCTGATGCGCAACGCCAACGGCCTGCTCAACGATCAGGGCAAGCAGGCCTTGGGCAGCGCCGAGCAGGCGATGAAGTCCCTGGAGCAAAGCAGCGCCACCATCAACGGCCTGCTCAGCAAGAACCAGAACTCCCTCGACAGTGGCATGCAGGGTCTCAACGGCCTTGCCCCGGCGATCCGCGAACTGAGGGAGACTCTGAATTCGCTGCGCGCCATTTCCCAACGTCTGGAGGCCAACCCCAGCGGTTACCTGCTGGGCAGTGACAAGAACAAGGAGTTCACGCCATGAAGCTGACTCGCCTCGCCCTCCTCGCCGGCTTCACGCTGATCAGCGCGTGCTCGATCCTGCCCAAGTCCGAACCGCTGGACGTCTACCGTTTGCCAGCCGCACAGGCGCCCGCCTCGGCCGGTTCGGCGGCGGCTCAGCACTGGTCGCTGCGTCTGAACAAACTGCAGGCCAGCGAAGCGCTGAACCGGCCGGGTATCGCGGTGATTCCCCAGGGTGACGTGATCAGCACTTATAAGGCCTCGCGCTGGAGCGATCCGGCGCCGGTGCTGGTGCGTAATCGATTACTGGATGGATTCCAGCGTGACGGGCGTATATCGCTGCTGAGCACCGACGACAGCAATTTCCAGGCGGATCTGGAACTGGGTGGCAGCTTGCAGGCATTTCAGACCGAGTATCAGGGCACGCAGGCCAGCGTGGTGGTGCGGGTCGATGCGTTGCTGGTGCGCGGTTATGACCAGCGGATTCTCGCCAGTCGCCGCTTTGAAGAGCGCCAGCCGCTGAGCGATGTGCAGGTGCCGGCGGTAGTGGCCGGATTCGGTCAGGCCAGTGATCGGCTCACCGCGAAGGTGGTGGCGTGGGCGGTGGAACAAGGGCAGAAGGTTGCCCCACCTGCCCGGCCTTGATCCTTAACCGAAGAACCAGTAGCAGACGCCGATAGCGCCGAGCACACCCGCCAGCTCGGCCAGCAACGCGCAACCGACGGCATGCCGGGCGCGCTGGATGCCCACCGCGCCGAAGTACACCGCCAGCACGTAGAACGTGGTTTCGGTGCTGCCCTGGATCGTCGCCGCCACCAGCGCCGGGAAGCTGTCCACGCCCGAGGTCTTCATCGTTTCGATCAGCATCGCCCGCGCGGCGCTGCCGGAGAACGGTTTGACCATCGCTGTCGGCAGCGCGTCAACGAAGCGTGTGTCCCACCCTGCCCACTCCACCAGATGGCGGATGCCGTCGAGGCCGAAGTCCAGCGCGCCGGACGCGCGCAATACGCCGATCGCGCAGAGCATCGCCACCAGATACGGCAGCAGGTTCTTGGCGACGTCGAAACCTTCCTTCGCACCTTCGACAAAGGTCTCGTAGACCTTCACCTTGCGCAAGGCGCCGATCACCAGGAACAGCATGATCAGGCCGAACAGCGTCAGGTTGCCGAGGATCGACGACAGGCCCGCCAGCGCAGTGGCCGACATCGTCGCGAGCAGCGCCATGAAGCCGCCGAGGATCAGCGCGCCGGGAATCAGGTAGGCCAGCACCACCGGGTCCCAGACCCGCAAGCGCTGCATGAACGCCACCGACAGGAAGCCGACGATGGTCGAGCAACTGGTCGCCAGCAGGATCGGCAGGAACACCAGCGTCGGGTCCGGCGCGCCTTGCTGGGCGCGATACATGAAGATCGTCACCGGCAGCAGGGTCAGGGACGAGGCATTCAGTACGAGGAACAGGATTTGCGCGTTGCTGGCGATGGTCGAGCTGGGGTTGAGCTCTTGCAGCGCCTTCATGGCTTTGAGGCCGATCGGCGTGGCGGCGTTGTCCAGGCCCAGGCCGTTGGCGGCGAAGTTCAGGGTGATCAGGCCCAGCGCGGGATGTCCGGCTGGAACTTCCGGCATCAGCCGCAGGAACAGTGGCCCGAGCACTTTGGCCAGCCATTCAACGATGCCGGCCTTTTCGGCAATGCGCAGGAAGCCCAGCCACAGGGTCAGCGTGCCGAACAGCAGCACCATGACTTCGACCGACAGCTTGGCCATGGCAAAAATGCTTTCCACCATCGCCGCGAAGATCCCGGCGTTGCCGCCGATCAGCCATTGCCCCAGCGCCGAAACGGCTGCCACGACGAAGAAGCCAAGCCACAGGCCATTAAGCATCAGTCAAATCCCCCGGAAGATGCGGCGAATGATAGCGGGACTGCCAGAAACGACAAACCCCGGATTTCTCCGGGGTTTGTTGGTAAGGCTTGCATCAACCACTGTGGGAGCGGGCTTGCCCGCGATGGCGGTGTTCATTCAGCGAATATGTTGAATGTGCGCACCTCATCGCTGGCAAGCCAGCTCCCACAGGGTTTTGCATCAGTTTTTGGAGATTTCACCGGCCGGCAGTTTTTCCTTGCTGCGCCAGTGCGGCAGCGAGTTCCAGTAGCGCTGGCCCTTGGCGTCGTCGTACATGCCTTCCCAGCGGGCGATGACCAGTACGGCGAGGGCGTTGCCGATCACGTTCAGGGCGGTACGCGCCATATCCATCACACGGTCGACACCGGCGATGAAGGCCAGGCCTTCCAGCGGAATACCGACGCTGCCCAGAGTGGCCAGCAGTACCACGAAGGACACGCCCGGTACGCCGGCGATACCTTTGGAGGTAACCATCAGGGTCAGGACCAGCAGCAGTTGCTGGCTGATCGACAGGTCAATGCCGTACAGCTGGGCAATGAAGATCGCCGCGATGGACTGGTACAGGGTCGAACCGTCGAGGTTGAACGAGTAGCCGGTCGGTACCACGAAGCTGCAGATGGCTTTCGGTGCGCCGTAGGCTTCCATCTTTTCGATCACGCGTGGCAGCACGGTTTCCGAGGAAGCGGTGGAGTAAGCCAGGACCAGCTCATCCTTGAAGATGCGCATCAGCTTGATCACCGAGAAACCGAACATCTTGGCGATCAGGCCCAGAATCACGAAGGCGAAGAAGGCGATGGCGACGTAAACCAGGATCACCAGCTTGGCCAGCGGCAGCAGCGAAGCGAAACCGAAGTTGGCGACGGTCACCGCGATCAGTGCGAACACGCCGATCGGGGCGTAGTTCATGATCATGTGGGTGACTTTGAACATGCTTTCCGAGACGCCCTGGAACATCTTCACCAGCGGCTCGCGCAAGTCCGACTGCAGGCTCGACAGACCGAGACCGAACAGCACGGAGAAGAAGATGATCGGCAGCATTTCGCCGCGGGCCATGGCCGCGAAGATATTGGACGGGATCAGGTTGAGGATGGTCTCGATGAACGCGTGTTCATGCTGCACTTCGGCGGCGGTCGCCTGGTACTTGGAGATGTCCACAGTACCCAGGGTGCTCATGTCGATGCCGGCACCCGGATGGAACAGGTTGGCCAGCAGCAGGCCAACGACGATGGCGATGGTGGTGACGATTTCGAAGTAGATGATGGTCTTCAGGCCGATACGCCCGAGCTTCTTGGCGTCGCCCACGCCGGCGATGCCGACGATCAGGGAAGAGATGACGATCGGGATCACGATCATCTTGATCAGACGGATAAAGATATCGCCTGCCGGTTGCAGGACGTTGCTGATCCACCAGGCCTTCTCGGCACTGAAATGGTTGAGCAACGCACCGATTGCAATCCCCAACACCAGACCGATGAGGATCTGCCAGGCGAGGCTAAGCTTTGCCTTCTTCATTATCTTTACCCTTACTTGCGTTTGACTCAGGCACATGCAGGAACTGGAACGCTCTTTAGCGGAAAAGTCTGTGCATCTGCCTCCGTATAAGGTGCCCCGAAGCGCGTGTTTACGGCTCTCCGGCAGGCGAAAAAAGGCGCAACTATTCCGATGCAAGGTTGCGCCGTCTAATGCCGTAAACGCCTACCCTATGCCGAATCGGCATGAGCTTTTTTAAATGAAACTGGCGTCCCAACCGGTTCGAATACGACATTTCGGCAGGCATAAGTGCCGTGAACCGGCCATTACAGCGTAGGTTGGTTATTTTTTGAACGAGTGATTTCGACGAAAAATTTGGGAAAAAGCCTACGTTCGGAAACTAAATGTCCGACTTGGTGGATCGACTCTTTCTCGATATACGGTCGCCAGGAAACACCGCGAAATGCTTTCGCACGCAGTGTGGGCGATAAAAATGAAGAGCAGAATGCTCTGGATCAACGTTTTGTCACGTTGAAAGCTCAGCGCAAGTCCGTCAAACCGCTTCGGCTGGCGAACTTGCGTCGCAGCTTTTACCCTGACCCGGCCCTCATCGCAGGCACTCCCTGTACCCGTAGGTCACTCCGACCCTGCAACAGTCAGAACGTCCCGGCCCCCTGGTCATGCACCGGCCTTCCTCGGGCCGACGCAATGGAGGACAGCCTTTCGGCTGCCCTCGTGTTCAATACCAGTTCGGATCTTTCTTCAGCGTTTCCATCAGAAGATCCTGCATGCCCTGGTCGGGCTTGCCGAGGAAGCGGTAGGTGGCATGTCGCGTTGGCGACTTGTCTGCCGGCAGCCCTTCAGGCACATCCACAAGCATGGCGTAAGCGTCTTTCTTGTCGAAACTGAACGCGACGATCAAGCGATGGTTCATGCACTTGTCTGCGGATTCGCAGAGCGGGCCGACCAGATACTTGTCGCCATCTTCGGTTACGGCATTCATCTGCTGGTCAGGTGTACCGGACAGGTTCATCACCCATTCCGGCAGGCGTTCTTCCTTCTTCACCACGCCTTCCCAGGTTTCCCTGTATTGCGGGTCGGAACTCAACAGTTCGTTGACCCGCGCCTGGCCGTCATTGGCCGCCATCGCCATGGCACTACCGCCCAGGAGCAGGGCGGCTGCCAGTGTCTTTAAACCCTTCATGTTCAACCTCGACCGCGACGGCCAAAGAAGAAGGAAGCGATGAACATCACCAGGAACACGACAAAGAGAATCTTGGCGATACCCGTGGCGGTGCCCGCGATACCACCGAAGCCCAGTACTGCAGCGATGATGGCAATGATCAGGAATGTGATTGCCCAGCTCAACATGGTGATTCTCCTTGCTTCTATTTAGGGATGTTGCCGGTCTCGGCGCGGGGGCGCCCAGATTCGTTGATCAGAAAACCCAGCGTTCTTCACGGGGCATGTCGCCCAGTGGCTGTGGCTGGTCGACGTCCATCATGCGCATCGCGCCGTTGTCGGCCTGGCTGCTGCTGACGGCGCTGAAGTGCGTCTGCGTCGCGTGTTGCATCGAGATCAGTGGCTCAGGTTGCTGACTCTGCTCCCAGCGCAGGTATTGCTGGCAAGCGATCAAAGTGACCAGCAGCGCAAGTGCGCCAAACAGGGCCTGCTGCAAGTGCAGTGGCGAGATACGCATTTGGGCGGCACGTGGGCGAGTCATCCTGGGTTCCTCACTCTTGTTCGATTGGGGCAGTGCATATCTGCCCGGGCTGAGAGAGGTATTGCAGCCTGCGTGCCAGCTTTTTTGATTGAGAAAAACCAATAAAATCAGACAGTTACAAACAGTATGAAAATTCCTGACGACGCATCCTGCACGATGGTCCGCATAGGGTCGTGCGTAATGCACGATTATTTCGTAGGAGAAATCATTATTTTTGAATTGAGGACAGGGTACGGATGTCAGAAAAGTAGGCAGGAAACCGACCTGAAACTGTGCGATGTTTAAAAAACCAATGAAATCAGTTGATTAGCCGTTAGGGCAGGAGAGAGCTACCCTGCAATGACTGGAATCGATCAGAATCAACCATGCAACTTGCCCGATTTTTCCGGGACTAACCCAAGACATTCACTTATGGAGCGTAGGAAAAATGGAATCAGCCACTGAGCACCAAGGCCGCATTCTGCTGGTGGACGATGAATCCGCCATCCTGCGAACCTTTCGTTATTGCCTCGAAGACGAAGGTTATACCGTCGCCACCGCCAACAGCGCGGCTCAGGCTGACGCGCTGCTGCAACGCCAAGTGTTCGACCTGTGCTTCCTTGATTTGCGCCTGGGTGAAGACAACGGCCTGGATGTATTGGCGCAGATGCGCATTCAGGCGCCGTGGATGCGGGTGGTGATCGTCACCGCGCATTCGGCCGTCGATACCGCGGTAGACGCGATTCAGGCCGGCGCTGCCGATTATCTGGTCAAACCGTGCAGCCCGGATCAATTGCGCCTTGCGACAGCCAAGCAGCTTGAAGTGCGCCAGCTGTCGGCGCGTCTGGAAGCCCTCGAAGGCGAGATCCGCAAACCCAAGGACGGTCTCGATTCCCACAGCCCGGCGATGAAAGTCGTACTGGAAACCGCGCGGCAAGTGGCGGGCACCGACGCCAACATCCTGATCCTGGGTGAGTCGGGCACCGGTAAAGGTGAGCTGGCCCGAGCCATTCACGGCTGGAGCAAGCGCGAGAAGAAATCCTGCGTCACCATCAATTGCCCGTCGCTGACCGCCGAACTGATGGAGAGCGAGCTGTTCGGTCACAGTCGTGGCGCGTTCACCGGGGCCAGCGAAAGCACGCTGGGTCGCGTCAACCAGGCCGATGGCGGCACGCTGTTTCTCGACGAGATCGGCGATTTTCCGCTGACGTTGCAACCCAAGTTGCTGCGTTTCATCCAGGACAAGGAATACGAGCGGGTAGGGGATCCGGTCACCCGCCGCGCCGATGTGCGTATTCTCGCCGCCACCAACCTCAATCTTGAAGACATGGTGCGCGACGGGCGTTTCCGTGAAGACCTGCTCTATCGCCTGAACGTCATCACCCTGCATTTGCCGCCGCTGCGCGAACGGGCCGAAGACATCCTGACCCTGGCCGACCGTTTCCTCGCTCGCTTCGTGAAGGAATACGCGCGCCCGGCCCGGGGTTTCAGTGATGAGGCTCGCGAAGCACTGTTGGGTTATCGCTGGCCCGGCAATATCCGTGAGCTGCGCAACGTGGTCGAGCGGGCGAGCATCATCTGCCCGCAGGAGCGTGTCGAAATCAGTCACCTCGGCATGGCGGAGCAACCTGCGAACAACGCACCACGGGTTGGCGCCGCGCTGAGCCTCGATGAGCTGGAGAAAGCCCACATCGGCGCAGTACTGGCGACTGCCGGCACTCTCGATCAGGCCGCCAAGACTCTGGGGATCGACGCCTCGACCCTGTATCGCAAGCGCAAGCAGTACAACCTGTGAGCATCCGCCGATGAAACTGGCGATGAAGTTGCGGACTCGCTTGTTCCTGAGCATTTCCGCGCTGATCACCGTGGCCTTGCTCGGGCTGATGCTCGGGCTGGTCAGCGTGATGCAGATGGCCGGGACTCAGGAGGCGCTGATCCGCAACAACTTCGTCACCCTCGATCTGGGGCTCAAGCTGCGGCAGACGCTTGGCGATCAACTGATCATGATGCTTGCCGAGAAACCCGATCCCGTGGCGTTCGAAGCATCCAAACAACGCTATTTCGAATTGCTCGACGAGGGTATCGCCCAAGAGCAGAAAAACGACAATCGCCAATATGGCTTCAGTCAGGCGAAGAGCGATTACCTGACCTTCCTTGAGGCGTTCGATATCTCCCGCGATCCGGGCGCCGCCCTGAGTGGTAGTGGCGACTTGCGCGAACGATTCAACACCCTGCGTAACGGTTTGATCACCGAGCACAAGCACGCGCTGGATAACATCAACGCTGTCCAGCACGCTGCCCGTGACCGGGCGCTGCTGATTTCCGGCCTGCTCGGGCTGGTGGGGCTGGCAGTGCTGATCATTGGTTTCGTTACCGCCCAGGGCATTGCGCGGCGTTTTGGTGCGCCGATCGAAGCGTTGGCCAAAGCGGCGGACAATATCGGCCAGGGCAATTTCGAAGTGACCCTGCCGGTGTCCTCGGCGATGGAGATCAATCTGTTGACGCGCCGCTTCGGGCTGATGGCCGAAGCCCTGCGCGAGCATCAGGCGACCAATGTCGACGAACTGCTCGCTGGCCAGCAGCGCCTGCAAGCGGTACTTGACAGCATCGATGACGGTTTGCTGATGATCGACCGTCAGGGTCGTCTGGAACACTTGAACCCGGTGGCCCAGCGACAATTGGGCTGGGACAGCGACCGTTTCGGCGAGGGCCTGGGCACAGCGCTTCAGCGTCCAGAGCTGGATGCACAGCTGCAACTGGTGTTGCGCGGCGGCAACCTTGAGCGGGCGCCGGAAGACTTGAGCATCGAGGTCGATGGCGAGTCGCGCCTGCTGACCTACAGCCTTACGCCGGTCAGCCATACCCAGGGGCATATCCTCGGCGCCGTGATGGTTTTGCATGACGTCACCGAGCAGCGCGCCTTCGAACGGGTGCGCAGCGAGTTCGTGCTGCGCGCGTCTCACGAATTGCGCACACCGGTCACGGGCATGCACATGGCGTTCGGGCTGTTCCGCGAGCGGGCTAAGTTTCCTCCGGAGTCGCGCGAGTCCGACCTGCTCGACACGGTCAATGAAGAAATGCAGCGCCTGATGCAGTTGATCAACGATCTGCTCAACTTTTCGCGTTATCAGAGCGGTTTGCAGAAGCTCACGCTGGCGCCGTGCTCCATCGAGGATCTGCTGGAGCAGGCGCGTTTGCGTTTCGCCGATTCGGCGGCGCAGAAGGGCGTTACCCTGCAAGTCGAAGCGCAAGGCCCGCTGCCACGCTTGCAGGCGGATCAGGCGCAGCTCGATCGAGTCCTCGACAACCTGATCGACAACGCCTTGCGCCACACGGCGCGCGACGGGCTGATCCGCTTGCAGGCCCGGCGCCATGGCGAACGGGTGATCATCAGCGTCGAAGACAACGGCGAAGGAATTGCCTACGGTCAACAAGGGCGGATCTTCGAACCGTTCGTCCAGGTCGGCAGGAAAAAGGGCGTCGCCAGCCAGATCCGCTGCTGGCCGC
>NZ_POHV01000061.1:0-21036 GCF_002884345.1 Pseudomonas sp. GW456-12-10-14-LB2
CATCGGTAGAGCCGCCCCGACCGGACACAAACCCGGCCCCTCGCAGGTCGCCGCCGCCAGACAAATCGATCAATGCTCCCTGCTGCACATCGACGTACCGCGAGGTCAGCGTTACACCGGCGGTTTCTGCGGTAATCCCCTTGAGCACAACCGATTTGCCAGCGTATCGATAGTCGATGCCGTCGGTGGTGCCGCCATAGGGCATGACCAGTCCGTCCGCGCTGACCGACGTCACACTGCCCGGCAACAAATGCAGGTCATGGGTGTTGACCACGGTCTCGTCGCCCAGGCGGATCATGCCCAGCGGCGCACGAATAACGCCGCCCTGCTCAATGTGCCCGGCAGCCAGCGTCAAGTCGCCAAACACCGAGTAAGGCACGGCGGCCGGAGCGCTCCCGGCGCGGGTGATGCGCAAGGTGCGCGCCGGGTCGGCGCCCGGGTGCGCGCTCTGATAACCGACCCGCACCTCGGCAGTGACATCACTGGCCGGATAGATTTGCGCGGCCTGCAGGTTCAGGTCCCCAGGCGTCCACAACTCCGTTTTAGTGGTGTACCCGGTCGGAGCCAGAAAGCGCAGATCCCCCCGGCTGTGCAAAGTCACCTGATCAAAGCCGCGCCGACTGACCTCGATTGCCGCACCGTTGAGTAACGCAATCTTCCCCGCCGTGCCGAACGACAGGCTGTTGCCCAGATCCAGCAGGTCCGCCGTGGCGTTGAACGTGGCGGGTGCCACATGGGTCGTCGGAGTGTTCATGACTCGCGGGCGCAGATAACCCGGCGCGTCGAAGTATTTGCCGGTCCCCGACAACCGCAGATACGGCGCTGACAGATTGATCCGCGCAGTCTCTCTGGCGCCGTCGGCCAACGCCAACGCGCCGGCATACAGGCTCAGGCTCTGGCGGCTGTGCAGATCGACATCGCCGTCGAACGACAGCAAACCATTGCTCAGCAGGCTCAGGTTGTCGAAACCGCCGGCCATCAACTGATTGGCGCCCAGGCGGGCACGACCGTATTGCAAGGCTGAAGCAGCGGCACCGGGTTGCAGATCCTGCGGCAGCTGGGACTTGCCTGCGTCCTGTCCAAGGATGATTTCCCTGGCGGCACGCACTTCATTGGCGGCGAGGTTGAGGTCGTAGAGCGGCGTCTCCAGTGCAATGTCCAGACGCCCGCCGGCTGCGCCCGCACCACCGGCGACTGCACGCAGGCTGCCATCGATGAACAGTCCGTTATAGGAGCTGAGGCTGATTCGTCCACCATCGGTGGCTATCGGCGTGGGGCCCTGCCCGGCGATATCCAGCGTGGCTTGAGCACCGGACGCGTCCAGTCGTGCGCCCTCACGCACGATCACATAGGCATCGGCCGATGTCGCCGTGGCTTTTTTCGCATCGATTTCACCGCCGACGATGATCGTGCCGCCCTTGCCCACCAGCCCGTAAGTACGACCCAGCGCATCCACCGCCGTGGGCGCGCGGCCAGCCACATCCAGCACCGCGTGTTCGCCGATCCAGATCGAGCGGTTGTGCGCTGCGTTGTCAGCCAGTTGTGAGTTGTCGGCGACGTCGTTCGAACCGAACTGTTGCTGGCGAATATCGAGGGTGCCACCCCAGGCATTCAGTTCGCCATTGAGGGTGATCTGTCCCGCGCCGCGCAAGTTGATGCTCTGCCCGGGGTCGACGCTGATGCGCGAGCCCTGGCCGAGGCTCAGGGTCGTGTGTGCAGGATCGAGCAACCTGACTTCGCTGGTACCGGCCTGTAGCGTCAGGCTGGCACCGGCACGCCGCGTCAGTTGGGCCTTGGTCGGATTTTCCTGATAGAGCGGCGGCGTCCACAACTCCAGTGCCTGCTGCGGTGCGGCACCGCTGACCTGATTGGCGGCCGCCTCGCTGAAGCGATAGACCGGCATCGACACATCAATGACGGTGTTATCCGTCACTTCCATCCGGTTCAGGCCAATCAGGTTGTAGGTCGAGAAGCCTTTTTCAAACAGCGTCGGCGTCAGCTGCAACACAGAGTCGGCCTGACGCTTATCGGTCTGGCCGATCAGCACATCGCAGGTCTGCAGAAACAAACGGCCGCCGCCAGACACACCGTAACCCCGCAGCTGGCCGTCCAGAGTCAGATGACTGTCACCCGACGCGGTCAAGGCGCCGGCCTCCAGCGTCACGTCACCGCCCTTGCCGCCGCGCGTCTTGCCATTGGCCAGAATCGCCCCGCCGGAAGACACGTCCAGCAGGCTGCCGACACCGATCTCGATGTCACCGCTGCTGCGAATCGACACCACGCCACCATCCAGATACGCCAGGCTGGCGGTATCGTCCGGGTTGGTGCGCAGGTTGCTCCACAGACCGCGAGTGTCCAGTTGTGCCCCTTCAGCCACGCTCACGCGGGTAGCCTTGCCGGTCGGCGCGACGAGTCGGGTGTCGGTGAGGCGATCGGTGTTGAGCTGATTGAGCACATTGCCCAGATGCAGGCTGCCGCCACGCGCGGTCAGGTTTGCGTTGACCTGCACGTCCGGCCCGTAAAGGGTGATGTCGCCGCCATTGTCGACGGTGACGGCACCTTGGACATTGATCCGTTCCTTGGCCGCCACTTTCAGCGTGCCCAGTTGCCAGTCACTGAGTTGCCCGGCATCAAGAAACAGCTTGCCGCTGCGCGCATCGGATACGGCGCCGGTCAGCTCCCGATCATCGCCGGCCAGCGGACGTTCGCCGCCGACCTGCACCTGATCGAACAATGGGTTGAGGCCGTAGAGCAAACCACCGGAAGCCGCCACGTACGCCGGGTCATAACTGCCGACAATCAACTGCCCGCGCCGCGCCAGCGCCGTCTGACGCTGCGCATAGCCATCGAGTACGGCACGCGGTGCCTGGATCTGGCGCTCGCCCTGATAAACCTCGCCAAGCATTTGCCCTTTGAGCACAGCGTTGCGGGTGCCGATCACCAGTTGCCCGGCATCGCGTCCCACGGTGTAGCCCGACTCCCGACGACTGGACGGCGCAATCAACGGGTTGTAGTAATAACTCGTCTGACCCCAGCGTTCACTGCTGTCTTCAAAGCCTTTGTACAGCCCGGTGTAGAGCAGATCGCCCGGTGCCTTTGAGACCTCATACAGGCGCCCGTCGGCCCCGCGCAGCCAGCTCTGGCGAATCTCGCCGCTTTGTACATCCAGCGTGCCGCCGGACAGGTTGATCAGCGAGCCCTTCTCGGTCACCACGTCATTGCCGGCAAAACTGACCATGCCGCCCTGAGCCATCCACTCGCCGATGCTGTGGCCCTGGGTGCCGAGGTAACCGCCGACCTCCAGCAGACCACCAGCGGTGTACCAGCGATCCGTGGCGTAGCCGTTGGTGCCGGCCGGGACGTAAACCAGTTCGCGCACATCGACCCAGATGTCATTGCTGTTGAGCGCACCCTTGTCGCGATTGACCGAAGCATCGCGCTGCTCGTTGCCCTGGACGTTGATCTTGATGCTGTTGGATTCCATCGCGACTTTCACGCCGATGGCACCGGAGACATCGATCAATGCGCCGTCACGCACCAGACTGCGACGCTGCGCCGCCACTGCAACCTGGCCGCCCGTGGCCAGGGTGATCGAACCGTTCTGGAACTCGACGCTGCCGCCGCTCTGGATATCAATGCGCGACTGATCGCTGCGAATCCGGTTGTTCGGTGTAACGCCGGTCAGCGCCGCCTGATGCTGACTGTCGAGGGCGGTCAGATCGCTGCTGTCGAGCAGGATCGCCGTCGCGCTGCCCTGCCCCAGCGTCACGCTGCCCTGGGTGTCGGTGGCCGGATTGAGCAAATGAATCGTGCCGCGAGTGGCGACCGAGGTGCTGGCCAGCAACACGCCGTTTTGCACGACCTCATGGCCGGTCAGGGTGATGTCGCCGGTCGCGGCCTGAATCAGGCCGTTGTTGCTGACCTTGCCGGCAGCGCTGCCGGTCTTGAAGCCCGGCGTGACTTCGTTGCCGAACGTCGTCGAGAAACCATTGCCTTCAGTGCCCGAGCCTTTGCGGATGTAAAAGCGATCCCCCGCGCCGAGCACGGTCTGGCCCTTGCCAGTGTTGATGCTGCCGTCGTTCTGCACTTCGCTGCCGAGCAGCAAGGCATAGCCGCCGGCATCGGTCGATTTGGCCGGCCGCGCGGTCTCGATGGACGCGCCGCGCTCCACCAGCACTTTGCCGGCCGCCTCGGTGAACGTCGGCTGGCTGCCGGTGCTGTCGAAATACAGGCCGCGGTCGCGGAACTGAATGTCAGTGATGTTGGCCGCCGCCGCCACCAGGTTGCGCACGTTGACCTGACTGGTGCCGCTGAACACGATGCCGTTGCGGTTGATCAGCATCACCGTGCCGTCACCCTTGATCTGGCCCTGAATCTGGCTGGCCCGCGCATTCGGATCGTTGACCCGGTTGAGCACCGCCCAGTTCGACTGCTGGACGAAATCGACCGTGGTGTTGCGCCCGACGTTGAAGGTCTCCCAATTGAGGATCGCCTTGTCGGCGGTCTGCTCGATCTTCACCGTGGTCTTGCCATCAACCTGAGTCTGCTGCGGGCCCTTGGCGTTCTGCCAACCTTGCGTGAGGCTGTTATCGACCTTCAGACCGCCCTCGCCCAGACCATCAGGCACAAACTGCACCGTGCCCAGCGCCGCCGCACGACCGGCCGCCTGCGCCGCCTGTTGCGCCGCAATCGCGGCCACCGTGTTGTTCAGGGTCTGAATCGAGCGCTGCAACTGCTGGTTGGCCTTTTGCTGCTGCGCCAGCGGTGGCGTCATCCCCGGCAATCCGCCCACGCTCGGGCGCGCTGCGGCAGCCTGTTGCGCCGCGCCCTTGGCGGCGAACCATCCCGAACTGAACGCAGTCGCCGCCTCGGCACTGCCTGCCACCAGACACAAGGCAATCGCCTGCGCCAGGGGCTTGAGCAACCACAGCGCCGGATCGGCGTCCATGCGCTGCTGAGGCTGAACACGGGTACTGCGACGGGATGGGCGAGCGAGCATCACTACGAGATCCTTTTTGTTTGCCACATGAGGCCGCAGGTCGGCTTGCCCCTGCTGTTACGACATAGGCGGTTGGCGGGGGCCGCGACCGAACGGATGTCACACAAACTTCATGAACGAGGTGTAGATCGGCCAAAAAAAATGGCAGCAGCCCGAAGGCTGCTGCCATTTCATTGCCGTGAAGCGAGGCTTACAAAGGACGGCCGACAGCGTTGCAGACGCTGGCGTTGTTGATGTCCAGGTTGTTGCCCGAGGTGTTGGTGACGAAGTTGGCAGTCACAGCCGCTTTCCAGTTGGTTGGAACCGGAGTGAAGCTGTGAGCGATGGTGGCAGCGTTGTTGCCCGGGTTGCTGTAGTGGGTGGTCAGGAAAGCTTTGACATCAGCGGCCACGGTGGCGTCCTTGTAGCACTGGCCGAAGATGAAGTTGGTGTAAGCCACGATCGGGTAACCGCTGGCTGGGTTAGGAACGACCGGTACCCACTGGGCAGGGTTCGAAGGCGCGGTTGGCAGAGTCGCCGAACCCAGAGCCAGCGAAACGTTGGCGGTGGTTGGCTGTACGCCGTTGACGCGAGCAACCACGGCGTTGCTGGCGGCGTTCACACCGTCCGGACCAACGTAACCGATGGAGCCGTCAACGGCATTGACTTGAGTGGCCACGTCAGCAGTACCGGCAACACCTACCCAGGTCGAAGGCAGGGTCGAACCGGCTGGCAGACGAGCGCTGGCGAAGGTGGAGTTGGTGGCGAACCTGGTCGGGCAGATCGAGTTCAGGTGACGGGTCAGGATTTCCGTGGTGCCGCTGGAAACGTTGCGATAAACAACGCGGATCGGCGTGGTGTCGGAAGTGCCCAGCAGATCACCCCAAGTAGTTTTGGCGCCGGAGAAGGCGTCGCACAGCTGAGCGCTGGTCAGGTTCAGAGCGGTCTGGCCGGATTTCTTGTACGGAATGGCAACCGAAGTGGCCACCGAAGGCAGCTGGATCAGCGGGCCGTACGAAGCGCCGAAGTTGGTGTTGTAGGTGCTGATTTCCGAAGCGCTGAGGATCGAGTCACTACCGGCGAAGTGAACCGAACCGGTGGTGTTGAACAGTGCCGAGTTGTTGGTCAGGAAAGCGGTCTTGCCGGTGCCGCTACCGGTACCCAGGTAGCTGAAGTTGGCTGGCAAGATGCTGTTGGCAGAACCTTTGTACAGAGCGGCAGGCAGAGTCGCGCCACCACCGGTTACGTTGGCAGCCATGGCCTGGGCGGAAGCCAGGGCAGCGACGGTCAGGGAAGCTGCGATCAGAGTGCGCTTGAACATGAAGAATCTCCTTTTCAACGTTGGTTGTGAACACAGGTTTTCAGGGGTCTTGCATGACACTGGGAAGACTCACCGCCGACCTTCGCAAGCGGGGTCCGTGGTTAAGTCGCACTGAGAAATTCGCAGTTTCCGGTGACAGATAAAGGAAAAAACCTCGGGAGGTGCAGGCTGATTTTCGAGGGATTTTCTCGGGTGTTCCGGGGGTTGTGCGGAGTGTCTGCGGCAAGCTTTTCGAGGGAATCGGCCACAGCCCTTGAAGGGCCGTTGCAGATGACAGAAAGGAGAACCCGAGGATGCTGTTTTTGGCGCTCGGGTGAGATCAGACGCCGGTAAAAAAAGTTGAGAAAACTACTGCACCAACTGGTTGATCTCGATGATCGGCAACAGCACCGCCATCACGATCACCAGCACTACCCCGCCCATCACCACGATCATCAGCGGCTCAAGCAACGCGGTCATGCCCATCGCCCGGCGCTCGATATCGCGGGACAGGGTTTGCGCAGCACGTTCGAGCATCGGAGGCAGCGCACCGGTTTTTTCGCCGCTGGCGATCAGGTGAATCAGCACCGGCGGGAACACGTTCTCCACTTTCAGCGCTGCCGCCAGGTTGACGCCCTCGCGCACTTTGGCGGTGGCCTCATTGACGCTCAGGCTCAAGCGATCATTCGACAAGGTCTGCCGCGCCGCTTCCAATGCCCGCAACAACGGCACCCCGGCGCCGCCGAGAATCGCCAGCGTCGAGGCGAACCGCGCCGTGTTCAGCCCCAGCACAAAGCGCCCGATCAGCGGTAACTTCAACACCCGGTGATGCCAACTCAAGCGCGCAGCCGGATTGCGCAGATACAGGCGCCAGCTCCAGAACGCACCGGCCATGACCCCGGCACACAACCAGCCCCACGCACGGATGAAATCACTGGCATTGAGCATCGCCAAAGTCAGCCCCGGCAGATCCTGCCGCGCCTGGGAAAACGCACTGACCACCTGCGGCACCACGTAGCTGAGCAGGAAAATCACGATGCCGATCGACACCAGCCCGACCACGCCCGGATAGATGAACGCGGTCAGAATCTTGCCGCGCAGGTTGTTGCGTTCCTCGATGTAATCCGCCAGCCGTTCCATTACCTGCGCCAGATCACCGGACTCCTCGCCCGCCGCGATCAGCGCCCGGTAAATCTCCGGAAAATCCCGTGGCCGCGCCGCCAGCGCTTCGGCCAGGCGCATGCCGCTGCGCACATCGGCGCGCACGGCGCTGAGGGTGTGGGCGATGTGTTTTTTCTCGGCCTGTTCGACCGTGGCGCTCAGTGCCGCCTCCAGCGGCAGACTGGCGCCAAGCAGGCTCGACAGTTGCCGCGTGGCCCACGCCAGATCGTTGTCCGACATTCTGGCGCTGAACATTCCACCGCCGCCATGTTGGGAGACATTGCTTTCCTTCTCCACCGACAACGCCGTCAAACCACGCCCGCGCAGCACGCCAAACGCAGCGCCCTGACTGTCCGCCTCCAGATGCCCGGACTCGATCTTGCCGCTGGCATCGGCAGCCTCAAAACGATAGCGATTCATCAGGCGTCCCGTGTCACACGAAGGATTTCTTCCGGCGCCGTGGCACCGCTGCGAATCCAGCGTTCGCCGTCCTCGCGCAGGCTGAACATCCCGGCCTTGCTCGCCGCCGCACGCAACGCCTGCTCCCCTGCCCCTTGGTGAATCAGAGTGCGGATGTCGTCATCGATGCAGAACAATTCATGAATGCCGGTGCGGCCGCTGTAACCGGTGTGATTACACGCCGCACAACCGACCGGACGCCAAGTGCCGGGCGTCGCCGGATCTTCCTGTTTGCACTGATTGCACAGCCGCCGCACCAGCCGCTGGGCCAACACCCCGAGCATCGACGAGGCTAGCAAAAACGGCTCGACGCCCATGTCGACCAAGCGGTTGACCGCCGACACGGCATCGTTGGTGTGCAACGTTGCGAGCACAAGGTGACCGGTCAGCGAAGCCTGCACCGCGATCTGCGCGGTTTCGAGGTCGCGGATCTCACCGATCATGATGATGTCCGGGTCTTGCCGCAAAATGGCGCGTAGCGCGAGGGCGAAGGTCATGTCGATCTTCGCGTTGACCTGAATCTGGCTGATGCCCGGCAAGTCGTATTCCACCGGGTCTTCCACAGTGAGGATGTTGCTGGTGCTCGCATCCAGTCGCGCCAGCGCCGCGTACAAACTCGTTGTCTTGCCGCTACCGGTCGGGCCGGTGACCAGCACGATGCCGTGGGGCTGGCGGATCAGGTGATCGAGTTTGGCCAGCACCTGCGCGTTCATGCCCAATGTTTCCAGATGCAGGCGCCCGGCCTGCTTGTCGAGCAGACGCATCACCACCCGTTCGCCATGACCGGTGGGCACAGTGGAGACGCGAATATCAATCGGCCGCCCGGCCACGCGCAACGCAATGCGCCCGTCCTGCGGCAAGCGTTTTTCGGCGATATCGAGCTGCGCCATGATCTTGATCCGCGACACCAGCGCACCGTGCAACGCCTTGCGCGGTGAGACCACGTCGCGCAGCGTGCCGTCGACGCGGTAGCGCACCACCGAATGGGTTTCGAACGGTTCGATATGAATGTCGCTGGCCTCATCCCGCGCCGCTTGCGTGAGCAAGGCGTTGATCATGCGGATCACCGGCGCACCGTCCTGGGTGTCGAGCAGGTCGGTGATTTCCGGCATGTCCTGCATCAGGCGGTCGAGGTCGACTTCGTTTTCCGCCGCGCCGACCACCGCCGCCGCACTGCCGGTGTCGGCGTAGGCAGTGGCGAGCAAACCGTCGAGTTCGTCATCGCGCACCCGTTCAAGCTTCGCTGCGCCGAACTGCCGCCGTACTTCGCTGATCGACCAGCCCGGCGTCGACGGGCACACCGTCAGCACGCCGTCGCGCAGCAGAATCCGCTGCGCCTTGGCCCAGGCGTAAGGCAATGCGCTCATTGCAGCGGCACCGCTTTGATCGTCGCGCGGGGGCCGGACACCGGTGCCGGCACGCCTTGGGCAGTGGCCGGCAACTGCGGCGCCTGCATGTCCGGCATCGCCCAGCTACGCTCCGGTTGCAGACCGCCCTGGGCGCGGCGCATGAAGTCGTAACGGTTCAGCGTGATGCTGCGCCCCGCCGCGCTGTCGCGGATGATGTACGGGCGCAGGAACACCATCAGGTTGGTCTTGGTGATCGAGCGGCGTTCGTTGCGAAACAGCGCGCCCAGCCCCGGAATGCTCGACAGCCATGGCACCGCGTCATTGCTCTGGCTGTAGCCGTCCTGCAGCAGACCGCCGAGCACCATGATCTGCCCGTCGTCGAGCAGGATACTGGTGTCGAGCGCGCGTTTGCTGGTGACGATCCCCGCCGAATTGGCCGCCGCCGAGGCGCGTTCGTCGATGCTGCTGACTTCCTGATAGATGTCGAGCTTCACCGTGCCGCCCTCGGAAATCTGCGGCCGTACGTTGAGCTTCAAGCCGACCTCTTCACGGGTCACGGTCTGGAACGGGTTGTTGCTGGTGCCCCCGCCGCCGGTGACGTAGCTGCCGCTGACAAACGGGATGGTCTGGCCGACGAAAATGCTCGCCGCTTCGTTGTCCAGGGTCAGCAGGTTCGGCGTCGACAGCACGTTGGTGCCGCCCTTGCTCTTCAGGGCCCGAGCCAGCACTTTCAAATCGAGGATCTTGCCGATGCCGGGGATGTCGACCGTGCCGTTGACGTAGCCGAGGTTGAGGCCTTGCGGCAGCACATCGAGGCTGGTCTTGCCGTTGACGTTGATCCCCGAGCCGCCGAGGTTGGCGCCACCGATCACACCGTTGCCGCCGAGGTTGCCGGTCTGCCATTGCACGCCGAATTCGCTGGCGTCGTCCTCGCCGACTTCAACGATCAGGCTTTCGATCACCACTTGGGCGCGGCGCTGATCGAGCAGATCGATGACTTCGCGCAGGTTGCGATACAGCGGTTCCGGCGCGGAAATCAGCAAGGTATTGGTGGTCGCGTCTGCCTGAATGGTCACACCGCCGGCGCTGAAGGCAACGTTCTGTTCGCTGCTTTGCGCATTGCCGCTGCCACTGGTGCCGCTACTGCCCTGAGCGTAACTGCCGCCGGTGCTGCCACTGTTGGTGGTCGACGTGCTGCCGTTGGTTTGCGTGCCGCTCTGGCCGTTCTGCCCACCGCCCGAGTTGGTGGAGCTGCCCATGTTGCTGAGCATCGAGCGCGCATTGTCGCTGGTGCCGCTGTCGCTCTCGCCGGTCAATAAACCGCGCAGGGCCTGGGCCAGTTTGCCGGCCTGGGCGTTGCGCAGGTACACCACGTGCAGGTTGCTCGGGTTGCTCTGGGCGTTGTCGAGTTTGTAGATCAGGTTGCGCGCCAGCTCCGTGCGCTCGGGGCTGCCGGCGCGGATGATGATGGTGTTGGAACGCGGGTCGCCGATCACCGCGATTTTCTGCGTCGGGTCATTGCCCGGTGCGTCGAGCAGGTCAGCGACCATTGGCGCGATGTCGGCAGCGATGCCGTTCTGGATCTGCACCACGTCGGTGTCGATGGCGCTCGGGGTGTCGATGCCTTGAATCAGTTGCGCGACCCGCGTGAGGTTTTCGGCGTAGTCGGTGACGACGATGGTGTTGTTGCCGGGATAGGCGTTGATCGGGTTGTTCGGCGACACGATCGGGCGCAGCACCGGGATCAGGTTCACCGCGTTCTCGTATTGCAGGCGGAACGTGCGGGTGAGCATGCCGTTGCCGGCCGGTTTGTCAGCGCTGTAGATCGGCCCGCCAAGCAATTTGGCGTCGGCCTCCGGCACCACCTGCGCCACGCCGCCGACATCCACCACGCTGAAACCTTGCATGCGCAGCGCCGCCAGCAACATGTCGTAAGCCTGATGCGCCGGCACCTGGCCTTCGGAGACCAGCGTCAGGTTGCCCTTGACCCGAGGATCCACCAGAAACTGCTGGCCGGTAGAGCGCGACAACGCCCGCACCACCGCTTGAATATCGGCGTCGACAAAATTCAGCGTCACCGGTTGATCGCCCAACGGATTGGCCGGCAACGTCGTGCCCCGCGCCGAACCACCGCTGCGGGCGCGTTCGGTGATGTTGTGCAATTGCTTCGGCGCCGGTTTGACCTGAGCCTGCGCACGCTCGCGGTCGAGCACCGCGTCGCCACTGCGCTGGGTGTTGGCCAGCGGCCGGCCGAGTTCGCTGTCCACCAGCAGCGGCGGTTGATTCGGTGGCGTGGTGTTGCTGCACGCGCTCAATGCCATCAACAGCATCGGCAACGCCATGCGTTTGGATCCTGACCCCTTCATGAAGCTTCCTTAGCGCCCAGCGCCTGATCCATGCGTACGGTGCCCGACAGAGTGCCGGCGGTGTCATCGGTCGCGGCGTCGTCTGCGCGTTGCAGGCGGGCCTCGACCACTTGCAGTGAAAAATTCCGCGGTTGGCTCAGCAGCCAGTCGAGAACGGCGTCGGCCGGTGCCGCGTCGAAGGTCAACTGCCAGCCGGCGGACGCGGCCGCCAATTGGTAATGGCCGCCCAGTCCGCTGGCCTGCAAGGTCTGTTGCAGCGACTGTTCCAGGTTCTGCCCGTCCGGGCGCACGCTGACGTCGCGCAACAGCACTTCCAGCGCTTCGGCCTGGGCGCGCAGTTTCGGGGTTTCGACTTGTGAGGTGGCGATCTTCTTCAGCGGCGGCTGAACCAGCGCCACCCACACAAACAGCCCCAGCAACAGCGCCGCCATGCCGCCGACCATGCGTTTTTCCCGCACGGCCAACGGCTGCCAACGGGCCTGCAACTGAGCATTGAAGCGCTGCCAACCGGCGCGGTATTTCGCAAGCGATGGGCTATTCATCTTCGGCTCCGCTGCTGTCGTCGTTGTCGGTGGCGGCGGTCGCCTCGCCGGCCGGGCGCAGGACCCAGCCGTCGTCATTCGGGCTGATGCTGATGCCGGCCTGGGCCAGCGTGTCTTGCCAGCCCTTGTCGTTGCCCGAACGCCGCGCCTCGGGCAGCAGACTCAATTGCAACGCACCGTCGACAAACTCCAGCCGCTGCACCGTGCCCGCCATGGACGGCATGCCGCTGCCGGCCTGCAACACCAGCCGCGTGAAATCCTGACCCGGCGCATCCACCGCGCCTTGCTGGCGCGCCGCGATTTGCTGACGGGCCTGTTGCAGCGGATTGAGGATCACCGGCAACTCGGGAAACGCCTGCTTCACCCGCTGCGCCATCTGCGCCTTGAGCTGCTGACCCTGCCCGGCCTCGCGAGCGGCGTACAGGTTCAAACCGATCACCCACACCGCCAGCGCCAGCGCACAACAACCGAGCGCCCTGCCCCAACCTCGAGGTTCGGTGCCCGGTTGTTGAATGCCACCGTGCAGGCCCCAGTTCGGCAACGGGCCGGAGCAACGTTGCGTTTCAGCCAATGTCGATTGCACCGTTTCTGGCGCGCCGTCACCGATCCAGTGCGCTGGCAGACCGGTTTCGAGCAGCCATGCTTCGTCGATCATCGGCTGCACCTGCGCCGCATTCGGGCCGTGGCGCAGCAACAGATGATCGTCGTGCAGGCAGCCGACGCCGCCGGCCATCACCGGCAAGCTGTAGGCCGCCGGGTACAGGCCTTTGAGGTTCAAACCGAATTGCCCGAGGTGCTGCAACTCCTTGCGTGCTACCCAGGCAATCTGCACCTGGCCGCTTTCATTGCGAGCACCGTGGGCGATGTGCATCTCGGCGCTGTCGCCGAGCATCAAGGCCTGCGCCGCACATTGCACAGCGGCGGCGGTTTTGCTCGCGGGCAGCGGCGGCAAATCGATACTCGCCAACAGGCTGTCCGACGGGTGCAGAAAGCACACCAGCGGCTGCTTCGGCAACGCGCCGAGCCGCATGCGTTCCTGGCGAGTGACCTGCCCCTGTCGATCCAGCCACGCACAATCCACTTCACTGTCGAGACCCAGCTCCGCCAGCGGCGGCAAACTCACGCGCAACTGGCTCATACGCCCACCCGCGACCAGATCACTTGCGGCAAACGATCCTCACTGCGATGCAGCAACGCATCGAGGCTGACCCGCCGCTGATCGCGCCGCGCCTGCCCGCGCAGCCGGAACCAGTCGCTGGTGATGCCGACCTTGACACTGGTGATCTCCAGTTGCGGCAGTCGCAGGCGATTGACGAAATCCCCACGATTGATAAACCAGCGCCCGGCGTCACGCTCATTGATCAACGCCTGCGCCCGCTCCAGCGACAGCCCCGGCACATACGCCGCCAGCACCGGCGCGGTGGCGGTGTTGCCGTTGAGCCAGGTGGTCGCCGGTATCACCGTCAGGTACGGCGCCAGTTTCGCCAACAGCGCATCGTTGACCCCGTCGACACTGCGCAAATCCTCAAGCGTACGCAGCATCGGTAAGGTCGGCGGTTGCGGTTTGCGCGACGCGGATGGCGAGGTGGCGCGCCCGCTGTCGAACGTATTTTTCGCCACAGGCTTGTCCACCACTTGGGCATTCAACAGGTGCGGATAAGAGCCGATCACCCGCTGACTGATGCGCCGGCTCAAGCCGCTGCTGACACCGATCAACTCGCACAAACGCTCGAACGCCTGTACCTGCGCATCATCGATCCGCTCGTTGGCCACCAGATTGCGCAGGTTGAACTTGCCCTGCTCGTCCTCCAGCCGCCCCTCGAAACCCTGGGTGTTCAAGCGCTGCGCCCAGGGTTGATCGAGTCGGGTCAGCGGATCGCGCTGCCGCGCATCCCACAACAATTGCCGGCTGATCTCCAACCCGCCGTGCAGCAACCAACGGCCCTGCACGCGCAATTGTTCGGCTTCCAGCGCACGGGTCGAAACGCTTTGGCGCGTCAGCATGCCGGCAGCGATCACCGCGACCACCGCCGCGATCAGCAGCGCACTGATGATCGCCATCCCCTGCTGGTTCGATTGGCTGTTCATGACCGGCCTTACAACTGCCAGGAACCGATGTCGGCATTCACACCGTCGCCGTCAGGCTGGCCGTCGGCGCCGAGGGAAAAGATGTCGATCTCGCCGTTGGCACCGGGATTGAGGTACTGATAAGGCCGACCCCACGGGTCATTCGGCAGACGCTCCAGGTACGAGCGCCAGTTGCTGTTCTTCGCATCGGCCGGCCGCTCCACCAGCACTTTCAGGCCCTGGCTCTGGCTCGGGTAAGTGCCATGATCGAGGCGATACAGCTTCAGCGCCTGCATCAACCCGCCAATGTCCTGCTTCGCCGCCGTGGCCCGCGCCTGATCCGGCCGGTCCAGCACCTTGGGCACCACCATCGCCGCCAGAATCCCGAGAATCACCACGACCACCATGATCTCGATCAGCGTAAAACCCTGCTGCCCACGGGGCATCCGGCTCGGTCGACTGGGCTGTTTGAATTGCGCGATATCCATCTCGTCATTCCCTGGCTTGATTCGATTCGACGCGCAGTGTTGCAAGAAGATATGTCAGGGATGTTGAAAATCCTCGGGTGTTTTCGTCGTCAAGCCGTCAAGCACGGGCGTTAGCGTCAAGGGCTGCCCGACCGCCCGAGACCCCGATGCGTACCCCCTACCCGCAAGCCGGATTTACCCTGATTGAAGTGCTCGTGGCGCTGGCGATCATCGCCGTCGCCATGTCCGCCGCCGTGCGTGTCGCAGGGTTGATGACGCAGAGCAGCGGGGTTTTGCGGGATCGCTCGATTGCGATGATTGCGGCGCAGAGTCGGATGGCTGAACTTCGGTTGGAGGGAAGATTGCCGATGGGGGTTAAGGCGGTGGAGTGTGATCAGGGGCGGTTGTTGTTGCGGTGTGAGCAGGTGATCGCAGCGGCAGAGAGTGGGCGGTTGTTGAAGGTGGGGGTACAGGTGTTTGATCGGGGGCAGGAGCGGCCCCCACTGGCTAAGATTGAAACGTTGCTTAGCCGCCCCGAGAATCCCTAGCCCGAGCCCGCCTTAAATATCGGCCCCCTCGATGGCAAATGAATCAGCGTAGGATATTTCCGACACCCACCTAAAGATCTAAACCAACTTGCACGTACCGCGTTGAATCCATAATCAACTCGGTCTCTCAGGTCGATGTAAAGCACAAGACACCTCGGTCAGTCCCCTCTCCCTACGGGCGGTCCGACGTTTCGGGAGGGCTAGGGTGAGGGCCGCTCTTGACCCTCCCGTTTATCAAGCCGAGTAGGGTTTTGAAAGCACCCCGCCGCCTGCACCCAGAATGACGAGAAGCACGTCGTCTGTAGGATGAGGTTTTTTGACATAAGGAACACCCGAACTTCTATAGCCGGAAATCCTGACAAGGTTGCCGCCCGGACTTTCAGTGAAATCGATCGCACCGTTCACACATCCACCGTCCGTAAGGTCGATCATGTTACCTACGCCGCGCATCCGAATGCCGGCGTAATTGGGGTTCACCGCTGCCGCTGTCGCGCCAAGCACACCACTGATCTTGTTCGCCGTCCCTTGGTTATCGATGCAATGGCTGCCACGAGGCGCGTAGTAATCGCAGTCGCTGAATGAGTTCTGGTTGCTGCAAATGACGAGTGGGCAATGACCGCCCTCGAAGTGTGAGTTGACGGCCGTACAACCGGGTGCCGATTTATCGATATAAACCGACGCCGCTGGAACATTACTGGTGGAAGAACGATTCCAGGGATGCAGGTTATCCGCTCTGAAGTTCCTGAGCGCATATAGTCCGTACCAAGCGTTATCTTTCGATACCCCGCAGTCCAGCAGCGTGACGTTGGTCATCGCGGAGTCGGTTGGCCCGTTGTACAACCAGCCATGCTGACCCGTCGTATCAATCAGAATGTCTTCATACGTACTTTCAAAACCCAACTTGCGCTCACCATCGATGATGTCGAAATCAGTGATCAGACCTTGGGAGGCAGACTGTGTAATCGTCACCTGCCGCAGATTCTGCTTGGCGCCTTTGAGTGCAAAGGTGTTCCCGCTGGTGTTATTGGCGCGGTTGCCGTCGAACTGCATACCGACAATCGAAACGTTGTTCGTGTTGATGTTGAAGTTCGAAGAGATGAAATCCGTGTTCAGGCCATTCTTGGCCTTGAGTATCGTAAAGAACTGCCCTTTACCGACCCAAGACATGTTCGGAATGATCTGGATGTACTCGCAGACGTAAGTGCCGTAACCCCACACGATTCTCGCGCCTGCGGCAGTGACTGCTGCAATCGCCGGGTTCAAGGCGTCTTGTTTATTCACACTGCCATCGCGCTTGAAGCCGCACTGCTCGGCGGTGACATTACCGTCGTGCATCAACTTCCAACGACCACCGTCGTTCGCGTTAATGATCATAGGACTAGCGCCGCCGGTGCCTGTTGGGTCCAAAACGTACTCGGCGTGCCCTCCATCACCGCGAGCATGAAAGCCAAGCGTTGAAACCTTTTTGTACGTGGCCGAACTCACGGCGTACAGATCATCAAGGGTATCGACCGTGATGCAATCAATCTGGGCGGCGAGGTTTGTGGTGTTTGCTGTCATTGGGCATAAATCCTTTTGCGTAGTGAAAGCCCCGCGTCTGGCGGGGCTTGGTGGCAACCTGAGATGTTGAGGACAGGTTGCGGTGGGGTTGGAGAGATTTGTTTTTAGACGGCTTGCGGAACCAGCTGGAAGCAAGATTATGCATTAATGCATAGTTAGTCAATGCATTTGTGCATATTCATTTCCATCACTGCGCGCCGCCTAATGGCGGTGGTGTAAGTTGATATGAATCGGAATGAAGCCCCGGGGATCAGCAGCACGCCGAAAACAGGAGCTATAGACCAGGCTGAGATTTCGCTCCCAGGCCAATAAACGGATGTGACAAGGGTGACTATGCTTTCGAATTCCCCCGGACGAAAAATCATCAACCGATGCCGTTTACGAAGCAATGGAGTGCAGGATGAAAATCATCGCTTTTTTTGCTATCTATCTCGCCGGCGGGGTTGCCCTGTTTCCCCTCCTCGACCTCTTTCGTCCGGTAGGCATTTCTCTCGACCATTTCTATTCGGAGTTTTACCTCAGCTCCGGCGCTGATGTGTCGCAACGTCTAAGCCTGAGCTTCATCTACGCAAGCGTGTTTCATCTGGGGTGGGCTGCCCTGTTTTCTGAATCTGCGAAAAGCTGGGTGTACACGACCAGCATCAAAGACCTCTGCTATCTCGCATTACGGTGTTTGAGCTTTTTTTGCATCAGCCTGATGACGCTTGGACTGGTCGGGAAAAGCGTACAGAAAGTGCCCTCTACAGAGTTTCATCAATATTTTCATTTTCTGGTTATCTGCATGCTCGCGGGCGCTTGGGCGTGGGAGCTCAAGAATTTTTTGATAGCCGTCATTTCTTACACCGCAAGAAAAATCAGGGGAGCGACTGAATGAGCGAAGCCAGATCCATTTCCAGACAGGAAAATTGGCTTTCTTTTTTCACCTGTTTAATCAATTCCCACGACCCCGTTTAAAGACACCCACCGTTACTTCCTCAAGGCTACAACGCCTTGCGTCATTGCCTACGACTACGCCAGAATCCGCCGGCTTGTGCGTCTGGAATGCGGGTTTTATCGTTTCCGGGTCACTGAAAAACAGTGATCGGGTTTGGTAGCCCGCACATGAGTTCTGCACAGCATCACCATTCGTGGCGTCTTTTCGTCTCGGCTTTATGGTGGTCATGCACAGGGCACCTTCGGGTGCGCCGGGTTCCTCATGTGCCGGTCTACCAACCTGAGCATGGCCGCCACCTTCGTTTGGTAGCGAAATTGGATGGCCTCCCTTTTTGAAGCATGAGGAGTTTCATCTATGTTCAAACCGACACCAAATCCCCCCGAAACCGATCCGGTTTCACCCTACAAATTCCCCGACTCCCGAACCCTGAACGAAGCCGCCGAACGCGCCCTCGACCACTACCTCACCCCACAACAACGCATCATGGGCAGCCACCACAAACACGACCCCATGTATCTGGCCAACCCGGCGTACAACACCGAATCCCTCCTGGCCAACGCCAGCGAATCGTTGGGATCAGCCAGCGAAATGCTCAACAACTTCGCGGCCACGCTGGAGCCTGCCCATCGCAAGACTGCGATCGGGATTGCGCAGTTGGTGATGTTGAGCGAGCTGGCGGTGAATCAGGCGTTGGATCATGTTGAGGTGAAGGCGTAAGCGTCTGAGAGCTGTAGCTCAATAGACGAAAAGAAAATGGCCGAGGTTGTCAGGTGTGACTGACGACCTCGGCCAAATGAGCATTTCTATTTTTTGCGACACATCTCGACGTCATCCTGAGTCTTCAGGTCCGTGTCGATTCCCAAACGATACCTGCAGTAATCAATAATCCACCCCCGCTCCTCTGCTGTCAGGCGTTCTACCTTCCTGATCTCTCCATCGTTCGCGTGGATGTTGTAGAACTTCATCCGAAACGTCGGGTGCTTTTTGATGAAGACAATGGTCTCGATATCCCCGTCCTCAAGCGCTTCGTAGTAGCCGACATAGAGCACGGTTACTACGGCGAGGATTGCTGCGATTAAAAGCTTTTTCATTGCTGTGGCGCCGGCGGTGGAAGCAGTTGGGTTTTAGCTCTGATATTTCTGACCAGCTCCATTCCAATATTTCCGGGGCAAATTTTCCCTTCAGAGCCTTGCCCTGGATACTCCCGGTGGCCACCAAAATTCTTGATAAAAAACACGCTTTTCAATGCGTCGATCAGGTGCATCAGCGAAACGATCTGCTCTTTGGGAATAACGTTTGTGGTGCTGTAACCGATGCTATCCAGAGCCACCCGACCTTTGGCGACCCAGTCGCCACCCTCCTCCGGTGTCGTCAGGTTTTCCAGCAGGACGATGCCAATCAGCCCTGTGTTGTATTTCAGAACACTTGAACCCTGAAGCCGAATGTCACGACCCTCAAAAACCTGCCCAGTGCAATCAATGCCGTAGTGGTAGCCAATATCATCGTACTTCTGGCTCAGGTGTCCTTTCTGGATTTCTTGCATCTGCTCTGCACCGGGAGTGCAGCTATGGCTGCGGCCCGCGTGGTGCAAAGCGATCATGGTGTAGTCCCAATCCTTGACCATGTCCTTCTTGCCATCCAACGCTTTCCAGGACGAGCGCTCGACAAACGTGACCTTCAAATCCCGAACCCGTTTGATAATCGCCTCACGAGTAGCCGCTCGATCATTCACAGCCACCGGTATAGGGCACATGAACTCGCCCGGCTTTATCTCCTGAGCAGTTGCTTGTGTCGCAAAACTGGCGGCCATTACTGTTTCTCCGAAAATTCATGAAGCGTTCGAGCTGGGGCATTGAACGTGATGTGAAGCGAAATCTGGCCGTTGGGTGTCGGCGTCTTGATGTGCGCGATGCCATCGGCATCGGTAACGCCTGTGGTCTCGACACCGTTGACCGTCGCAACGTAGTCACGAAACGCCAACGGCTTACCCGTCTCACTGTCGGTAACACTGAACGACTGCCCGAATCGTTTCTGAATGGCGAGAGGTAAAGGAGGAATGAAAGGTGCCGGGGTATGCGAATCCCCGATGATGACAGTCCCCGAACCACCAATCACAACGTCGCCATGTGAACCTGTGGTATCGATCAGCGCAGCGTTTTTGCCATTGATGAACACCGTAGCGGAAACACCCGAAACCAGTGCACTCCCACAGGTACAGGTATCTCCTTTACGGGCGGCAGCAAGGCCGTCGAAGAACACGTCGGGGGATCCTGAGGCGATAGCCTTTGGGCCATGCCCGGGCATCGGGCAGGAGGTTGGATCAGTGATGCGTGCGGCAGGCTTTGCCATGTGCCTGACTCCCTGTCAGCGGATTGAACGAGTGCGGACTCTATCAGAAACCCTCCAGTGAAAATAAACTCGTCCCCTTTTCTTTGGCGGTACTGATAAGTGAAACAAAAAATATTAGCCATCAGCCTTTTATGTTGCGTCAGTTTATTTTCCAGCGCAGCAGATCTTCCTATCAAAGAGGGAATGCCATTTTCGAAAGCCCGAAAAGCCTTGATCAAAAATGGCTGGAAGCCAAATCCCACCCACTCCGGTGGGTTCGGGGTTGAAAGCGTCATCCAAAGAAAAGGCTTCAGTGAAATCGAGTCTTGCACGGAAGGCGTCCGTTACTGCAGCTTCAACTACATCAAGAACGGTGATTGTTTAGGTGTAGGAACTGTCGGCGAAGAAGTCAAAGACATGAAGATTTATTCCTGGAACTTCAAATGCCCTGAAAAGGATTGAAGCCAGAAATCAAAGGGAACAGAAATCTGTTCCTTTTTGTGGAACGATCAAATGAAGACCCCAACCCTCCTGCTCTTCGCAATGTATTGCACAGGTACAAGCTTTGCGTTTGCCGGCGGCTCGCAAGCGACAAACGTCAAGCACGGGCCAGCAGGCATCGCCGTCGATGAGCCCTTGGTATCGGCCAGGTCCAAGTTGATCAAACAAGGATGGAAACCAACCCGGATGCACACCCGCGATGGCTATGAATACAGTGGTGTCGAGCGGGAGCTGGCTGCTCGCGATTTCCTGGAGGTCGATACCTGCTCTTTTGATAGCTCGCGCTGCATCCTGTTCTATTCAAAGAAAGGCGCCTGCTTGCGTGTCGACACCATGGGAGAGCAAATCAAAGGCATGACGGTTACGCGATGGCGCAATGAATGTCCGGATGCGCCTTCAGAGCCAAATGGCGGCGACGCGGGTTAAGAAACAAAGGGGACCGAATGAAATAATGCAGTCCCCTTCCCCCTTTCCCC
>NZ_POHV01000062.1:0-20338 GCF_002884345.1 Pseudomonas sp. GW456-12-10-14-LB2
CCCGGAGACTGCCCCATGACCGAGCCCATCCGTCTGACCCAATACAGCCACGGCGCCGGCTGTGGCTGCAAGATTTCGCCCAAGGTGCTGGAGGTGATTCTGGCCGGCAGCGGGGCGCAGAACCTTGATCCGAAACTGTGGGTCGGCAACGCGTCGCGCGATGATGCGGCGGTGTATGAGATCGATGCCGAGCGCGGGGTGGTGTCGACCACGGATTTCTTCATGCCGATCGTCGACGACCCGTTCGACTTCGGCCGCATCGCCGCCACCAACGCCATCAGTGACATCTACGCCATGGGCGGCGATCCGTTGATGGCGATTGCGATCCTCGGCTGGCCGGTCAACGTGCTGGCGCCGGAAGTGGCGCGAGACGTGATTCGCGGCGGACGTGCGGTGTGCGATGCGGCGGGGATTCCGCTGGCCGGCGGGCATTCGATCGATGCACCGGAGCCGATCTTCGGTCTGGCCGTCACCGGGCTGCTGGAAAAGCGCTTCATGAAACGCAACGACACCGCCACCGCCGGTTGCCTGCTGTACCTGACCAAACCGTTGGGCATCGGCATCCTCACCACCGCCGAGAAGAAGGGCAAGCTGCGCCCCGACGACATCGGCGTGGCCCGGGACTGGATGTGTACGCTGAACAAGCCCGGCAGCCGTTTCGGCAAACTGGCCGGGGTCACTGCCATGACCGACGTCACCGGCTTCGGGCTGCTCGGGCATCTGGTGGAAATGGCCGACGGCAGTCACCTGACGGCGCGCATTTTTTATGACCGGGTACCGCGTCTGGCGAGTGTCGAGTATTACCTCGAGCAGGGCTGCGTACCGGGCGGCACCCTGCGTAATTTCGACAGTTATTCGGGCCGCGTCGGGCGGGTGCAGGAATTGCACAAGCGGGTGCTGTGCGACCCGCAGACCAGCGGCGGATTGCTGGTGGCCGTGACCCCCGAAGGCAATGCCGAATTCCTCGCCGTCGCTGCCGAACTCGGCCTCGCGCTTGAGCCGATCGGTGAGTTGATCGGGCGACAGAGCCACGCGGTCGAGGTGAATTGATGTCCATCGACGTCACCGACTACCGCGACATCTTCCTCAACGACCGGCCGCTGATGGACGCCCGTGCGCCGGTCGAGTTTCACAAGGGCGCGTTTCCCGGGGCGCTCAATCTGCCGCTGATGAACGACATCGAGCGGCAGCGGGTCGGCACTTGCTACAAGCATCACGGTCAGCAGGCCGCCATCGAGCTGGGCCATCAATTGGTGTCCGGCGCGGTCAAGGCCGAGCGTCTGCAAGCGTGGGCGGAATTTGCCCAGGCGCATCCCGACGGGTTTCTTTATTGCTTTCGTGGCGGCCTGCGCTCGCAGATCGTCCAGCAGTGGCTCAAGACAGAAGCCGGCATCGATTACCCGCGTATCGGCGGTGGCTACAAGGCGCTGCGGGGTTTTCTGATCGACACGCTCGAATCCGCCCAGGCCGACTGTGATTTCGTGTTGCTGGGCGGCATGACCGGCACCGGCAAGACCGAAGTGCTGGTGCAACTGCGCAACAGTGTGGATCTGGAAGGCCATGCCAATCACCGGGGCTCGAGTTTCGGCAAGCGCGCCACCGGTCAGCCGTCGAACATCGATTTCGAGAACCGGTTGGCCATCGACTTCCTGAAAAAACGTGCGGCCGGCATCGATCAGTTTGTGCTGGAGGATGAGAGCCGGGTGGTGGGCAGCTGCGCGCTGCCGCTGTCGCTGTATCAGGGCATGCAGCAATACCCGATGGTCTGGCTGGAAGATCGTTTCGAGCAGCGCGTCGAGCGGATCCTGCGCGATTACGTGGTGGATTTGTCCGCCGAATTTCAGGCAGTGCATGGGGACGAGGGGTTCGGGCGGTTTTCCGAGCGCTTGCTGGATAGCCTCGACAACGTGCACAAGCGCCTGGGCGGCGAACGGCATCGACGGATGCGGGTGTTGATGGAAGAGGCGCTGGCGGAGCAGAGCCGCAGCGGGGCGGTGGAATTGCACCGCGCGTGGATCGAAGGTTTGCTGCGCGAGTATTACGACCCGATGTATGTGTTCCAGCGCGAGAAGAAGGGCGGGCGGATCGAGTTTGCCGGGGAGCGGCAGGCCGTTATCGAGTACTTGCGTCAACGCGATAAACCCAAGGCCTGACGGGGCCCGAGCGGGCCCCGGGCAAACTCAGGTCGGACAGCTTTCCTGGCCGTTATCCAGCCCCTGTTTGTAGCTGTGGCTCTGCAGGCTGGCCTTGCCGTTGTGCCAGGTCAGGGTCAGCACGTACAGCGAGTCGTAATCGCTGGATTCCCAATCTTCGGTGATCTTCTGCTTCTCGCCGACGGCCTTGCCCGCGACCTTGTTGATCAGCTCCGGCAGGTAGCCGTGGGACCACGCGGTGTAAATGGTCGAGTTGTGGTACTTGTCGTCGGTCAGTTCCCGGGCCAGGTCGCTGGTGTCGTTGGCCGAGAACTCGATGTTCACCGGCAGGCCGAGCTTGATCGCCGCCGGGCTGATGGTCATCAGCGGGCGGATGTAGCTGTAGGAGTTGTCCAGCTCGCCTTCCTCGACATTGCGCGTCGGGTTGGCGGCGAACACATAGTCGGCCTTGCCGAATTTTTCCGGTAGCAGGGTCGACAGGTCGATCGCCCGGTTCAGGCCCTGGCAGTTGAGCTGGCCGAGACCACCGGCGGGTTTCTCGGCATGGCGCAGGAACACCAGGGTCTGGGTGCCGTCCACCGGTTGCGCACGGCTTTCGCTGGATTCCAGCGACAGGAACAGCGCGCTGACTGCCAGCAGGGTGGGCAGGGCCACATACGCGCGATGTTTGAAGCGGTTGGCGACTTTCATCAAGTTCGTCATGGGATAAGGCGTCTTCAGTCTGTTCGGTTAAGGCTGACAAACCTCTGCACCGGTGCGTGGGCGCCGGGTGTTTTCCCTGTCATCACTGGCTTGCTTGGAGCCCCCTGAGGCCCGTTTGGTTCGATCCGCTTGAGTGCGCCGCACTTTACCGTTGAGGCTGTGCGGTTGGAGGGAAGGTTAACCACAGGATGTTGCGGATTTAAGTAAGCCGGCGGGCGAGGGCGTAAAGAACCCGAGCCAGAGCGCTGTTCGTGGATTATGCTCAGGCCTTTCATTTTGTGACTGGATGCTACACATGACTGATCTGTCCGCGTTCCCGATCACCCAGAAATGGCCGGCGCAGTACCCTGACTGGATTCAGCTCTATTCCCTGCCGACCCCCAACGGCGTCAAGGTCTCGATCATGCTCGAAGAGATCGGCCTGCCGTACGAGCCGCACCGCGTGGGCTTCGACACCAATGACCAGATGTCTCCGGAATTCCTCTCTCTGAACCCGAACAACAAGATCCCGGCGATCCTCGACCCCCACGGTCCCGAGGACAAACCGCTGCCGTTGTTCGAGTCCGGCGCGATCCTGATCTACCTCGCCGACAAGAGCGGCCAGTTGCTGGCCCAGGAAGGCGCGCTGCGCTACGAAACCATTCAGTGGCTGATGTTCCAGATGGGCGGTATCGGCCCGATGTTCGGCCAGCTCGGTTTCTTCAACAAATTCGCCGGCAAGGACTACGAAGACAAGCGTCCCCGTGACCGCTACGTCGAAGAAAGCCGCCGCCTGCTCAGCGTCCTCAACACCCGCCTGGAAGGCCGCGACTGGATCATGGGCGAGCGCTACACCATCGCCGACATCGCCACGTTCCCGTGGGTGCGCAACCTGATCGGTTTCTACGAGGCGGGCGATCTGGTCGGCATCAACAACTTCCCGAACGTCACCCGGGTGCTGGAGCGCTTCCTGGCGCGGCCGGCCGTTGTGCGCGGCCTGGCCATTCCTTCCTGACCCTGTTGCAGCCGGGTGCGCAGATTGTTGCGTGCCCGGTAATGCACTGTTGATTGATCCAGGTTTGTACCCCGTCCCTCGCAAGGCATAAGCTTCGCCCCCTACGACTTTCGTCTCATCCGCTGTTTTCAGGAAAGGCCCCATGTCCAGTCAGTTCCCCGAAGCACGTCCACGCCGTCTGCGCCGCAATGCGAGCCTGCGCAGCCTGTTCCAGGAAACCGAGTTTTCCCTCAACGATCTGGTGCTGCCGATCTTCGTCGAAGAAGAGATCGACGATTTCGTGCCGATCAAGAGCATGCCCGGCGTGATGCGTATTCCCGAGCGCAAACTGGCCGGCGAAATCGAGCGTTACGCCCGGGCCGGGATCAAGTCGGTGATGACCTTCGGTGTGTCCCACCATCTGGACGCCAACGGCAGCGACACCTGGCGCGAAAACGGCCTGGTGTCGCGCATGTCGCGGATTGCCAAGGACGCCGTGCCGGACATGATCGTGATGTCCGACACCTGCTTCTGCGAGTACACCGACCACGGCCACTGCGGCGTGATGCACAACCATGAAGTCGACAACGACCAGACCCTGATCAACCTCGGCAAGCAAGCGGTGGCGGCAGCCCGTGCCGGTGCCGACGTGATCGCGCCATCGGCAGCGATGGACGGCCAGGTGCGGGCGATTCGCCGGGCGCTGGACGATGCCGGGTTCACGCAGATTCCGATCATGGCCTACTCGACCAAATTCGCCTCGGCGCTCTACGGCCCGTTCCGCGAGGCCGGCGGCAGCGCGCTGAAGGGCGATCGCAAAAGCTATCAGATGAACCCGATGAACCGCCGCGAAGCCCTGCGCGAATCGTTGCTCGACGAGCAGGAAGGCGCCGACGCGCTGATGGTCAAACCGGCCGGCGCGTACCTGGACATCATCCGCGACATCCGCGAAGCCTCGAACCTGCCGCTGGCGGCGTATCAGGTCAGCGGCGAGTACGCGATGATCAAGTTCGGCGCCCAGGCCGGGGCTATCGACGAAGATCGCGTGGTGCGCGAAAGCCTTGGTGCGATCAAACGCGCGGGTGCGGATCTGATCTTCACCTACTTTGCGATGGACCTGGCCCTGGCCGGGATCTGATCCGTCAGGGGCAATTGAAGAACGGCCGGATCCCGTGATCACGGAAGTACCGCTCGATCACCTTCGGATCCGCGCTGTTGTCGGCAATCGCCACGTAGGTATCCGGGCGCAGCAGGTAAAAGCCGTTGCGCCCCAGTCCCGCCGTTTCAAACGCCGGACGCCAGTCGAATACGTGCAGCGGCAAGTGATGTTCATTGCACCAGGCGATCATCTCGTCGCTGGTGTCGCCGTACACATGCACCTGCCAGCACGGATGGCGCAACGGTTCGTAATTATCCCCCTCGCCATCATGGGCCCACGGCAAGCGGTCGCCGCCGTGGACGTGCCCGGCCACGCCTTCGCTCAACGCCATGCCTCGATAGTTGACGGTGATTTGCGAGACGGTGCGAAACAGGAATTCGCGGCTGGTCTCGAACGAGGCCATTTTCGGAATCAGGAACGGTGCCAGTCGCGTGCGCAACAGATCGGCCATGCGGCCTTCGGCGGTGACGAAGCTGAAAACTTTGTCGGTGGTCGACACCAGTCGCCGGGCGAAGGCGATGCGTTCGGTTTCGTAGCTGTCGAGCAGTTTGGGCGTGGCCGCGCCGCCGAGCACTGCCGCGAGTTTCCACGCCAGATTGATCGCATCGCCGATGCCGGTGTTCATGCCCTGACCGCCGGCCGGGCTGTGTACGTGCGCCGCATCGCCGAGCAGAAACGCCCGGCCCTTGCGAAAGTGATCCGCCACCCGGTGATGCACGCGGTAGGTGGAGAACCAGTTGACGTCCTCGATGTGCACGTTCAGGTGTTCGATGGCGCGGTTGCTGACATCGGAAAACTCGAGGGTTTCGGCGCGATCCGCACGTTCGTCGCGCACGGTGCCGATCAACCGCGCGCGGCCTTCGCCGGCCAGCGGGAACACCGCCAGAAAATCCGCTTCATCCAGATCCAGATGCAACTCGCCATTGAGCGCCGGACCGCTGGCCCGCACATCGGCGACATAGAAAATCTGCTGATAGGTGCCGCCGGGAAAACCGGTGTCGAGGGTCTTGCGCACGATTGAACGAGCGCCGTCGCACCCGGCCAGATAACAGGCCTGGCAGATTTCCTGCTCGCCATCCGGCAGGCGCAAATGCGCGGTAAGGCCGTCGCCGTTTTCGGTGAAACTCTCCAGCGTCGTGTTGCGCTCGACGGTCACGTCGTAGTCTGCGAGGCGGTCGATCAGCAGCCGCTCGTGTTCGTCCTGCGGGTACATCTCCAGAAAGGCATAGGGCGTCAGGCCTTCACCGATCCGGTTCAGCGGCAGCTGCGCCACGGGTTTGCCCTTGACCCAGAAATTCGCCGCCGCCACCCGGTGGCCATTGCGTACCACCGCATCGGCCAGATCCAGTTGCCGGTACAGCTCAAGGGTGCGCGCCTGCACCGCCAGCGCCCGCGACGTGGTGCCCGGAGCGGAAGCCTTGTCGATGATGCGCACGCGCACGCCCAGTTTGCTCAGCCACAGGGCCAGCACCAGTCCGGTGGGGCCTGCGCCGATGATCAGAACATCACTGCGGTTCATGGTCTGTCCTCCTCGCGTGTCCTGATCCAAGACTTGCCACTGAGTGTGCAGCAGCAAGTATGGATCAGACGGCGAGGGCGGCCAGTCGGCCTGCCAAACGGGGCGATGGAACAGCGCCGCCGGCCCGCAGTCCTATCCTGCACCCTGCGATTGAGCGTAGGGTTAACCCGGCTCAACGGACTGGATGAAGCGTTATGCACACCCCTCGATTAATCGTCAGCCTCGCCGCGCTGCTGGTACTGGCCGGTTGCGCCGGTCAACGCAGCGAAGAACCGGCGCCGCGCCCGCCCGCCGAGGTCAAGGCGCAGATCGTGCGCCTGCTGCCGGCAAAAACCGTCGACCGTCAGGGCTGGGCCACTGACATCTACGCGGCGTTCGCCGCCCAGGGCATCAGCCCGACCACACAGAATCTGTGTTCGGTGCTGGCCGTCGCCGAGCAGGAATCCACCTTTCAGGTCGATCCGCCGGTGCCCGGACTGGGCAAGATCGCCCGTGACGAAATCGACCGCCGCGCCGCCAAGGTGCATATCCCGAGTCTGTTGGTCAGCGGCGCCTTGCAGGTGCGTTCGCCGAACGGCAAGACCTACAGCGAACGCCTCAGCGCCGCCCGCAGCGAAAAGGAATTGAGCGCAATTTTCGACGACTTCATCGGCTCGGTGCCGATGGGCCGCACGCTGTTCAGCGGTTTCAACCCGGTGCACACCGGCGGGCCGATGCAGGTCAGCATCGAATTCGCCGAGCAGCATGCCAAGGACTACCCGTACCCGGTGGACGGCACGATTCGCCGCGAGGTGTTCAGCCGTCGGGGCGGCATGTACTTCGGCATCGCCCATTTGCTCGGTTATCCGGTGAGTTATCGCGAGCCGCTGTACCGCTTCGCCGACTTCAACGCCGGCTGGTACGCCAGTCGCAACGCGGCATTTCAGAACGCGGTCAGCCGCGCGTCGGGGATTCCGCTGGCGCTGGACGGCGACCTGATCCGCCCGGGCGCGATCATGCCGGGCAGCACTGAACTGGCAGTGCGCACCCTCGGCAAATCCCTGGGCATGCGCAATCCGGTGATCCGCGATCAACTGGAGAAGGGCGATAGCCTGGCCTTCGAGGAGACCAAACTGTATCAACGGGTCTTCGAACTGGCGGAGCGTGCGGAAGGCAAGTCACTGCCACGTGCGGTGCTGCCGGGCATCGTGCTGCAGAGCCCGAAGATCACCCGCAAACTGACCACGGCGTGGTTTGCCAAACGGGTCGACGAGCGTTATCGGCGCTGCATGGCCAAGGGCTGAGGACGATCAAAAAGGCATAAAAAAACCCGGCTGACGGGCGCCGGGTTTTTTCTGGGTTGTTGCGATCAAGCCATTCATTCAGGCAACGCGACGCTCGATCAGACGATCCGAACCACCTTCGGCAACGCGACGTTCGATCAGACGATCCGAACCACCTTCGGCGATCATGGTGTGGGCAGGTTTGGCGGCAAATGCGTTGAAGGCCAGAACCGAGAGGGCAATGCTGAGGATGACTTGGCGTTTCATGATGGTGTGCTCCGGGGGTGTTGTTTGTTTGGTATGGAGCCGATGTTACGCCCGGGATTTTTTAAGAGAACTTCATTGACGTGATGGTGAACATCGACGCCGATGATGGTTTGTCACAACACCTTCACCGCGCGGCCAATTGCCTGGATCGGCCCGGTGGGTTTGCCGATCGGCGAACCGGTGGCGCCTTCCAGCGTCAGCTCGAACAACTGGTTCGGTTGCAGCGGCGGCAGCTTGTCCAGCGGGATCGACAGCGCCTGGCCCGGCTTGACCAGCCCCAGCGACACCGGACCCTGCCAGCCGTCGGCCTTGGTCCAGAACTCCAGCGCCTTGTCGGCCGGCACCTCGACCACGCCAAGCGGAATCAACTGAATCTCCCGTGGATTGCTGGCCTGGATCACCCAGCCCGGCGCCTTGTCCTGCGGGGCGACCAGCACCACCAGAAAGCTCGGTTTCGGCGTGGTTTGGGTCAACAGGATCGAGCCTAGCAACAAGGTCGCGGCCAGCCCGGCAGCGCTCAAACCGCGCCACAGCGACAGGCGGTTCCACCATGAAATCTCGGGCGCCACCTTATGGGTGAGTTGCCCGACACTGCGTTCGATGCGTTGCCACAGCTGCGACGAGGGCTGATGCGCCGGGGCGAGGTCGGTCAACTCCAGCAAGCGCCGCTCCCAGGCATCCACCGCCGCTTGCAGCTCGGGCTCGTTGGGCAAGCGCCGTTGCACCTCGGCGCGCGCTTCGGCCGAGAGGGTGCCAAGCACGTATTCGCTGGCCAGTTCATCGCGTTCCTGCGCCGATTCGGTGGTCATCCCATGCACTCCCGCAACGCATTGAGGCTGCGCTTGATCCAGGCTTTGACGGTGCCCAGCGGCGTGTCGAGGCGTTGGGCGATCTGTGCGTGGCTGTAACCGTCGACGTAGGCGTGAAGGATGCAGCGGCGGCGTTGCGGTTCCAGTTGATGCAGGCAGCGATGGATGCGGGTCGATTGCGCCAGCGCATCGAAGTCGTCATCAATCGCCGGAGATTCGTTGCTGTCGTTCAACGGCGTTTCCCGGTCGTGATTGCGCAACACATTCAACGCCAGATGCCGGGTCACGCTGAACATCCAGCCTCGGGCCGAACCGCGCGCCGGATCGAACCCCGCCGCGCCGGCCCAGATCTTGATGAATGCGTCGTGAACGATGTCTTCGGCCAGCGCCGTGTCGCGCACCAGACGTCGGGCCACACCGAGCAGCCGCGGGCTTTCCTGCACATACAATTCGCGCAGGGCCCCGCGCTCGCCGCGGGCACAGGCGGCGAGGCGGGCTTCGTAATCGAACGCGGTTTCGGGTAATGGCATGTCCTGCAATCTAGCAAGCATCGAGCAAACGTCCAGTCAGGCTCAGTTCGCGGCCCAGAAAATGTAGTCGGCCTGGTACTTCACCACTTCCTGTTTGCCCTTGTTCGCCGCCGTGCATTCGCTGCCCGGCGCCACGCCGCCCTTGAGCGCGACGCGCTGGATGTAGCTCACGCCGCTCATCGCGCCTTTGCCCTCGGCGGGGTTGGCCTTGACCAATTGATAGGGCAGGTTGCCCGGGCTCGACGGCGCGACGGCCAATTGCGTGCCGGTGACTTTCGAACCGTCCTTTGCCTGCCAGGTGGCGGGCGGGCCGAAGTAGGTACCGACCTGTTTGCCGCTGCGATCGTTGAGCACCGCTTTGGGGCCGACGAACACCCACTCGGTCTGGCCGGCGGCATTGGCCTTGTCCCGGCATTCGTAGGTGATCTCGCCGACCCCGGTGGTTTCCATCGCGATCTTGTGGCCGTCCGGCACTTTGATCGCGTCGGGATAACTGCTTTGGGCAAAGCTTGTCGAGGCGACGGCGAGCAAACCGGTGAAGCCGATCAGTTGGGTGATGTTCATCAGTGTTTCTCCGAAAAAGGGTAAACCGCTGACAGCCGAAAGAGGGCTGTTACAGGGACTACCCGTGACGGAGGCGTTTGGATGCAGTGGCCGGAAAATAAAACTGAAAGCACTGAAGGTCAGATGGCTGGAACCCGCTCACCCCCGGTTTTTGCCAATGCCAGGCCTGAGGCTTTCAGCAGTTCCTGGGTATAGGCATGCTGCGGCGCCGCAAAAATCTGGCGCGAGGCTCCCTGTTCAACCACTTTGCCATCCTTGATCACCATCAAGTCGTGCGCCAGTGCATGCACCACCGCCAGGTCATGGCTGATGAACAGGTATGTCAGCCCATGGCGGATCTGCAATTGCCGCAACAACTCCACCACCTGTTTCTGCACCGTGCGGTCCAGCGCCGAGGTCGGTTCGTCGAGCAGAATCAGCGCCGGTTCCAGCACCAGCGCCCGGGCGATGGAAATGCGCTGGCGCTGGCCGCCGGAGAATTCGTGGGGATAGCGATGGCGGCTCTTCGGGTCGAGGCCGACTTCCTCCAGCACGCGGATCACCGCTGCCTCACGTTCCTCAGCCGTGCCGATGCCGTGGGTCAGCAAGCCTTCGGCGATGATCTGCTGCACCGACATCCGTGGGCTGAGGCTGCCGAACGGGTCCTGGAACACCACCTGAATCTGCCGGCGCAACGGGCGCATCAAGCGCTGATTGAGCAGGCTCAAATGCTTGTTGCCGAAGCGAATATCGCCCTCGGATTCCACCAGCCGCAGAATCGCCTGGCCCAGCGTCGACTTGCCCGATCCGGACTCGCCGACAATCCCCAGGGTCTTGCCCCGTTGCAGCCGGAAACTCACGCCGTCCACGGCCTTGATGTATTCCTGGGTGCGGCTGAACAACGCCTTGGGCAGCGGGAACCAGACTTTCAGATCATCCACTTCCAGCAGATTGTGATCGTAGCGACTCGGCACCGGTGCGCCGGACGGTTCCGCCTCGATCAGCAGGCGGCTGTAAGGATGCTGCGGGGTGCGGAACAGCGTTGCGCAGTCGGCTTGTTCGACGATTTCCCCGTGGCGCATCACGCACACCCGTTGGGCGATGCGCCGCACCAGATTGAGGTCATGACTGATGAGCAGCAGCGACATGCCCAGGCGTTGCTGCAACTCGATCAGCAGCTCGAGAATTTTCTGCTGCACGGTCACGTCCAGCGCCGTGGTCGGTTCGTCGGCGATCAGCAATTGCGGCTCGTTGGCCAGCGCCATGGCGATCATCACCCGTTGCCGCTGGCCGCCGGAGAGCTGGTGCGGATAGGCCTTCAAGCGCTGCAACGGTTGGCGAATGCCCACCAGTTCCAGCAGCTCCAGCGTGCGCTGGCGTGCGGCGCGGCCCTTGAGCCCCTTGTGGATCTCCAGCACTTCGCTGATCTGCTTTTCCACCGTGTGCAGCGGGTTCAGCGAGGTCATCGGCTCCTGGAAAATCATCGCGATGCGGTTGCCGCGCAAGCCGCGCATCTGCTGCTCGCTGGCATGCAGCAAGTCCACGCCGTTGTAGCGGATGCTGCCCGTGCTACTGACGGTTTTGCCTGGCAGCAAACGCAGGATCGAGTGGGCCGTCACCGACTTGCCCGAGCCGGACTCGCCGACCAGTGCCAGGCACTCGCCACGGCGGATGTCGAGGTTCACGCCGTGCACCACTTCGTGCCCGGCGAAGGCGACGCGCAGGTCGCGGATTTCAATCAGGTTGTCGGTCATTTCAGCTCCAGGGATCAGGATCGCGGATCGAACGCGTCACGGCAGGCTTCGCCGATAAACACCAGTAAGGACAGAATCAGCGCCAGGGCAAAAAACGCCGTCAGCCCCAACCACGGCGCTTGCAGATTGCGCTTGGCCTGGCCGATCAGTTCGCCCAGCGATGCGGTGCCGGCGGGCATGCCGAAGCCGAGAAAATCCAGCGCGGTGAGGGTGGCGATGGCGCCGGTCAGAATGAACGGCAGGTAGGTCAGGGTGGAGGTCATGGCGTTGGGCAGAATGTGCCGGCGCATCAGCTCGCTGTCCGTCAGGCCCAGGGCCCGCGCGGCCTTGACGTATTCCAGGCTGCGCCCGCGCAGGAACTCGGCGCGCACCACGTCCACCAGTGCCAGCCAGGAAAACAGCGCCATGATCCCCAGCAGCCACCAGAAACTCGGCGATACGAACCCCGACAAAATGATCAGCAGGTACAGCACCGGCAGCCCCGACCAGATCTCCAGCACCCGTTGCCCGAGCAAGTCGACCCAGCCGCCGTAATAACCCTGCAACGCCCCGGCGACGATGCCGATCAGCGCACTGACGGCGGTGAGAATCAGCGCAAACAGGATCGAAATCCGCGTGCCGAAAATCACCCGCGCCAACACGTCCCGGGCCTGATCGTCGGTGCCCAGCCAGTTGCTGGAGGACGGCGGACTCGGCGCCGGTTCAGTTAGGTCGTAATTGACCGTGTCGTAGCTGAACGGGATCGGCGGGAACAGCATCCAGCCGCCCTGATCCTCGATCAGTTTGTGTACGTAATTGCTCGCGTAATCCGGCTGGAACGGCAGTTCCCCGCCGAAATCGGTTTCCAGATAATCGCTGAGGATCGGGAAGTAGAAGGCATGGTGGTAGCGGATCACCAGCGGCTTGTCGTTGGCGATCAGTTCGCCGCCGAGGCAGATCAGGCACAGCCCGATGAACAGCCACAGCGACCAGCGCCCGCGACGGTTGGCCTTGAATTGGGCGATGCGCCGCCGGCCCAGAGGGGAGAGTGTGAACATCAGGCAGTCCTCGCCGAGAAGTCGATGCGCGGGTCGAGCAGGGTGTAGCAGAGGTCGCCGATCAGCTTGATCAACAGGCCGAACAGGGTGAACAGGAACAGCGTGCCGAACACCACCGGGTAGTCCCGCGACACCGCCGCTTCGTAGCTCATGCGCCCGAGGCCGTCGAGGTTGAAGATGGTTTCGATCAGCAGGGAGCCGGCGAAAAACACCTCGATCAACGCCGACGGCACACCGGCGACCACCAGCAGCATCGCGTTGCGAAACACATGGCCGTAGAGCACGCGTCTTTCGGTCAGGCCCTTGGCGCGCGCGGTGATCACATACTGGCGGCTGATCTCGTTGAGGAAGCTGTTCTTGGTCAGGATCGTCAGCGTCGCAAAACCGCCGATCACCAGCGCCGTCACCGGCAACACCAGGTGCCAGAGGTAGTCGCCGACCTTGCCCCACAGGCTCAGGCTGTCGAAATTGTCCGAAACCAGCCCCTGCACCGGAAACCAGTTGACGTAGCTGCCCCCGGCGAACACCACGATCAACAGGATCGCGAACAGAAACGCCGGCATCGCGTAACCGACGATGATCGCCGTGCTGCTCCAGACATCGAATGCGCTGCCGTTTTTGATCGCCTTGCGAATGCCCAGCGGGATCGAAATCAGGTAGGTGATCAAGGTCGCCCACAGGCCGAGGGACAGCGACACCGGCAGCTTCTGCACGATCAGATCCGTCACTTTCGCACCGCGAAAGAAACTGCTGCCCAGGTCCAGTTGCGCGTAGTTTTTCAGCATCAGCCACAGGCGTTCGTGCATCGGTTTGTCGAAGCCGTAGTGGTGCTTGATCTCTTCGATCAGCGCCGGGTCCAGGCCTCGGCTGCTGCGCCCGGCACCGCCGATGGCGGTTACCTCGCTGGCGCCGCCCATGCTGTGCCCGCCGAAGCCTTGCAGGCGGGCGATGGCCTGTTCCACCGGGCCGCCGGGCGCGGCCTGCACGATGACGAAGTTGACCACCAGAATGCACAGCAGCGTCGGAATGATCAGCAACAGACGTCGACTCAGAAAACGCCACATGTCACTGGCCCCCCGCGAGCTGATGCAGGGCACTCATTTGCTGATTGGTCAGCGGCTTGGCCGAGACCTCCCACCAGGTGTCGAGGCCTTCGCTGTAAATCGGCTGCACCGGCGGCCTGCCAAAGCGGTTCTGATACACCGTCGGCGTGCCTTTTGAGTAGTAGTTGGGAATCATGTAGTCACCCCATTGCAGCACCCGGTCGAGGGCGCGGGCGTAACGCACCATGGCGTCGCGGGTATTGGCCTGGACCAGGCCGTCGATCAGCCGGTCCACCGCCGGGTCCGCCAGCACCATCGAATTGGAACTGCCGACCTGCGTGGCGCTCTGCGAGGCATACAGGCTGTACAACTCGCGGCCCGGCGAGACGATCGGATCGCCGCTGCGCGGGAAACTGGTGACGATCATGTCGTAGTCCCGGGCGTTGAGCCGGTTGATGTATTGCGCCGAATCGATGCGCCGCAGATTGAGGGTGATGCCGATCTGCGCCAGGGTGCGTTTGTACGGCAGCAGCATGCGGTCGAAACCGCCCTGGCCGTCGAGGAAGGTGAATTCGAATGGCTCGCCGGCGGCGTTCACCAGCCGATTGTTTTTCGGTGTCCATCCGGCCTCGGCCAACAGCTTCAGGGCCTGCAGTTGCTTGTCGCGGATGTAGCCGCTGCCATCGGTTTTCGGCGCCTGATAGACCCGGCTGAAGACCTCGTCCGGGATCTGTCCGCGCAGCGGTTCGAGGATTGCCAGCTCGCCGGCGTCGGGCAGGGCGGTGGCGGCCATTTCACTCTTCGGCCAGTAGCTGTTCTGGCGCACGTAGAAGCCGCGCATCATCTGCTTGTTGGTCCACTCGAAATCCCACAACAGGCTCAGCGCCTGACGCACGCGGCGATCCTTGAACAACGGGTTCTGCAGGTTGAACACGAAACCCTGAGCGCTGGTCGGTTTGTCCGGGGCGAGAATCGCCTGTTGCAGGCGACCGTCACGCAGGGCCGGGCTGTCGTAGCCGACCACGTAACCGGACGAGGAAAACTCGCGGTTGTAGTCGAACGCCCCGGCCTGCAGCAGTTGTCGGGCGACGTCGGTGTCGCCATAGAAATTCACGGTCAGGCTGTCGAAGTTGTACATCCCGCGACTGACCGGCAGGTCTTTGCCCCACCACTGCGGGTCACGCTGGAAACTGATGCTGCGTCCCGCATCGACCTTGCTCACCCGATAAGGGCCGCTGCCCAATGGTGGTTCGAAACCGCCGCCGTTGGCGAAGTCGCGGGTTTTCCACCAGTGCTCGGGCACCGGTCGCAGTGACGCCAGATCCAGCGCCAGGGTGCGGTTGAGGTTGTTCTTGAAAGTGAAGCGAATCTGCCGCGGGCCTTCGATCAGCACGTTCTGCACGTCGGCGTATTGCTGGCGATAACTCAGGCTGCCCTTGGTCATCAACAGTTCGAAGGTGTAGCGCACGTCCTCGGCGGTGATCGGCGTGCCATCGGCGAAACGCGCCTCGGGATTCAGGTTGAAACGCACCCACAGACCGCCGGGATCGCGCTCCATGGATTGCGCCACCAGACCGTAGACGGTGTAGGGCTCGTCCAGCGAACGGAACCCCAGCGGCGAATACACCCAGTCGTTGACCTGCACCACGGAAATGCCCTGATCGGCATACGGGGTGATGTAGTTGTACTGACCGATCTCCATCGAAGCGCGGCTGAGCGAGCCACCCTTGGGGGCATCGGGATTGACGAAATCGAAGTGCTGGAAACCGGCAGGGTATTTAGGCGCCTCGCCGTATACCGTCATCGCGTAGCTGCCGCCGGCCAGCGCAGATGACGCGTTGCACAGCAGCGCGCTGCCGAGCAGCAGGCCGGCCATGTTGCGCATGAATGTCATGAAGTCGTTCCTCTGAGCCGGAAAAACCCGAAGCGGCGGCAGGCCGCTGCGGGATGCGAATTCGCAAGGGGAAGGGGCCGGCCGGAGTCTTGCGCGGCCCCGACCGGGACTCAGAAGTGGTACGTCATGCGCGCAAACAGCGTGCGGCCCAGCGGATCGGTGTAGCGCGGGTCATAACCGCTCTGGAAGTTGTAGGCCTGGTTGGAGAACGGCGGATCGCGGTCGAACAGGTTCTTCACCCCGGCATCGACGTCCAGCACCTTGTCGAAGGTGTAGCCGGCCGACAGGTCCCACACCGAATACGACGCGACCCGCGCGTTGGTCTCGCGGTCGTAGTCGTTGTAGCCGGTGGTGAAGCGGTTGGTCAGCGCCGCGCGGGCTGCACCGAAGGTCCAGGAACCGGTCAGGTTGTGTTTCCAGCGGGCAATCACACCGTCGCCCTTGAAGTCGCCGACCTTGTCGGTGAACGGGCCCTTGATGGTGCTCTGGAAGTCGTACTCGTCGACATAGGTGCCTTGCAGGCCCAGGCCGAATTGACCGTACGGCGTGTTCGGGAAGCGATAGTCCAGCGACACATCGACGCCGTTGGTTTCGACGATGCCGAGGTTGGCGTTGCCGGTGACGATGTAATTGAGCGTGCCGTCGGCGTTGCGCACGAAGCGGTCAGGGTAGCTGCCGGCCTGATCGAACACGGTGGATTCCGGGAACGGCTGGATCTGGTTGGAGATGTGAATCCACCAGAAATCCAGGCCCACGGACAGATTGCTGACCGGCTGATAGACAAAGCCCAGCGTGACGTTGCGCGCCTTCTCCGGGGCCAGGTCTTCGTTGCCGCCGATCTGGTTGAGGAACTGCTGACCGCAATCGCGCCCGCCGTTGCCGCCCGGTTGCACCACGCCGCCGGTACACAGCACCGGGTCGTTGTAGTAGCCCTGGGTGAAGGTGATGCTGCGCGGCGAATACAACTCATACAGCGACGGCGCGCGGAAGCCTTCGCTGTAGGCGCCGCGCACCACCAGCTCCTTGAGCGGCTGATAACGGAACGAATATTTCGGGTTGGTGGTGCTGCCGAAGTCGCTGTATTTGTCGTGACGCACCGCAGCGGACAATTCCAGGCTGTCGAGCACCGGCACGTTGATTTCCGCGTAGGCGGCTTTCACGCTGCGGTCGCCTTCGACGCTGCCGGCCGGGTCAATGCCCAGGCTCTGGATGTCGCCGGCGAAGGCTTCGAAGTCCTGGTGGAATTTCTCTTTGCGGTACTCGCCGCCCAACGCCAGACCCGACGGGCCGGCACCGAACCAGTCACCGATCTCGCGGCTGATCCGCCCGTCGAAACCGGCGACCCGACCGACCGCCGTGGAATAGGCGCCGTGGTACGCGGCCTGGTCGATGTATTGCTGACCGGCGCTGGTCTGCGGGCCGAACGGGTTGAGCAGGCCGCTGGCCAGACCGTCGATCATCGCCTGATCGCTGACGTAGCCGCTGGTAACGCTGGAGACGATCTTGTTCTGGTTGTACGAGGTGCCGACGTTGTAGTCCCAGCCGCCAACCAGACCGTCGAAGCTCAGCAAAAAGCGCTGGCTGGTGTTCTGGTCTTTCGATTCACGCGGGCCGGCGGCGGTTTCGCGCCAGTTCACGTCCACCGGTTGCGTCGGGTCGAGGGCGAAACCGGTGGGCGCCGGGGTGATGCCGTTGCCGGGGTAGTAGGGCGAGGATGAGTCGAGGCTGAGGCCGGTCAATGGCGCTGGGCCAATAGCGGTGGCGTTGTTGTTGCGCGACCAGAAGTATTCGAGGTTGACGTTGTGGTCGTCGGCCAGTTTGCCGGTGGTCTTGCCGAAGAACGACGTTTTCTCGGTCTGCGGCACCAGGTCGATGTATTCGCGGGTGCTGAAGCGGCAGAGGCCGTCGCGGGCCACCAGGTTGGGGCCGTTGCAATTGCTGTTGGCCAGCGGGTTGGTGGCGTTGCCGTTCTGACTGTAGTTGCCGGGGAACGCAGTGCCGGAGGTCTGGTCGAGACCTCGGCCGGGCACATAGTCGCGGGCGAAGGAGCGGTCGTTGGCGTCGAGGTTCTGCTGCTTGTTGTAGTTGAACACGCCGAGCACGTTGAAGCGGTCCTGCTCCAGATCGCCGTAGCCCCAACTGGCGCTCATGTCCTTGGTCGCACCGCCGCCACTGTGGGTCGGGGTTTCGCCGCCGAGGGTGAGTTGGCCGTCGGTCATGGATTTCTTGGTGATGAAGTTGATCACGCCGCCGATGGCGTCGGTACCGTACAGGGCCGAGGCGCCGTCGCGCAGCACTTCCACGCGCTCGATCGCGGCAAACGGGATCATGTTCAGATCCACCGCGCCGCCGGCCGAGTTGGTGCCTGACAGGGCGTTGTTGGCCAGTCGGCGACCGTTGAGCAGCACCAGCGTCTTGTTCGCACCGATGCCGCGCATGTCGGCGAACGACGCGCCGCCGGTGGCCGCGCCGACCGAGCCTGCGCTGTTGTTGATCGACTGGCTGCCGGTGATGCGCTGCACCAGTTCGGCGGTGGTGGTCACGCCCTGTTTGCGCAGTTCATCGGCCTTGAGCACGGTGATCGGCACCGCCGTTTCCGCATCGACCCGGCGAATCGCCGAACCGGTCACTTCGACCCGTTGCAGTTGCGTGGTCGGCGCGACCACCGCCGCAGCGGCCGGGACGCTGTTGTCGTCCTCGGCAGCCTGAACCCCGGCGCCCATCCCCATGGCCACCAGGTACAACGGAACGAAACGGTGGCGGGAAATCGTCGCCACCAAGGGTTTGAGCGTGAAGCGTGGAGTGTTCATCAGCATGGTTGTTTCCGACTTTGTTAGACGTTTATCGAAATGGCCTTGTGAGCCCTCTTTGCACGGAGCACGGTGGTGCCGCGCCGCGAAAACCACTTTCTTCAAGCAAGCCGATCCCCTCCGAAGACGCGCTGCGTTTTTCGGTCGGCCGATTGCGACGGGATTCAACGAGCGGTGCCGGGCGCGTCCCTCACTGCGCACCCGGCACCGCCGTCAGCGGGTGGTCATCACCGATATCTTGGTGATGCCCGAGCGCTCGATGGACGCCATGGCTTTGGCCACCTGGCCGTAATTCACGGCGGAGTCGGCCTGCAGCTGCACGCGCACGTCAGCATCCTTGGCCTTGACCTCCTTGAGGCTGGCCTCCAGTGATTCCGGCGCCAGCTCGGTCTTGGCCAGGAAGAACTTGCCGTCCTGATCGACGCTGACCACCACCGGATCCTTCTTTTCGGCGGGAGCGACGGCGTCGGTTTTTGGCAGGTTGACCTTGATCGCGTTGGTCATCAGCGGCGCGGTGACGATGAACACCACCAGCAGCACGAGCATCACGTCCACCAGCGGCGTGACGTTCATTTCGCTGAGCACTTCATCGCTGTCTTGAGTGGAAAAGGACATCAGCTGGCCTCCCGCACGGCGGCCGTGGTTTTGGCGATGGCCTGGCGGCTGATGGAGAAAGCGCTGCGCGAGGCGAGGGCGTCGAAGTCATGGGCGAAGTCATCCATGTCCGCCGAGGCCAGTTTCAGGCGTCGCAGGAAGAAGTTGTAAATCAGCACTGCCGGCACCGCGACGGCAATCCCCACGCCGGTGGCGATCAGCGCGTGGCCGATCGGCCCGGCCACGGTTTCCAGGCTGGCCGACCCGCTGGCGCCGATGCTTTGCAGGGCTTCCATGATTCCCCACACGGTGCCGAACAGACCAATGAACGGCGCGGTGCTGCCGATGCTGGCGAGGATCGCCTGGCCGTTTTCCAGCGAGCGACGTTCCTTCTGGATCTGCTGGCGCAGGTTGCGCTCCAGGCGGTCGGCACGGTTGATGGTGTGTGCCAGTTGCTGGGTGGTGCGCGGGGATTCTTCCACCAACAGGGCTTCAAAACCGCTGCTGGCGATCCGCGCCAGTGAGCCCGGGTATTGGCTGGCGTGTTCGGCGGCGGTGAGCAGGTCCGGCGCGCCCCAGAAGGCTTTGCTGAACTGCTTGTTCTGGGTTTTCTGGCGCAAGTATTGCGCCGACTTGACCAGCAGGATCGCCCAGCTGACCACGGAAAACAGCACCAGCCCCCAGAGCACGCCGGGGACAATCATCGAAGACAGAGAATCGTTCATGGCTACACCTCGCTTGCGTTAATCGGTTGTGAGTTCGGTTGTCGCGCCGTCATTGCGGCAATTTGAAATCGATGGTCTGGGTGGCGAAGCCGTCTATCGGTGTGTCGCCGCGTTTGGCCGGAATGAACTTCCAGGCCTTCACCGCCGCGACCGCCGCGTCATCCAGTTGTGGCTTGCCGCTGGATTTGGTCACCGTCACCGAGCCGGCGCGACCGTTGGCCAGCACCTGAATCCGCAGCACCACGCTGCCTTCCCAGTTGCGCCGCAGCGCCAGCGACGGGTATTCCGGCGGCGAGTTGCCGAGGCTGGCGAGGCCGGAAATCGCCGCCGACTCTTTCACCGGGCCCGGTGCCGCCGCAGGTGCAGGAGGCGCACTCGGGGTGGCCGGAGCGGCAGGCGCTGCCGGTTGCGCAGGGGCGGGCGGCGCTTTGGGCGGTTCGGCCTTTTTCACCGGTTTGGGTTTCTCGACCGGTTTCGGTTTTTCGATCGGCTTGGGTTTCTCCACCGGTTTGGGCGGCGGCTTGACCGCGTCCTCGTCTTCCACCGGTTGTTCCGGTTCGGGAG
>NZ_POHV01000063.1:0-17196 GCF_002884345.1 Pseudomonas sp. GW456-12-10-14-LB2
GGTTTGTGTCCGGGCGGGGCGGCTCTACCGATGCACGCTTCAATCCGCTGATGCGCAATGCCACCGACGGTACGTTCAGCTTGCCAGGCCTGGCCAGCAATCCGGTGTACGCCATCGTGCCCGGCAATCAGAGCACCTACGCGCCGATGCTCGCCGAAGCGGGAGCGGTTGATCCGCGCATCGGCCAGCAAATCACCCTCGGCGCCGGCGTGCCGGGGCTGGCGGCAGGCACCTATACGCTGCTGCCCTCGACGTTCGCCTTGTTGCCGGGGGCGTTCCGGGTCGAGGTCAACGGCCAGGCCGCAGCGGGTGTCACGCCTGGCGCGTTGCCTTTGCGCAATGGTTCATGGACCAGCTCGGGGTTGATGTCGATCGCCAACACCGGGCTGCGTGACAACCTGGCCAGCCAGGTCATCCTGACCTCGGCCGATGTCGTGCGCCGTTATTCGCAGTACAACGAAACCGGTTTTACTCAATTCGTCCGCAGTGACGCTGCACGGCGTGGCGTGCCACGGGCGTTGGCGCCGATGGATGGCAAGTCGCTGAATCTGTACTTGATGTCGGGCGCCGAGCAGGGTATTGCGCTGGATTTCGCCGGACAGGTGTTGTTCAAACCGGCCACTGGCGGCGTGGTCGGGACGGCGGTGGTGAGGGGCGCGCGGGATGTGGAACTGCTCGGCGACGGGCATCGGCGTACCGAGGGTTTCAGCGGCGTGTCGCTGTATGCCGACAGCCTCAACAGATTGGGTGCAGGCCGTCTGACCATCGGCGCGCAACCGGCGATCGATTACAACACGGCGGGCAATATCGTTTCGTTCATCGGTGATACATCGAATATCACCCTGCGTGAGGGCGCCATGCTGTCTGCGCCTGAAGTGCTGCTGCGTACCACCAGTACCCGTGGCAGCATCACGCTCGAAGCCGGTTCGGGGATCAACACTCTGGGGCGCGGCGACGCACCGTACGATTCATCCGCAGGCTTTATCTATGCTCCGGGCACGGCAGGTCTGCTGGTGGTCTCGAACGGTTGGACCAACGTGCTCGCGCCGTCGTTGTCGACCCCTACCTCCGGCGCGGGGGATATTCGCATCGGCAACTGCCCGACGAACGCCTGCACCAACCCGACGCTGCTTTACTCCAATGGCAGCATCACGGCCGCCACAGACAAACAGTTCGAGCTCGACGAAACGGTACGCTTCGGTACTCGCCATCTGACGCTGGCGGTGGGGACGATCAATGCCGGCAGTGCCGAGGCCTTGAGTGCCGCCGGCAGTCGTGTGCCGACCGGCCTGACCCTGAACCAGAACGTGCTCGACCGGCTGTTGCGCGGTGATACGCAGTTTGGCGCTCCGGCCCTGGAGACCTTGAGCCTGACCAGTCGCGATGCCTTCAATTTCTATGGCAGTGTCAGCCTCGACACGCTGGATCGGCAGACCGGCGTCAGCAAACTGCAGAATCTGATACTCAGCACACCGGCCATTTATGGCTTGGGCCAAGCCGCAGACGTTGCGAGCATCCGCACTGCGAATCTGGTCTGGAACGGCGCCACGCAAGCGCCCGCTGCTGTCATCTCTGGCGGCGCCGGCACCGGTCAGGGCACACTCGACATTCAGGCCCAGCGCATCGAATTCGGCTACGGCCCCAACCCGCAGGCCAGTGGACTGGAGCAGAACGATCGCCTGGTGCTGGGCTTTGCCAACGTCAATCTGACCGCCAGCGACCGCATCACCGCCAACCACAAAGGCAGCCTTGCGGTGTATCAGGCGCAAGGCGCATTCGACCCGGTCGGGGGTTATGCCTACAGCGGCGGCAACCTCAACCTGCGCACCCCGTTGCTGACGGGGGAGGCGGCCTCGGTGAACCTGCTCAAGGCCGGTAACAACCTGACTCTCACGGGCGCCGGTACCCCAGCGGCGGCCAATGTCCTGGGCGCGGAACTGACGCTCGATGCGCGTAATGTCACGCTCGACAGTCGCATTGCTCTGGCCAGCGGCAAACTGGTGATCAAATCGGCAGAAGACCTGACCCTGAACAGTGGCGCCTACCTGGATATGGCCGGGCGTACCCTGGCGTTCAACGATGTGAACAAGTACAGCTGGGGCGGTGATGTGGCGCTGTACAGCAGCCACGGCAATATCCGTCAGCTCGCGGGCTCAAGCATCGACCTGTCGGCGCAGAACAATCAGGCCGGCAATCTCAGCGCCATCGCCTTGGCCAGCGATGCCGGGATGGTCGATCTGCAGGGCCAGATCCTCGGCGCCAGCAGCGGCAGTTATGACGCGGGTGGCACATGGGTGCCGTACAAGGCCGGTGGCGTGGACATCCGCGCGCAACACTTGAATGGTGATCCGAGCCAGCAATTTGCGGCCCTTAACCAGCGCTTGAACGCAGGGCAGGTTTTTGGCAGCCGCAGCCTGCAACTCAAGCAGGGCGATCTGTTGATCGGCGACGGGCTCAAGGCCGGTGAGGTCAATGTCTCGGTGGACAACGGTAGCCTGACCGTCGCGGGCCTTGTCGACGCGAGTGGTTCAAGGGTCGGCTCGATTCGTCTGTCGGCGAAGAACGGCCTGACGGTGACTGGCAGCGCCGTGCTCGACGCCCATGGCCGTGTGCTGCGGGTCGACAGCTACGGAAAAATCATCGATGCACCGAACCGGGCGATGGTCGAGCTCAACTCCGGCGCCGGAACGCTGACGCTGGGCTCCGGCGCACGGATCGATCTGCGCCACGGCACCGACGCTGCACCGGGGCCATTGCCCGGGCAGTCCGATGGATTGCCGCGCGGTACGCTGGAGTTGAACGCACCACGTCTGGCCGGCGGCGACATCGCCATCGACGCCAGCGGCGCACTGAACATTCAGGGCGCCCGTTCGATCGGGCTCAATGCCACGCGCCGTTACAGCGATGCCAGCGACGGTGCAGACCCGGCGGCCAGCGGACGTCCGTATCAGGTGATCGATCAGGCCTACCTTGACCACATTCATGGCGACAACACGGCGTTCATCGATGCCGCGTTGCTCAACAGCAACCTGCTGCAGAACAAACTGGCCGGCCTGAACAATGCGTCCTATGCCGATGCCTTCCATCTGCGACCGGGTGTCGAGATCGTCAGCAAAACCGCCGACGGCGATCTGGTGGTGCAGGGCGATGTGGATCTGTCCGGTTACCGCTATGCCAGTCTCAATCCGCATACGCAGAAAACCGCAGCCTATGGCTCTGGCGAGTCTGGCAGCCTGGTGATTCGCGCCGGCGGCAATCTCGATATCCACGGCAGCCTCAACGACGGTTTTGCACCGCCACCCGAGACGGTCGACGATGCGGGCTGGAAACTGTTGCCGGGGATTCAGCCGTTCGGCGGTGATCTGGTGGTGCCGGGTGCAGGCGTCACACTGGCGGAGGGCACGCTGTTCCCGGCGGGCGTCACGCTGAACTACGACGTGCCGCTGCAAGCGACGACCCTGGCCGCTGGCACATTGTTGCCAACCGAAGCGACCTTGGCCGCGCCGTACACGCTGGGCGCCGGTACGGTACTGGCAGGCGCGGTTCACGATGCCTCGGGCCAGTTGATTTTTGCCGCTGGAACGCTGCTGACCGACAACGTCACATTGCCGGCCGGCAGCCGCCTTGGCGCGGGTATTCGCTTGAATGACGTCACGTCTGTCAAAGCGATTCGCTGGCCTAAAGGCGTGCCGTTGCCGGGGAGCGTCGAAGCCGGTACCAACGCGATCAAAGGCGTGCGCTTGAGTGGATCGCTGGCATTGCTGCGCGGTTCTTTGATTCCGTCGATGACCGACGTGGTGCTGACCGATGGGACGGCCTTTATCGAGTTGCGGCCATTGAACGGCAACCAGCAGGGGCGCAACTGGGCCGTTGCCAGCCTGTTACCGGCCGGCAGCGCGTCCTGGTCGATGCGGGTGGTGGCGGGGGCCGATTTGGGTGCCGCTGATACGCGTGCGATCAAGCCGGTTTCCAGCGACGGCAATCTGCGTCTGGCCGACACTCATTACGGGCTCAAAGTCACTGAAAAGGCACCAACCCTGGTCTGGGGTGAAGGCAACCTGGGTGGCTTCACCCCGGGCGAACCAGTGCCTGACGAGCTCAAGGAATGGTGCGACTGGGCACCGAACTCCTGCGTTTCTGCACCGCGATGGACGTGGGCACCGGACAACTGGATGGGCATGCCCCCGGGGTCACCGATAAGCGATGACGACGTGCTTGCCTGGTGTGGGTCTTTCCCTGAGCTGTGCGTGGAAAACAAACCGGGCATCACCGTCAGGACCCGCACACAGATGTTCAGCGTACTGCGTACCGGTACCGGGGATCTGGACGTGCTCGCCGCCGGTGATCTGAGCATGGACTCACCGTTCGGCGTCTATACCGCCGGCACCCAATCCGAAGAGATCGATCCGCGCTTCAACCAGCCGCGCGGACGTCTGTCGGACAACGGTTCGGTGCTGGGCAGTGCCGGCAGCGATTACGAGCGGTGGGTCACAGGCAACGACAGTCTGTATCAGGCCTGGTACCCGCAAATGGGCGGCAACCTGACCGTCAACGCCGGTGGTTCGATTTCGGGGGATGTGCTGGGTCGGCGTGGCCCTTCGGCAACCCTGGAAACACCTGAGCAAGTGCCCAGTGTGGCGGTGGGCAACTGGCTCTGGCGTCAGGGGACCGGCAACAGCGATGTGCCGACGGCGTGGTGGATCAACTTCGGCAGTTATGCGACTCAGCCGTTGCCGGATCAAGGCGTGGATACCGGGCCGTTCCTGGTTGGCTTCACCGGTTTCGGCACGTTGGGTGGCGGCAACATCAGCCTGCGCGCAGGTGCCGATGGGGGCATGGTCAAGGCGTTGGGCGAAAACGCCAACACCAATCTTTACCCCCGTGGCCAAGGCTTGATCGTGGCGGTCGGGAGTACCGGGCGCGTCGGCGACGATGGACGGCTGCAATTGACCGGTGGCGGTGACATGGACATCCGCATCGGCGGTTCGCTCAATCCGTCGTTGCAGGCCCGGGCCGGCAACAGTGGCGTGGGAGTCCCCCGACACGACCTGCAAGGCGCTCTGATCAACCTGCGCGGCGCGGCCCGACTGACTGGCGGGGCGCTGGGTGGAATCAATCTGCAGTACGGCGCAGCCTCCTATGTGCAGGACCCACGCGAAGTCCGACCGTTTGACCCGTTCACATCCACCGCTGGCAGTGCCTCCGGCGGCCTGGTCTTGATCCCTGGCGACTCTGGCATGAGCCTCAATACCCGCGGCGACCTGGTGCTGGGTGGTGCGGCGGACCCGGGCCGGGTTCGGTTGCAGAACTCGACGCCGTTCACCACCGCTGACGGTGTCGTGCATGACGGGGGCGGATTGAGTGGTTTCTCGCTATGGACCGATCACACGGCTATCGATCTGTTTTCGGCTGGAGGCAACCTGACGCCAAGTACACAGCTGGGCGAGGTTGACGGGCAGGGGCCCATGATCGGGCGAAACACATCTCCCACCGATGGGCGCTTCGTATATCCGTCGATCCTGCGTGCGGTGGCGGCCCAGGGCTCGATTTATGCCGGGCCGTCGGCGACCTACATGCAAGGCAGCGGATTTTTGCCGGCCACAGCGTACTCCTTGTTGCTGGCGCCCTCGAAGGCAGGGCAACTGGAGCTCCTGGCGCAGGATTCGATCTATGCCGGTGGCTACGCAATCAACCAGTCGGGCGCCAGTCCGTCGGCCATCGCTACGCCATTCACGCCGGCCTTCAATGGCTACGGTAACAACACATCGAAAACGCCGATCATGACCAACCGTGGCAGTGATGGGGTTTCACCCGATAAAAACTTGCGATATCCGCTGTTCGCTTTTGGTGCCAACAGTTACTCGGGTTTGAGTGAGGTGCAGGCGCCCGCACGGTTCTATGCTTTGACCGGTGATCTGGTGGGGGTGCGCAGTGGTGAAACACTGACGTTCAGCCTCTCCAAACGTACCTGGTACGAGGCGGCCAGCCCTGTCTGGATGCTGGCAGGGCGCGACGTCGTGGCTTCCGGTACCTTTCTCGGGCAACCGACCACGGCGCCCAACGGCGAGATGGGGTTACCGAATACAGAGGGTGTCGCCTCGACCGGCAATCTGTTCGTGCACAACAATTCACGGGATATTTCCCGGGTCTCGGCAGGGCGCGACATCCTCTACAGCAGCTTCGACATCGCCGGCCCGGGTGTGCTGGACATCAAGGCAGGGCGCAACATCCTGATGGAGGACCGTGCCAGCATTACCAGCATCGGACCGATTCTGGCGGGGGACAACCGCCCCGGCGCCAGCCTGGTGATGCAGGCCGGTACGGGCGCACAGGGAGCGGATTATTCGCGGTTCATCGCCCGTTACCTGAACCCGCAGAACCTCGCGGACCCGAACGCATCCCTCAACGGGCAACCGGGCAAAGTGGTCAAGACTTACCTCGATGAACTGCAGAGCTGGCTGACCCTTGGCTATGGCTTCAGCGGCAACGCCGAACAGGCGCAAGCCTTCTTCGCTGCACTGCCGGGTACCGAGCAGGCGATCTTCGCCCGTCAGGTGTATTTCGCCGAGCTGCGTGCTGGTGGCCTGGAATACAACGATGTCGACGGCCCGCGCAAAGGCAGTTATCTGCGTGGTCGCAACGCCATTGCTTCACTGTTCCCGACCGTCGATGTGGCCGGCAATCCGATCCGCTATGACGGCGATATCACGATGTACGGCGGCGCAGGGGTCAAGACGCTGTTCGGTGGTGACATCCAGATGCTCACCCCGGGCGGTGGTCAGGTGTTCGGCATCGAGGGCGCGGCGCCGCCATCCACGGCGGGCATCATCACCCAGGGCTCGGGCAACATTCAGCTCTACTCCCAGGGCAGCATTCTGCTGGGGCAGAGCCGGATCATGACCACGTTTGGCGGCTCGATCCTTGGCTGGTCAGCCGAGGGCGACATCAACGCCGGTCGCGGTTCGAAAACCACCGTGGTCTACACCCCGCCGAAACGCGTGTACGACACCTGGGGCAACGTGACCCTGTCGCCATCGGTGCCAAGCACCGGTGCCGGTATCGCCACGCTCAACCCGATTGCCGAAGTGGCCCCGGGGGACATCGACCTGATCGCGCCGCTGGGCACCATCGATGCGGGCGAGGCGGGGATTCGCGTGTCGGGCAACGTCAACATCGCCGCGCTGACGGTGGTCAACGCCGCCAACATCTCGGTGCAGGGCAAGGCGACCGGCGTGCCGGTGGTCTCGGCGGTCAACACCGGGGCGATCACCTCGGCCAGTTCCGCCGCGTCGTCGGCAACCCAGGCGGCGGAAGACGTCGCCCGTCAGCAGCAAGCCGCGTCGCGCCAGAACCAGGCTTCGGTGTTCACGGTGCAGGTACTGAGCTTCGGCAACGAACAACTGGCCCCGACCCGCGACGGTGCGAGCCGCGCACCGACCCCGGGCTACAACCCCAACAGCCCGGTGCAGGTGCTGGGCGCCGGGGCGCTGGATGAGCAGGCGAAACAACAGCTGACCGAAGAGGAGCGGGGGCAGCTGACGTTGTAAAGGACTCTCGTGTAGTACGCTTCGGGCGGCCGTTTGGCCGCCCTTTTTTTATGTTGCTGAAGTTGAGGGGTATTTTTGTCGGGCGTGAAGCACCCTCAGTATTTTGATATGGCCATTCACTCGATAAACCAGCAGATAGTTCGGATGAATCACCATTTCGCGAGTGCCAGGTACTCGGCCGGGTCGGTAACCATAAGGTATTGATGAAAGTCGCTGTGCTGCTGCACCCACCTTGTTTCTTAGCGAAATTGAAGCGTTGGTGTTGTGTTGCTCGATGTATTTGAAGATATCAGCCAGTTGACGCGAGGACTTGCTGCTCCATTCAAGCAGCAGAGCGGCGCTTCCTGCGCATCTCTTCCAGTATCTGGTCGAGCATTGCCATAACTTCATCATGGGGAATGCCAGGACTTGGATCATCAAGTGCATCCTGTACCTCCGCACGAAACCAGCGATCGTAGCTCTCTGCCTCTTCTTCGGATTCGAAGTCAGCGTAAAACGGGGAATGCAATATGCTCATAGTGATCTCCGTGATCAATTTCAGCAGTTTAAGGGGGAATGGCCCATTGTTGTCACTGGCAGACGATGCGCCCCATGAGCCCTTGAGGAACCATGAGGTAGCGGGACCCAGTATCTGCAAGTCCCCCTTTCAAATCTGCCGGACGTTTCCCACCGTTGTCCGGCAATCTCGACCACCGCTGTAGGCCTGTTCCCACCCTCTGTTTTTCAGGTTTCCAGCCTACAAATCCGCGCGCGCCTTCCTACAAATGCACTCAGAACGCATACGGAATACTCACCTTCGCCCACAACATTTCCCCTTCTGGCCGGTTCTCCACGTCGAACTCCTTGGCCCAGCGAATCTCCGCGCTGGCGTATTTGAGGAAGGTGAAGTGCAGCGCCGGGCCGATGGCGAAGACCTTGCCGCGCACGCCGTCGTTCACGTCTTCGCCGGCGAATTGCACGGTGTGGCCGAACTGTTTGTCGTCGGTGGTCTGCTTGAGGTAGTAGCCGTTGATGCCGAGCATCAGGTCGTCGGTGATCTTGTAGCTGGCCGAGTAATCGAAGTGGAAGATCTGCCCGGACTTGTAGTCGGTGTCTTTGTTCTTCTCGTTGAAGCTGTAGGTGGTCTTCATCGACACCTCGGTGCGTTCGGTCGGCAGCCAGGTGAAGGAGAACAGCGGTTTGTAGGTGTAGAAGTTGTTACTGGTGTTGGCCAGCCGATCGACGCTGTATTCGCCGGTGGGCACGGTGATTTCCACGGCGGCGCCGAGGGTCAGGTCCTTGCCCATGTCCCACAGGATGATCGGTGCGATGGTGGTATCGCCCATGCCTTCGCGGGTGTCGCTCAGGCCGAACACCGAGACTTCCTGCTTGAGCCACGGCTGGGCGATGTAACCGGCCAGACGCCCGCCGAAGATCCGTACCGGGCTCAGGTAATCGATGCGCGGGATGACGGCGGTGGATTCGATTTCAACGTTCGGCACCTTGCCGCCGAGCGAACTGATGTTGAGCTTTCGTGACTTGTAATGGTTGTAGTAGAGGTTGAAGGCGACCATGTTCTCCGGAAGGCTGTCGACCTCCAGCGGCAGCATGAAGAAGCCGTCGGTGCCGGGGCCGATGTTGTCGACGCCGGCTTCAGTGGCCAGCGCCGGCAGGGTCGCGGCGCAGCCGAGCAGGCTCAGCGCCAGTCGCACAGGGAATGTCGCGCGGTTCGGGGTCATGTCCGTCCTCATTATTATTGTGTTTGGGCGCAACGCCGGCACGCAGGGCGCCCGGCCACTATAGAAATAAGCCCTTGGCGCACGACAGGGCAGGGTATTGGCGGACACGTAAGGGGACTTCTACGGACAGCCCGCCAACCCTGTGCTAACTTCCTTCGACATAACCGGTTACAAAAATAACAATTCAGCGTGATCCGGAATGTCAGCCTCCATGAACGTAAAAGTCCAAGACCCGACCTTCGAACTGGCGCTGGTGTCGCCATTTCTCCTGCAAACCCTGGCCGAAGTCGCCGCCAACAAGGGCATCGAGCCGCAGAGTCTGTGCCGTGGCCTGGGTTTTGATTTCGAAGATTTGCAGGATCCGGCGCAGAGGATTTCCTATCGCCAGGCCGTGGCCATGATCCAGCGTGCGCTTAAAGCGTTGCCCAATCAGGGGCTGGGACTGTGGGTCGGTGCGCAGAATGTGCTCGGTACGCTGGGGCTGCTGGGGCACGTGCTGTCGCTGTGCAAGACCTTGCGCGATGCGTTCGAAATCGGGGTCCGGCATCAGCACACCTCCGGTGGGATCGTGGTTTCCAGCGTCGATGTGGTGGGCGATCAGGTGTACGTCGACGTCGAATGCCGCCTGCCATTTGCCGAGGTGCAGGTGTTTGCGGTGGAAGAGTTTTTCGCCAGCCTGCTGGTCTATGGCCGGGCGCTGGTGGGCGAGACGTTCAAGCCGATTGCCGTGGAGTTCATGCACGCCGCGCCGGACTACGTCGATGAATACCGGCGGCTGCTGGGGCCGGAGGTGCGCTTCGGGTGCCTGCACAACCGCATGCTGATCGACGTGCAGTGGCTGGATGTGAACCTGCCCAACCACCATTCGCTGGCGCTGCGTCAGGCGGTCAAGTTGCTGGAACTGGAGGCGGCGCAGGTTCATCAGAAACTCGATCTGATCCAGGCTGTGGAGCGGGCGATTGCGCGGGATCTGAGTCGGGGCAGTCACATTGAAAAGATTGCTGGTGACTTGAACATGAGCAGCCGTACTTTGCGTCGGCGGCTGACTGAGCATTCGTTGACTTTTGAAGCGTTGCTGGAGCAAGTGCGGCAGGCACGCACCATGAGTTTGCTGGCCAATCCTGAGATGCCGATCGAGCGGATTACCGAGGAAGTCGGCTACAGCGACGTGCGCAGTTTTCGCCGGGCGTTCAAGCGTTGGACGGGGAAGAGTCCGAGTGCGTGGCGCATGGAGAGTTCTTTGATTTGACTTGAGACCGATACCTCTCACCCCAGCCCTCTCCCCGAGGGAGAGGGGGCCGACCGAGTTGTCTTGCGCGATACATCGACCTGAAAATTCTGTGTCGATTATGGATTCACCATCGTTCGTTCAGGTCGGCGTACCTCCTCAATTTTCCCCAATCAATTCCCTCTTCTTCCGGGAGAGGGCTAGGGTGAGGGGGCGCTTTTGAGGCCATTCAACTCCACACAAACCCTCCGGCTACAGTTAAACTCCGCGCTCTTTCCAAGGAGTCGACATGAGTTACTACCAGCCGGGCATTCTCGCCACCCCTGTTCCGCCGCAAGCACGTCACCTGTTTTTCGCCCTCGAGTCGGTTGAAGCGCTGCCGCAGGCGATCGACAACCTGCTGAACCTGGTGGACGGCAAGTCGGCGGTGGTCGGTTTCGGTGAATCCCTGGCCAAGGCCCTGAATGTGAACATCGACGGCCTGCGCAGCTTCCCGGCGCTGACCGGCGTTGGCGTGGAAAACCCGTCGACCCAGCACGCCCTGTGGGTCTGGCTGCACGGTGTCGACCGTGGCGATCTGCTCAATCGCAGCACCGCACTTGAGGCCGCACTGGCCCCGGCGCTGCGTCTGGTGCAGATGCAGGAAGCCTTCCGCCACAAGGACGGCCATGACCTCACCGGTTATGAAGACGGCACCGAAAACCCGCATGACGAAGCCGCTGTCGCCGCCGCACTGCAAAGTGAAGGCGCCGAGGGTCTGGTCGGTGGCAGCTTTGCCGCGATCCAGCAATGGCAGCACGACCTCAAGAGTTTCCATGCGCTGTCCGCCGAGGACAAGGACAACATCATGGGTCGTCGCCTGAGCGACAACGAAGAGATCGACGACGCCCCGGTTTCCGCCCACGTCAAGCGCACCGCCCAGGAAAGTTTCGCCCCGGAAGCCTTCGTCGTGCGTCGTTCGATGCCGTGGATCGAAGGCGACCGCGCCGGCCTGATGTTCCTGGCGTTCGGCTTCTCCCTCGACGCCTTCGAAGCGCAACTGCGCCGCATGAGCGGTCTGGAAGACGGCATCACCGACGGTCTGTACCGCATCAGCCGGCCGATCACCGGCGGCTACTACTGGTGCCCGCCGCTGCAAAACGGCCACCTCGATCTGCGCGCACTGCGCATCGGCTGAGGCACAAGAATGAACATGGTGCGTTGGGGCATGATCGGTTGCGGCAGCGTCGCTGAACGCAAGAGTGGGCCAGCCTTCTACAAGGCGCCCGGTTCGGCGTTGGTCGCAGTGATGGGGCGCCGCCTCGAAGCCGTGACCGATTACGCCGCGCGCCACGGCATCGATCGGACTTACACCGACGTCGATGCGTTGATCAACGACCCCGAGGTGGATGCGGTGTACATCGCCACGCCACCCGACAGCCACCACGCCTACAGCCTGAAAGTCGCCGCCGCCGGCAAGCATTGCTGCGTGGAAAAACCCATGGCCCTCAATGCCGGGCAAAGCCGCGAGATGCAGCAGGTGTTTGCCGATGCCGGTTTGCACCTGTTCGTTTCTTACTACCGCCGTTCGTTGCCGCGCTTCCAGCAGGTGCGGCAATGGCTGGAGCAGGGGCGCATCGGTGAGGTGCGGCATCTGAGCTGGACGCTGACCAAGGCGCCATCGCCCAAGGATCTGGACGGTAGCGCAAACTGGCGCACCGATCCGGCGGTGGCCGGTGGCGGGTACTTCGCGGATCTGGCCAGCCATGGTTTTGACCTGTTCCAGTACCTGCTCGGCGACATCGTTGAAGTCGCCGGCTTCACCGCACGCCAGGCCGGGTTGTATGCGGCGGAAGATGCGGTCAGCGCCAGTTGGCGATTCGCCTCGGGTGCGTTGGGCATGGGCTGCTGGAGCTTTGTCGCGGACCGGCGCGAGGATCGGGTCGAGATCATCGGCAGCCAAGGGCGGATCGGGTTTTCGGTGTTCGATGAGCATCCGGTCGAGCTGCACGCCGATGAACACATCAGCCTGGAAATCCCCCATCACGAACACATCCAGTGGCATCACGTACTCGGTATGAATGCGCAGATTCGCGGTGAGTCGCAGCACCCGGCAATCGCGGCCGAAGCCCTCAAGACCGATTGGGTCATGGATCAGATCCTCAAGCGCCACTGAAGGCGCATCTAAGGTTATGCCCAAACAATATTTCTCAAGCTTGTCATAACGTCTCTAAGATCACGTCATAACTCGTTATAACAAGTGATCCCGTGATGACCGATAACGTTCTCTCTCTTGGCAGCGTTCCTCTGCACACCCAACTGCGCGACGTGCTACGCGCCCGGATTCTCGACGGCGAATACCCGCAAGACAGCCAGATGCCGTCCGAAAGTGAGCTTGGCACGCTGTTCAAGGTCAGCCGCATCACCGTGCGCCAGGCCCTGGGCGATCTGCAGAAAGAAGGGCTGATCTTCAAGATCCACGGCAAAGGCACCTTCGTTGCCAAACCCAAGACCTTTCAAAACGTCAGCACCCTGCAAGGCCTCGCCGAATCCATGACCGGCCGTGGCTACGAGGTGATCAACCGCCTGCGCAGCTTCAAATTCATCGCCGCCGACAAACTGGTTGCCGAGCGTTTGCAGGTCGCCGAAGGCGAAATCGTCGCGCAGATAAAGCGTGTACGGCTGATCAACCGCGAGCCGATTTCGCTGGAAATCACCTACCTGCCCAAAGCCGTCGGCGAGCGGCTGGAGAAGGCCGATCTGGTCACCCGCGACATCTTCCTGATCCTCGAAAACGACTGCGGCATCGCCCTCGGCCACGCCGATCTGGCCATCGACGCGGTGCTGGCCGACAGCGACCTGACCCAGGCGCTGAACGTCGAGGCCGGCTCGCCGATCATGCGCATCGAACGGCTGACCCATGACGCCAACGGCCAACCGCTGGACTTCGAACACCTTTACTACCGTGGCGATGCGTTCCAGTACCGCCTGCGGATCGACCGGCAAAAAGGGGCCTGAACATGACCCGCAATACTCTCGAACAGGAATACGACATCGTCGTGATCGGCGGCGGCACTGCCGGCCCGATGGCCGCGATCAAGGCCAAGGAAAAGAACAAGGAACTGCGCGTGCTGCTGGTCGACAAGGCCAACGTCAAGCGCAGCGGCGCGATCAGCATGGGCATGGACGGCCTGAACAACGCGATCATTCCCGGCCATTCGACGCCCGAGCAGTACACCAAGGAAATCACCATCGCCAACGACGGCATCGTCAATCAGGCGGCGGTATACGCCTACGCCACCCACAGCTTTGAAACCATCGAGCAGCTCGACCGCTGGGGCGTGAAGTTCGAGAAGGACGAGACCGGCGATTACGCGGTGAAGAAAGTCCACCACATGGGCGCCTACGTGCTGCCGATGCCCGAAGGGCACGACATCAAGAAAGTCCTGTATCGCCAGTTGAAGCGGGCGCGGGTGAGCATCACCAATCGACTGGTCTGCACCCGTTTGCTGACCGACGAGGAGGGCGCCGTCAACGGTGTGATGGGCTTCGATTGCCGCACCGCCGACTTCCATGTGATCAAAGCCAAGGCAGTGATTCTTGCCTGCGGCGCTGCCGGACGACTCGGTCTGCCGTCCTCGGGTTATCTGATGGGCACCTACGAAAACCCGACCAATGCCGGCGACGGTTACGCCATGGCGTATCACGCCGGGGCCGAACTGGCGAACCTCGAGTGCTTCCAGATCAACCCGCTGATCAAGGACTACAACGGGCCGGCCTGCGCCTACGTCACCGGCCCGCTGGGTGGCTACACCGCCAACAACAAGGGCGAACGCTTCATCGAGTGCGACTACTGGAGCGGGCAGATGATGTGGGAGTTCCACCAGGAACTGGAGAGCGGCAACGGCCCGGTGTTCCTCAAACTCGATCACCTGGCCGAGGAAACCATCCAGAACATCGAGGAAATCCTCCACAGCAACGAACGTCCAAGCCGCGGCCAGTTCCACGCCAATCGCGGCACCGACTACCGCACGCAGATGGTCGAGATGCACATCTCGGAAATCGGTTTTTGCAGCGGCCACTCGGCGTCCGGCGTGTGGGTCAACGAGCGGGCCGAAACGTCGGTGAAAGGTTTGTACTCGGCCGGTGACATGGCCGCCGTGCCGCACAACTACATGCTTGGCGCGTTCACTTACGGCTGGTTCGCGGGCAACAACGCGGCGGAGTTTGTCGCCGGGCGCGAGTTCTCTGCGCTGGATGCCGAGCAGATCGAGAAGGAAAAGACCCGGGTCTACGCACCGCTGGATCGCGAGCATGGTCTGCCGCCGGCGCAGGTCGAGTACAAGCTGCGGCGCTTCGTCAACGACTACCTGCAACCGCCGAAAGTGACCAAGAAGATGGAAATCGGCCTGCAACGCTTCAGCGACATCGAACGCGATCTCGACGAGATGAAGGCCAACAACGCCCACGAACTGATGCGCGCCATGGAAACCAGCGTGATTCGCGACTGCGCCGAAATGGCCGCCCGCGCTTCGCTGTTCCGCGCCGAAAGCCGCTGGGGCCTGTACCACTACCGCGTCGATCACCCGCAACGGGACGACCGCGAATGGTTCTGCCACTGCCACCTGAAGAAGGGCGAGGACGGGCGCATGACCAGTTTCAAGAAAGCCGTCGAGCCTTACATCATCCCGCTCGACGCCGAGGAAATGCAGGCTTACGACCGCCTTCGGGTCGGCGCTTTCGCCGCTTGATGCACCACTAGAGAGAGTCCGAACCATGGCCTATCAAGCCCAGGAAATCTTCTTCCGCTCCAACGCCCCCGTCACCGTGGACGAGGACAAATGCATAGCCGAAAAGGGCTGCACCGTGTGCGTCGACGTCTGCCCGATGGACCTGCTGGCGATCAACCCGGCCACGCAAAAGGCCTACATGGCCTTCGATGAATGCTGGTACTGCATGCCGTGCGAAAAGGACTGCCCGACCGGTGCGGTGAAAGTCGAAATCCCGTATCTGCTTCGCTAAAACGCTATCCGGCAACACCGGACGCCTGATTCAACACACCCCTCGTTTCCCACCGCGCTCTGATCGCGGCGGAGACGAACATCCTAAAAATGATTCGAGGGGATTCAACCATGTTGCGTGCAGCAATCGCCGGTCTGGTACTGGCTTCGTTCACCCTGTCGGCCTCGGCCGAAACCATCCGCATTGCCATCGGCACCCAGGACACCACCATCAACTGCGCCGCCGGCGGCCTGTTGATTCGCGAGCTGGGCCTGCTCGACAAATACCTGCCTCACGACGGCGCCTACAAAGACGCCAAGTACGACGTGCAGTGGAAGAACTTCACCAGCGGCGCACCGCTGACCAATGAGATGGTCGCCGGCAAACTCGACTTCGGCGCCATGGCCGATTTTCCCGGTGCGTTCAACGGCGTGGCGTTCGAAACCGCCGGCAAACACAGCCTGTTCATCAGCGTGTTGTCGGGCAGTATCAAGGGCAGCGGCAACGGCATCGTGGTGCCGAGCGCGTCCGGCGTGCAGTCGCTGAGTGAGCTCAAGGGCAAGACCATTTCCGTACCGTTTGCGTCCACTGCCCACGGCATGTTGCTGCGCGCCGTGGCGGAGCAGGGCTGGGATCCGCTCAAGGACGTGAACATCATTGCCCAGCCGCCAGAGGTTGCGGGCTCCGCGTTGCAGGCCGGCAAGATCGACGCCCACGCCGACTTCGTGCCGTTCGCCGAACTGTTCCCGAGCCGTGGCTTCGCCCGCAAGATCTACGACGGCGCCCAGGCCAATGCGCCGACCTTCCACGGTGCGCTGGTCGATCAGGCCTACGCGAAAAAGTACCCGGAAATCGTCGTCGCCTACCTGCGTGCGAGCATCGAGGCCAATCAACTGCTGGCCGCCGAACCCGAGAAATACAGCGAACTGATCGCCAAGGTGACTGGCGTCGATGCTGAGGTCAATTACCTGTTCCACGGCCCGCTGGGCGTACAGACCCGCGACCTGAGCTGGAAGCCGGAATATCGCCAGGCCGTGGGCACCGCCATCGACACGTTGAAGTTGCTGAAGAAGGCGGATCGCGGGCTCGATCTGAATACCTTTATTGACGATCAGTACATTCGTGCGGCGTTCAAGGCTTCGAATCTGGATTACACGGCGCAACTGGCCAGCTACGCGCAGACGCCATTGAAGTCTGTCGATGCGGTGACTGGAAAAGCTATCAGCGATTTCAGTCATGTCGCGGAAATCTGGGTGCGCGGCGAGGACAGGGTTCGGCGGTATGCCTCGGCTGAAGAGGCGTTCACCGCACTGGCGGGCCTGAAGTCGGAAGGCAAGAACATCCGGGCGGTGTATGCCCAGGCGAGTGACAGCGGGATCAAGTTGCTGGCGGAGCAGGCGTGGTTTGCCAGTGATGCGAAGGGGCGGCTCAGCGCGTTTTTGCTCAAGGGGCAGGCGCAGCAATTTGCTTCGGCGCAGGGCGGGAAGGTGTTTGACTTCACCGATGCCACAACCCAGGCCGTGGCTGCACGTTAACAGCAGATCAAAAGCTCCCCCTCACCCTAACCCTCTCCCGGAGGGAGAGGGGACTGACGGTGTTGTTCTGAAGAGTTACGCCGACCTGAGATATCGAGCCGAACTCAGGTTTGAAAATCATGAACATCTGCTCGTTCTCGAGTCGGGTACAGGTTTTGAAAGGCCTGAAGATCTGCCCCCTTTCCCCC
>NZ_POHV01000064.1:0-16803 GCF_002884345.1 Pseudomonas sp. GW456-12-10-14-LB2
AGTTGTAGGAGATCAACAGCAACACCCCCCCCTCACCCCAGCCCTCTCCCGGAGGGAGAGGGGGCCGACCGAGGAGTCTTACGCTATACATCGACCTGAAAAACCTGGGCGATTATGGATTCGGCACAACGCCTTCACGTCGGCGTAACTCTTTAATATCCCCCAATCAGTCCCCTCTCCCTCTGGGAGAGGGTTAGGGTGAGGGCCGATATCCCTGACTCAACAACCACCCTCGGATCACACATCCCTGCTCTTCACTCAATCCCGCCAACACCTGATCCGCCGGTTCATCGCGCAAGCGCCGCACCAGCGGAGCCAGCTCGACACCTTGCACATGCCAGATCCCCAGCGGTTGATCCGCCGTGATCACCACCTCGGCTTCATCGACAAACCCGTCACGCAACACCGGCATTCGTTCGATCCGCAACGCGGAAAAATCCACCGCAGCATGGGCCACTTCAGCGTCCGGCCACTGTCGCCGCGCCTGCCAGAACGGCCGATCGAGCCAGCGCCGTTCATCGGCATAAAAGTCCCGACCGATCCGCGCAAAGCGCAGGAACAACTGCTCCACACGTTGCCGGTGAAAACGTTGCGCCAGCGCCGCCCGCTCAGGTTTACGCAACAGCGTGTTGATCACCACCGATGCCTGCAACGCCGAGGACAGCGACTGGAAAATCCCGTTGCCCGACAGCGGGTCCACTGCCATCGCTGCATCGCCGACACGAATCCAGTTTTCGCCACAGACCTTCGGCGCAAGGATCGCGGTGCTGCTGCGAGCGTGCAGTTGCAACTCCAATTCCTGCCCGCCGGCGAAGAAGGATTGAGTAAAATCCGAGGCCAGACGTCGCGCGCGGCAGTAATCGAGCAACTGCACCTTGCCCGGCAATTGGGCGCTGGCCACATCCACTGTCCACTGCCAATAACACTGACCATCGTCCCGTCGAGCCATCCACGCCCAACCGTCCTCGAGGCTTTCCACGGCACTGGCAGTCACACCCGGCGTGCCTTGCCACCGATTGAGCAGGCTGACCGTTTCCGGCCCGCGCAGACCTTTGCCCGACGCTGGCGCCTGTCGCCCACGGGCTTCCACCAGAAAATCCGCCGTTAGCGTCTGACCGCCATCGAGTTCAACCCGATGCCCCTCAGCCGAAGAATGAACATTCAGGATTCGCCCTTCAATCACCTCGACCCCGGCCACCCGCAGGTCTTCCCGCAAACCACGATCAAAAGTCGGGCGATCCAGCAGAAACTCGATGTTCTGCGCATGCTGCTGACCGTTCCACGCAACCTGCCTTTGGGACGGCAACGTGGCGTTCGTCAAAGCATGATTCAACCCGGCACCGCGCAACGCCTCCAGCACCCGTTGCGAGACGCCTTCGAGCGCCGCAAACCGCCGCCATTCGCTGACCAGCGTCACGGGGTAACCCAGTCGTCGCAGCCCCAATGCGACCGCCGCACCCGCGGGACCGGCACCGAGAATCAGGATCGCAGTCATGGACCGAAACGCCGTTCAGGGCCGCGATAACGAGCGTGCTGTCTCAGCCAGTCGATAACTTCGGCATTGCTCGCCTGCGGATGCTCCAGCAGATAACCGGCAATATGCCCGCTCAACGCTGCACACCCTAGACTGGCCCCGGACTGCCCCGGATAAGTGCCGCGAACACACGCGGCAAAATCCGCCTGCGCACTGTCGAGCCAAGACCATTGTTCATCGGTGCAACGGGCATCTCCGGTCACCCGCAGCACCTGCGGATAACTCGCCGGAAACACCGCCGCGCCCTGTGCCGGGCTCGACGCACACAGCAACACTCCACGGGCCACCGCCGCCGCGCAGGCTTCGTGCAACAGGCTGCGATCCTGGCGCAGGCCGAGGCTCAGATTGATCAGCCGCACGTCCTGCGCCACCAGCCAGTCGATGGCCGAGGCGATCTGCAATGCACTGGTAACGCCGCGCTGATCGAACACCTGGGCCACGCAGATTTTTGCGGCCGGTGCCCGACGACTGATTGCTTCGATCACTGCGCTGCCATGCCCGAGAGGATCGTCGCGCAACTCCGATTCGGCCAGGCCATCCTCCAGCAACGAGAAACGCCGCCCGGCAATCACCTGCACCCGCTGCGCTGCCGAGTGTCCGCTGTCGACCACACCGATACGCAACTCAGGCTTCATGCAGCACCGTTTTCGAAATGAGCACACCGTCGAGCAATTCAAAGCGCAGATCGGCATCGGCCAGGGTCGACGGACGATGGCTTATGAGGATCCGCGTGCGCCCGGCAAACAAGCGGTCGATGGCTTCGATCACCTCGCGCTCGGTAGTTTCGTCGACGGCCGACGTGGCTTCGTCGAGCACCAGAATCAGCGGATCCTGCAACAGCGCCCGGGCAATCGCGATGCGCTGTTTCTGCCCACCGGACAATTGCTGACCGCGCTCGCCCAATGGGCTGTCGAGGCCTTCGGGTAACGACGCGATCAGGCTGTCGAGTTGCGCCAGCCGTGCGACTTCGGCGATGGCTTCGCGGCTGGCGTCCGGCACTGCGTAAGCCAGGTTGTCGGCGAGGCTGCCGCGAAACAGCACGATGTCCTGACTGACCACGGCGATGCGTCGACGCAGCTCGAACAGCTCCAGTTCACGCAGATCCACTTCGCCGAGCAGCACTCGTCCGGACTGCGGATCGTGATGCCGTTGCAGCAGATCGATCAGCGTCGATTTGCCGACGCCGGAGCCGCCGCTCAAGGCGACTTTCAAACCGTAGGGAATCGTCGCCTCGATGCCGCTCAACGTACTTGGTCGACCCGGATGGCTGAAGTGCACCGCGTCGAAACGCAGGTCGCCGGAAGTGGGAAACGGTTTCGGCGTGACCGGTGAAAACACCGTGGGTTCTTCGCCGCGCAACTCCATGACCCGACCGAGGCTGACGGTCATGCGCTGGATCGCCACGTACAACCCCAACAAACTTTGCACCGGCCCGACCGCCATCCCCAAATAGGTGGAAAACGCGATCAGCGCACCGAGTTGCCAGGTGCCCTGCACCACCCAATAACCGCCGATCAAAAACGCACAGGCGCGGGACAGCGAGGTCAATGTGCCCGGCACAGCCTGGGTGAAAAACTCGGTGACCTGCAGGCGCAGCAACTGGTTCATGTAGCCCTGCCCGAGGCTTTCCAGACGTCGCGCTTCACGCTGCTGCTGGCCGGCGGACTGGATGAATTTCATCACCGGCAGGGTCTCGACCATGAACGACGACATGTCCGCCGAACGCTCGCGCAATTGCCGCACGTCGCGCTCGACCTTGCGCCGCATCCAGCGCAGCCACAGCACATCGAGCGGGATCAGCACCAGCGCCAGCAATGACAGTTTCCAAGACAGCGTGAACAACATTGCGATCGCCACCACCAGGCCGATCACGCTCGATACCGCCGAGAACAACGAGTCCACGGCGAAGCGCTGAATCTCCGCCACATCGCCGTCGAGCCGCGACATCAGATCGCCGATCCGCCGCTGGCCGTAGAAACTTGGCGACAGTTTTTGCAGATGCCGGTAAAGGTCATCGCGCAGGGCAAACAGAATCCGCCCGGAAAGGCGCGTGTGCAGATAGCGGTTGATCCCCGACAACGCCGTGCCGAGCAGTCCCGCGATGATCATCAACACCGCGATCAGTACCAGCATCGGAAAGTTGCGCGCCAGCAAGCCGTCGTCGATCAGCAGTTTGATCAGCCACGGCTGCACCAGCACCAGCAGCGACGCGCACACCGACAGACCGAGCAGGCCGGCAATCGCCAACCGCTGCGGCCGCACGAAACCGTACAACCAGCGCAACGCCGCTTGCAGCGCGGCGGGGTTCGAGCTGTCGATCAGCCTTACAAACAGGCGCTGCATCACGAGCGCAACTGTTTGAGTTTGCGGTACAGGGTCGCGCGGCTGATGCCAAGGGCATCGGCGGCGGCCGAGACGTTGCCCTGATGGGAATCGAGGGACTGGCGGATCATCTCCAGCTCGTTCTCGCGAATGCTGCCGGTCTGGGGTTTCTCGGTGGCGCAGAGTTCGTCGAGCATGCTGTCGGGCAGATGATCGAGGGTCAGCACCGTTTCACCGGGTTCGCGCATGGCCAAAGCGGTGCGCAAGACCATTTCCAGTTGGCGGATGTTGCCCGGCCAGTGATAACCCGCGAGCAGGCGATTGAGGTCGTCGTGCAGTACGGCGTTCGGCGCGTCGAGTTTATTCAGCAGCCGAGTGACCAGCGCGCTGAAGTCATCGCGCTCACGCAGGGCCGGGAGCATCACGCTGATGCCGTTGACCCGGTAGAACAGGTCCTCGCGAAATTGCTTGTCTTCGACCTGACGCTTGAGGTCGCGGTGGGTGGCGCAGATCAGCGCGACGTCGATGTCCTGCTCTTCCCCGGCACCCAGCGGCGCGACCTTACGATCCTGTAAAACCCGCAGCAGACGCGCCTGCAAGGCCAGCGGCATGTCGCCGATTTCATCGAGGAACAAGGTGCCGCCATGGGCCTGTTGCAGGCGCCCGATCATGCCGCCCCGACGCGATCCGGTGAACGCGCCTTCGCGGTAGCCGAACAGTTCCGATTCGATCAGACCTTCGGGAATCGCCGCGCAGTTCACGGCCACGAACGGTTTGTCGCTGCGGCTGCCGGCCAGGTGCAGGGCGCGAGCGATCACTTCTTTACCGGTGCCGGTTTCGCCGAGCAACAGCACCGGTAGTTCATTCGCGAGACCTTGGCGGGCCATGCGCAGGGCTCGAGCGTAGCGAGGGTTGTTGCCGGCCAGTGCTTCCAGATCCGGCTGTGCCTTGGCGGTTTTCGCCACGCTGCGCGGCGGGCCGCCGAGGTTGACCGAACGCGCTGGGGCTCGCAGGGTCTTGTAGAAAAATTCGCCCTTGGCGGTCTGCACACTGCCGACGCCCCCCTGTTGTAGACGGGTCAGCAATTGCACGCCATCGACCCCGAGAAATTCTTCGCAACGCCGTCCGACCAGCGCCGAACGTTCGGCCCGCAGCAACTGGCAGGCCTGGGCGCTGACCGCCAGAATCTGCCCGCCGAGACTGACCGCGAGCAGGCCTTGCCATGGCGATTCGAGATACTGGCGGCGACTGTGGAAGGCGAGGACGATTTGATCGGGAAAGCTGTTGTTGAACACCCGGCTCTCGATCTGGCTGACCGCCATGCTCAGCAGCGCGGTGCTGTCGTGGACGCGGCCGAGCGGGCCTTCGCGGGTCAGGTCGAGGACGCCGAGAATTTCGCCTTGGGGGCAATGGATCGGCACCGAGGTGCAGGAGAAGTCGGTGAGGCGGTCGAGGTAGTGTTCGCCGCAATCGATCAGGGTGGGCCGCGCTTCGACCAACGCCGTGCCGAGGGCGTTGGTACCACGAGCGGCTTCGCTCCAGCAGGCGCCGAGGGTGATGTCCTGCAGACCGCTGCCCTTGAGCCGGTCGGCACGTCCCTCGACCGCAAGGATGGTGGCGTCGGAATTGGCGAGGATGATCAGGCCTTCCTTGCCCTGACGTTCGGCCAGGTAATCGATAGCCGGTATCGCCGCATCGATCAGCAGGCGATTGCTCGCCAGCAACACATCGAGACTGGCGCTCGACTCCAGCGCCAACTCATGTTTGCCATTGAAATGCACGCCGTGGCTCAGGCTGCGCCGCCACGAAGCATCGATCTCCGCACGCAACACGCCATCCGGGACCTGCCCTTCGAGATGGAGTTTTTCCCGGGCCAGCCGGGCTTCGTGGTGAGACTTGGGATCGGTTGTTTTTATAAGAGTCATCAAGCGCTCCGGAGCGGTCCGCTTTGCGCTTTTTTACATCAGCGCCCTGACGCCAATGTTTACGTTAACGTCAGGGCGATGGCAAGCACCACAGGGCGCTTCGTCAGGTGGATTGCCTCAGTGCTGCCACACCTCGCCATTCACGAAAAACGCCCGGGCGTTGTCTTCGAGACTTTCCAGGTGATAACCGCCCTCCTGCACGATCAGGCATGGCAGGCCCAGGCTGCGGATCCGCTCGCCCAGCACCGCAAAGCCTTCACGGGTCACGGCAACTTTGCTTTGCGGGTCCAGCTCATAGATATCGAAGCCCAACGACAGCACCAGCACCTCGGCGCCGAACTCGCGTACCGCGTTCAATGCGACGTCAAGTTGCCCGAGGAAGTCCGCTTCGCTTGAACCGTGGGCCATCGGCAGATTGAGGTTGAAGCCCTCCCCCGCGCCGCTGCCGCGCTCGTCGGCGAACCCGGCGACACCCGGATAGAAGTTCGTCGGATCGCCATGCACCGAGACGTAGAGCACGTCATCGCGGTCGTAGAAAATCTCCTGGATGCCCTGACCGTGGTGCATGTCGGTGTCGAGCACGGCGACTTTTTCAAACTTGTCACGCAGCACCTGCGCCGCCACCGCCGCGTTGTTCACGTAGCAGAAACCACCCGCCGCTTCGGCCCGGGCATGATGCCCCGGCGGACGGCACAAGGCGTAGGCCGCCGGCTCACCTTCGATCAGTGCCTGAGCGCCAGCCACTGCGCTTTGCGCCGACCAGTAGGCCGAGCGCCAGGTCTGCTCGCCCACCGGGCAACTGCCGTCCGCCAGATAGCGCGCCGCCTGGGCGAGGATGCCGCGCAATGCATTGGGCTCGCGGACGAAGATGTTCGACATCACCTCATCGCCCCAGTCTTCGGGGATTTCTTTCCAGCGTGCGTGCGCTTCCTGAAGAAAGGTCAGATACGGCGCGCCATGCACCGCCAGCAACGGTGCGAGGCCGGCATCGGCGGGTTGCTCGACACTGAAGCCCAAGCCATGGGCGGCTTGCACCAGACGTTGCGCACGCTCGGGCACTTCCTGCGGCGTACGCATCTGCCCGCGCGAGTAATAGCTGCGTGGATGGTGGAGCAATTGTTCGGGGTGGAAAAAACTGCGCATGGTTCAGGTTCCCTGTTCGATTCGACCGGCGCGGGCCAGCACGGCATTGAGCAATACATCGGTGCCCTGCTTCACGTCTTCGGGCAACACGTCTTCGGCTTCGTTGTGGCTCAGGCCGCCAGCGCACGGGATGAACACCATCGCCGTCGGGCAGAAACGCGCGAGGTGAATCGCGTCATGCCCGGCGCCGCTGACAATCGACTGCTGAGCGTAGCCCAGTGCATCCACCGCCTCTTGCACGGCCGCCACACATTCGGCGTCGAACGGCGTGGCCGGGCTGATCCAGTGGGGGGTGATCGTCAGGTTCAGACCTCGGCCATCGGCGATGGCCTGCAAGCGGGCGCGGACCTGTTGTTCCATGGCAGCAATCGCTTCGTCCCGGTGATGACGCAGATCGACGGTGAAATTCACCAGCCCCGGAATGGTGTTGCGCGACGACTTGTTGATGCTCAACTCGCCGACCGTGGTCAGGCCTTCGGGGGCAAAATCTGCGGCCAGACCTTCAATCGCCTGAATCATCCGCGCCACACCGTACAGCGCATCTTTGCGTAGCGGCATCGGCGTGGTGCCGGCATGGGCAGCCATGCCTTCCACGCGCACATCTAGCCAGCGGATCGCCTGACCGCCCGTGACCACGCCGATGCTTTTGGCGTTGTCTTCAAGGATCGGGCCTTGCTCGATGTGCGCTTCAAAATACGCATCCACCGCGCCGCCCAACGGACGTTCACCGGCGTAACCGGTACGCTGCAAAGCTTCTGCGACGCTGATGCCATCGACATCGCGCACCGCCAGCGCGGCGTTCAGCTCCATGATCCCGGTGAACACCGCCGAGCCAAACATGGCCGGGGTGAAGCGCGCGCCTTCTTCGTTGGTCCACACCGCCACTTCCAGCGGTTTGCGGGTCTGGATGTTCAGGTCGTTGAGGCAACGCACCACTTCCAGCCCGGCGAGTACACCGTAGACGCCGTCGAATCGCCCGCCTTCGGGTTGGGTGTCGAGGTGGCTGCCCATCATCACCGGCGCGGCGTCCGGATCGGTGCCGGCGCGACGGGCGAACAGGTTGCCGATGGCGTCCACGCTCAGGGTCATGCCGGCTTCGCGGCACCAGTGGGCGAACAGTTCGCGACCGGCCTTGTCTTCGTCGCTCAATGCCAGACGGCAGCTGCCGCCTCGAGCTGTCGCACCGATTTCGGCCATGGCCATCAGGCTCGCCCACAGGCGTTCGCCATTGATTTTCAACATGAGGTTCTCCTGAAATTCCGGGTCAGGCACGGGCCATTTCCGCGCGATGGGCACTGGTGTGACGACGGGCGAGGGACAGCACGCAGATCAGCGAAATGCCGGCGATCAGGCTGTAGAACACCGCCATCGGCCACCATTGCCCGGTGAATTTGTGCGCCAGCATCGTGCCGATCAGCGGCGTCAGCCCACCGGCCACCGCACCGCAAATCTGATAGGCCAGCGAGATCGCGGTGTAGCGCACGCGGGTCTCGAACATGCCGCTGACGTACCCGGCAATCACCGCGTAGAACGAGGCCATGCACACCACCGCCAGCGCGATGCCGAGGATGATCAGCGGCGCCTGGGCCGAACTGACCAACACGAACATCGGGTACGGCGAGACCATCGCCAGCAGCGACACCAGACACAGGAAACGCGTCGCGCCGATCTTCTCCGCCGTCCACGCGGCCAGCGGCTGAATGCAGAACTGGATGATCGCGACGAAGAACAGGCATTCGAGAATCAGCGAACGCGGCAGCGCCAGTTGCTGAGTGGTGTAGGCGATCATGAAGGTGTTGGTGAAATACACCCCGGCGATGCCCAGCGTGTTGGCGCCGATGCACAGCAACAGCGGACGCCACGCGGTGCGCAGGACTTCCATCACCGGCGCCTGTTCTTTCTTGATCTGCTTGCTGGCCTGCTCGCGGCTGGCGAGGAATTCCGGTGACTCGTTCACGCCCAAGCGAATCGCCAGGCCCACCAGCAGCAACAGCGCACTGGCGAGGAACGGCAGACGCCAGCCCCAACTCATCAGGTCTTCTTCCGGCAAACGGGTGACCGCACTGAACGCCAGCAGCGACAAAATCAAACCCGCCGGGCTGCCCAGTTGCGCGAACGAAGCGAAAAAATTGCGCCGGCCCTTCGGCGCATGCTCGCCGGCCATCAACACCGCCCCGCCCCACTCGCCACCCACGGCGATGCCCTGGACGATGCGCAACAGAATCAGCAGCACCGGTGCGGTTGCGCCGATCTGCGCGTAGGTCGGCAACAGACCGATGCACACCGTGACCACGCCCATCATCAACAGCGTGATGATCAGCGATTTCTTGCGGCCGATGCGGTCACCGATATGACCGAAAATGATCCCGCCCAACGGCCGGGCAAAGAAGCCCACCGCGAAGGTGCCGAATGCGGCCATGGTGCTGAACAGCGGATCGTCGGAGGGAAAGAACAGCGCGCCGAACACCAGCGCGGCGGCGGTGGCGTAGATGTAAAAGTCGTACCACTCGATCATGGTGCCGATGAAGGCTGCGGCCGCCGCACGGCGCGGCTGGTTCGAAGCGTGGGGCTTCATGGGGTCGGGCTCCTTTGATTGTTTTTTTGGCAGGAGGAAAACGCTAAATCCGAGGCGCTCTGGCGGCGCCTGTCGTGGGGTGATTTATCGTCCCGGGGCTATGATTAGTCAATTTTCTATTTATTATTCCGATTATTACCTCATCTTATAATCGAGAGTCGCCATGGCCGAACGTGATGTGCAACGCCTGCTCAACGACCGCCTCGACTGGAACCTGCTGCGCACCTTTCGGGTGATCGGCCAGGAGCTGAGCATCAGCCGCGCCGCCGCGCGTCTGCACCTGACTCAACCGGCGGTGAGCCAGGCGCTCAAGCGTCTGGAGGAGCAATTGGGTCGCCAGTTGATTGCCCGACGCGGCCCGCGCTTTGCCCTTACCGAAGTCGGCGAGCAGATCTTCGAACTGGCCGGCGAGATCTACGGGCAGATGTCTCAGGTCAGCAGCCTGCTGGAGCAACCGGCCGACGAAGTGATCGGCAAAGTGCGACTGCTGATCATCAGCCGGATCTTTTCCGATCGCTTCGATGACTTCCTCGCCGACTTCCATAGGCTGTATCCACGAGTCGATCTGGAGGTCGACGTGATGCGCAGTTCGGACATCGTCAGCGCCCTCCAGGAGAAAACCGCGACCCTTGGCCTGAGCCTCAATCGCCGCCCGCAACCGCGTCTGGAACAGCGTCTGTTTCTGCGTCAGCGCTATGCGTTTTTCTGTGGCAAGCACCATGCACTGTTTGGCCGGCAGGACGTTGGTGAAGGCGACTTGCAGCGGGAGAACTTCGTCAGTTTCACCAGTGACCAGATTGGCGGCATGCTCTCGCCGCTGACGATTTTTCGCGATCAACAGGGCTTCAGCGGACGCATCGTCGCGTCATCGCCGAGCCTGGAAGAAGTGCGGCGACTGGTGATCGCCGGGTTCGGCATCGGCTGTTTGCCGGAGCACGTGGTGGCGGCGGACGTCGACGCCGGATTGCTCTGGCGCCTGCCGCCCCACGAGGGGATTGCCGATGTCGACATTCATCTGTTGTGGAACCGCGACCAGCGCCTGAGCCGCGCCGAGACGCTGTTCATCGAACGTTTGCAGGCCTGTCTGGCGGATCAGTAACCGAGCAGTCGATCCGCGCTGTTGAGCAACGGTTCACCGGCATTCAATCGGCGGAAGTTTTCGGCGATCTGTTCGGCGATGCAGTCGTGAGATGCCGCCGAGGCCATGTGCGGGGTGATGGTCACGCCCGGGGTTTTCCACAGCGAATGATCGGCGGGCAGCGGTTCCTGTTCGAAGACATCGAGCAGTGCACCGCGCAGTTTTCCCCGGGCCAGCGCTTGTTGCAGATCCTCGATATTCAGATGCCCGCCGCGCCCGACGTTGACCAGTGCCGCGCCATTGGCCAAGTGCTCGAAAGTCTGACGATTGAGGATGCCGCGAGTCTCGTGGGTGAGCGGCAACAGGTTGATCAGCAACTCCACGCCGTCGAGGAACGGGTTGAAGGCATCGGTGCCGGCGAAGGTCTTCACGCCAGGTAAATCCTTGCTGCTGCGCGCCCAGCCCCGCACGTCGTAACCGGCACTGGCCAGGTCCTGGGCAATCGCGCTGCCGAGCGAGCCGAGCCCCATCACACCGATCCTAAACTCATGGGCCGGGCGTTGCAGCGGTCGCTCCCAATGCTGTTGGCGCTGTTGCTCCAGCACTTGATCGAAGCCGCGATGAAAGTGAATCACCGCCCAGCGTACGTACTCGGTCATGCCTTGGCGGTGGCCGGGATCAACCACGCGGCACACCGGCAAATCGGGGCAAGACGGATCGTGCTCCAGGTGATCGATCCCGGCGGCGACCGAGTGAATCACTTGCAGATTGGGTAACGCGGCGAGGCTGTCCGGCAGCGGAAACCAACAAGCCGCGATCTGCGCATTCGCCGCCCGGGGATCGTCGGCCAGCACCGCCGAAAGCTGCGGCGCGCGGCGTGCAAAGGCCTCCTGCAATTGTTTGAGCAACAGCGTGTCGCGGGACATCAGTGCAACGGTGTTCATGACAGATAGGACTCGCGCTGGGATTCGATCAGGGTCAGTGCGGCCTCCCAGGCCAGGTCGATGATGTTGTCCTGCTCATCGCGGTCGAACTGTTCGGCGGTGTGGGCGCAGACTTCCGGCGACGGGTAATGCAGCTCGCAACCGCCGGCCAGCGCCTGCACTTGCGCCTGGCAGGCACGCTCCAGAAAGTGGATTTCCTGGAATGCCTGAGCCACGCCGGAACCGCCGACCAGCAGGCCGTGATTGCGCAGGATCATCGCCCGGTGCGGGCCGAGATCGGCGATCAAGCGCTCACGCTCATCCAGCGACAGCGCGATGCCTTCGTAGGTGTGGTAAGCAAGTTTTCCGTAGAACTTCAGTGCGTGCTGACTGATCGGCAGCAGGCCTTGTTTCTGCGCGGCGACGGCCATGCCGGCGGCGGTGTGGGTGTGGATCACGCAGTTCAGATCCGGGCGTGCCATGTGGATCGCCGAGTGGATCACGAAGCCGGCGGCGTTGACCCGATGCCCGGCGTATTCCGGGTCGACGATGCGCCCGTCCTGATCGATGCGCACCAGATCGGAGGCGCGCATGCGGTCGAAGATCACGCCATAGCGGTTGATCAGGAAATGATGCTCAGGCCCCGGAATCCGCAGGGTGATGTGGGTGTCGATCAGGTCGGTCATGCGAAAGTGCGCGATCAAGCGGTACAGCGCGGCGAGGTCGCAACGGGCTTGCCATTCGATCGGATCAATGTGGGCGGGCTTACTCACGAGTACACCTCTTTGTTGGTATGAAGGACGACCGGGTTGGCCCGCAGACGCGCGAGGCCACAGACACCGATCAGCGACAGGGCCGACAGCAGCGTGAAGAACACCGCCAATGGCAGCCACTGTCCGGAAAACTTGCTGGCCAACAGCGTGCCGATCAGCGGCGTGGTGCCGCCGGCCAATGCGCAGCTCAGTTGGTAAGCGATGGAAATGCCCGAGTAACGCAGGTGCACCGGGAAGGCCTGGGTCATGTACCCAGCGATCACCGCATATAAGGCCGAGAGAATCACCACCGCGACGGCGATGCCGAGGGTCATCAACAGAATGTTTTGAGTGCCGACCAGCAGGAACATCGGGTACGGCGTGACCATGCACAGCAACGCCACCAGCATCAGGAATCGCCCTTCGCCAATGCGTTCGGCGAGCAATGCCGATACCGGTTGCGATAGCAGTTGAATGACGGTCACCAGAAACAGGCAGTCGAGAATGGTCGAACGCGGGATGCCCTGATATTGGGTGACGTAGGTGATCATGAAGGTGTTGGTGAAGAAGAAGCCGGCCGAACCGATGGTGACGGCGGCGGCGGCAAACAGGATCTGCCGCCAGCACTGACGGATCACGTCTTTCACCGGGTACTTCGCTGTCTCGTTGTTGTCCTTGGCCTTGGCGAATTCCGGTGATTCATGCACCCCGGAGCGGATCATCAGACCGACCATCATCAGCACGCCGCTGGCGAGAAACGGCAGACGCCAGCCCCAGGCGAGGAAGTCTTCCGGCGACAGCGACGTCACCAGGCGGAACGCGATCAACGCCAACAACAAACCCGCCGGGCTGCCGAGCTGGGCGAACGAGGCGTAGAAGGTCTTGCGCTTGGCCGGAGCGTGCTCACTGGCCATCAACACTGCCCCGCCCCACTCGCCGCCGACGGAGATGCCCTGGATCAGGCGCAACACGATCAACCCGATCGGCGCCCAGATGCCGACGCTGGCATAGCTTGGCAACAGACCGATACCCGCCGTGGCCAGGCCCATCAGCGCCATGGTCACCAGCAGCATTTTCTTGCGACCGAGGCGATCGCCCAGATGGCCGAACACCATGCCGGCCATCGGGCGGGCGATGAAGCCGACGGCGAAACTGCCGAACGCGGCGAGCGTGCTGGTCACCGGGTCACTGCTGGGAAAGAACACCTGCCCGAGCACCAGTGCGGCAGCGGTGGCGTAGATGTAGAAATCGTAGAACTCGATGGTCGTGCCAATGAAGGCAGCGGCCGCGGCGCGACGCGGCTGAGCGGTGGTATGCATGCAAGAACCCTGTGTATTTATAGTTTTGGGCAGGTGTCGAGGCGGCTGACGGTCGCGCTCTGTGGCGCTTGTGGGCTTTATCGCTTCCGTGACAGGATTAGTCAATTTTCAAAAACTTATCTTTACTATTAGCGTGCCTACTACATGACTTCTTCCGCCAATCCCTGGGTCCGCCGGCGTTTTCTCAATGACCGGCTGGACTGGAACCTGCTGCGCACGTATCTGGTAATCGGGCAGGAAGGCAGCATGAGTCGCGCCGCTGCCCGACTGCACATCACCCAATCGGCGGTCAGTCAGGCGTTGAAACGTCTCGAAGAGCAACTGGATTGTGTGTTGATTGCCCGCAGCGGACGGCGCTTTGATCTGACGGTAACCGGGGAGGAAGTTCTGCGGATTGCGGCGGATATCTACGGCGATATTTCCCGTTTGGGCACCGTGGTCGAGAACCGTCATGACGACGTGGTGGGCAAGATCCGCATCCTCACCGTCAGTGGCGTGCAGGCGCGGCATTACGATGAGTTCCTTGCGGACTTCCACGAAACTCACCCGAAAATCGAGCTGGAAGTCGAGGTGATGGGCAGCTCGAACATCATCAGTTCATTGCTGCAAAAGACCGCTACGGTGGGAGTGGGATTATGTCGCCTGCCACAGCCTCGGCTGGAGCAACGAGTGCTGTTCCGAGAGCGCTACGCATACTTTTGCGGGCAGCGGCATCGACTGTTCGGGCAGCAGAATCTGACGCTGGAGCAACTGGCGGCGGAGAACTTTGTCAGCTTCACCAGCGATCAGCTCGGCGGCAATCTTTCACCGTTGACGCTGTTTCGTGACCAACAGGGGTTTACCGGCAAGATCGTCGCCTCCTCCACCAGTTTCGAAGAGATTTATCGTCTGATCTGTGCTGGGTTCGGGATTGGCTGTCTGCCGACTCACCTTGTACGGCGGGATGTCGAACAGGGTCTGCTGTGGCGCTTGCCGCCGGAGGATGGGGTGGTGGATTTCGATATTCAGCTGCTGTGGAATCACGAACAGAAGATGACCCAGGCGGAAACGGTGTTCCTCGACAGCTTCCAGCACATGCTCAGCTTGCGTGAGCCTGTGCTGTGAAGCTGTGGCGGGTTAAACGTGGGGATCGCCCGGCGCCTTGGTCGGCGCCGCGTATTGCGGCTTGAGATGACCGTCCTGATCGAGTAGCCAGGCGTCCATGATCTGCCGCACCACAGGACCTGCGACTCGGCCACCGGCTTCGCCGTTTTCGATCATCACCGAGATGGCGATCTTCGGATGCTCGGCCGGGGCGAAACCGACGAACAACGCGTTGTCACGATGGCGCTCGAGGGTTTTCTCGCGGTTGTAGCGCTCGCCCTGCTTGATCGCCACCACCTGCGCCGTACCACTCTTGCCGGCGATGCGGTATTGCGCGCCGGCCGCCGCAGCACGAGCAATACCTCGGGCATCGTGCATCACCATCTGCATGCCGTGGTTGACCTGCTCCCAGTCACGCGGATCCTTGAGCAAGATGTTCGGCATCGGGTGTTCGTCCACTGGTGCCACCCCGTCGACGGTCTTGGCCAGATGCGGACGGTTCCAGATGCCCTTATTGGCAATCAATGCAGTGGCTTGAGCCAGTTGCAGCGGCGTGACCTGCATGTAGCCCTGACCGATGCCGAGGATCACTGTTTCGCCGGGGAACCAGGCCTGCCGGCGCGTGGCGCGCTTCCAGGCCTGGGACGGCATCAGGCCGGGAGATTCCTCGAACATGTCGAGTGAGACTTTCTCGCCGAGGCCGAACATCGCCATGTAATCGTGCAAGCGATCGATGCCGAGCTTGTGCGCCAGATCGTAGAAGTAGGTGTCGTTGGAACGCATGATCGCTGCGTCCATGTCCACCCAGCCATCGCCGCTATGGTTCCAGTTGCGGTACTTGTGGTCGAAGTCCGGTAGTTGGTAGTAGCCAGGATCGAAAACCCGGGTTTGTGGCGTGACGACACCAGCGTCTAGGCCAGCGATGGCCACTTCCGGCTTGATCGTCGAACCGGGTGCATACAGGCCGCGCAGTACGCGGTTAAACAACGGGCGGTCGATTGAGTCGCGCAGCGCGGAATATTCCTTGGAACTGATACCGGTCACGAACAAGTTGGGGTCGAAGCTGGGGTTGCTGACCATGGCCAGCACTTCACCGGTCGATGGGTCTAGTGCAACGACCGAGCCGCGACGGTCGCCGAGTGCGGCTTCGGCGGCTTCCTGGAGTTTGACGTCGAGGCTCAGGACGATGTTTTTGCCGGGTACCGGATCGGTGTGTTTTAGCACGCGCAGGACGCGGCCCTGAGCATTGGTTTCTACTTCCTCGTATCCGACGTGGCCGTGCAGCTGTGGCTCGTAGAAGCGTTCGATACCGGTCTTGCCGATGGATTGGGTGCCGCGGTATTCGACGGAATCGAGAGTCTTGGATTCTTTCTCGTTGATGCGGCCGACGTAGCCGATCGAGTGTGCGAAGTGTGCGCCCAGCGGGTAGTTACGAACGAATTGCGGCTCGACATCCAGGCCCGGCAAGCGGAACTCGTTGACTGCCAGCACGGCGATCTGTTCTTCGGTCAGTTCATAGAACAGCGTTACGGGTGTAAACGGGTGACGCGACTGCTTCATGGCCTTGTCGAAGACTGTGCGGTCTTCAGCGGGCAGGTGCAGGAGGCTAATGACTTCATCCAGCTCCTGGTTGACGTCGGTCGCGCGTTCGCGGGTGATGGTCAGGTTGTAGCTGGGACGGTTGTCGGCCAGCAATACGCCGTTGCGATCGTAAATCAAGCCGCGTGTCGGCGGGATCGGCAGGACATGGACGCGGTTGTTTTCGGAGATAGTCGAGTGGTAGTCGAACTCGACGACTTGCAGGATGTACAGGCGCACAACCAGGGCGCAACTGACAGCGAAGACGAACAAGGCACAGGCGATCAGGCGTTTGTTGACCAATCGCGTCTCTTTTTCGTGATCCTTGATAGGGATGGGTTCGGGCATTTCTGCAGCCACTCTTTGACAAAAAATGAGCGCCGATCCTTGGGCGTGACATCAGTCCGTTAAAAAACGAGCTGCACCATACCAAAAACGGAGCGCTCATTTCAGAGGGATTTCCCCAATGGTTGCAGTAACGGCGGTCGGACCACTTTCCTGCGGGCAAAACAAAACCCCAACTGCTTTCGCAATTGGGGTTTCGGAATTTAATCTTGACGATGACCTACTC